>NZ_DFRO01000045.1:0-38021 GCF_002381195.1 Acinetobacter sp. UBA3461 | reverse complement strand
CGTACCCGGTTATGCATCCAGCCAGTTGCCAGCAGCTGGCGCATACCGGCATCAACAATCGGAATCCCCGTCCAGCCTTGCTGCCAGGCAGCTAAATCTTCTGGAGCATCACGCCATTCTATCGCCTTGGTATTTTCCTTAAATGGCTGATGTCTGGACACTTTAGGAAAATCGTGCAGGGTATGCTGGTAAAATTCACGCCAGAGCAGTTCATCCAGCCAGGTCTGCTGACCGACATCTTCAAGCTGGAAATAACCTTGAGAAGAGGTGAATAAAGCCTGCACACACTCCCGGATTGAAAGAATACCGATATTTAAATACGGCGATAACTGGCTGGTACCATCGATCGCTGGAAAATCGCGATCGGTTTTATAATCCTTTAGCCGGTCTGCGATAAATTCATTCAGTAATTCAAAGGCGTGTTTATCTTCAACTGGCCAATACGGGTTGGCTGTTTCTGGCCGATAAGCCTCAGAAAATTTATCGAAATTAAAATTAAACTGAGAAAGATCGAGTTGTAACTTAGGCTGTGCTTCAATATCTGGATAACAGGAAGGCACATCGATAAGCAGTCGTTCATAGCATTTCTTTTTAAATGCACTAAACACCTGATAAGGCTGCTGGCTCTGATTGCGGATCGAACCTAAAGGAAACAGGGTACGATCTTCATAGTATTCACAACTAATCTGATGCTGTTGCAATAATTGCTCGACAGCCTGATCACGCTGCTGCTCATTAAGCCCGGTTTCGATATTGCAGTGCACGGTGCTGATCTGAAATTGCTGGCACAGTGCCAAGAGCTGCTCTGAAATATCTTTCCAGAGTGGAATATTTAAAATTAGTAGAGGGATATTCAATGCTTCTAGCTGCTGTTTCAGGATTTTTAGCCGGCGCAGATAGAAGTTGATCTTGATCGGTGCATCCTGATGCATTTGCCATTGTTCAGGTGACAGGATGACCAGCGCCAGACATTGCCTACTTTGTGCTGCATGCCATAAGGCAGCATGGTCATGAAGGCGTAAGTCGTTCCGGAACCAGATCAGATGCATGATAGTTTTCTAAATCAATAAGATGCCATGCATTCTAGCTAATCTGATCAAACAGAAATAGTAGAGAAATATTAACGTGATAGGAGCTGAAGTTTGTCACTATCAGCTCTGAATGTATTAGCCTTTGGCGAGATGGATATTTTCCAGCGTATCTACCAGAGTTCGGGTCATCTGGTCAATTTCATAATTCACTTCATCACCAACCTGAACAGATTTCCAGGTCGTTAGGCGTAGGGTTTCTGGAATTAGGTCAATCGAAATCTCACTTTTGACACGATCGACACGGTTCACCGTCAGACTGCAGCCATTCAATCCGATAAAACCTTTCAGGAAAAAGTATTTGATATTGCCAGCTGGAATCTGCAGGTCGATATGTAGGGTTTCACCGCGACGCTCGATCTGGGTGACTTGAGCTGTGCCTTCAATATGCCCGTACAGATTATGACCCCCATTTTCCGTACCGACTTTTGCCGAACGTTCAATATTCACTTCATCACCGACTTTAAGCGATTTTAAGGTGGTGAGTTCAAGCGTGACATTAGAAATATCAAAATGAATCTGTTGCTGTTCGCGGTCAATCGTGGTCACGGTCAGACAAACACCATTTACTGCGACACTGGCACCAATAAACACATCTGCAAAGAAACCTTGCTGATCACTGACAATGATCGTAACAAAGCCATTGCCTTTGCGAATTTCAACGACCTTTTCCAGGCCTTGGACAATACCGGTATACATAGTTAAAACATCTATTCTTGCAATTGCATCACATTGTAGGGAGGAATACAGAATCCGGCTAGCGTTGTACTGTACTGCCTGGTTTTCTGCCCAGATAAAAAAATCCCCTAAGCCGAGCCTTAGGGGAGTGAATGGAAAGCGCTGAGATTTATTGGAATACTTATACGAGCTCAGCTTCTTCTTGAGGCACCGCTGTTGCCTGCTTTGCCTCAAGTTCACGGACCAAAGGCAATACCTTTTGGCCAAAATATTCAACTTCTTCAATAAAGTGCAGGAAGCCAGACAGAATTAGGTCCACACCGACTTTTTTCAGTTCGATGATGCGTTCAGCAATTTGCTGCGGTGTACCAATCAGGTTGGTACGGAAGCCATCATTGTATTGAACCAGATCTTCAAAAGTAGACTTGGCCCAGTTACCTTCACCTTCTGCGGTTGCTGCACCTGCTTCCCGCGTTGCATCACTAAAAGATTTCACTGCCTGGATATTGGCCTTGGCAATGATTTCCTGCAGTACAGCTTGTGCTTCTTCCTCAGTATCGCGTGCAATAACGAAGGCATTCACACCGATTTTCACCTGGTGATTGTTGGCTTTGGCCTTTTCACGGATATCGTCAATCTGTTTTTTCAGTTCTTCAGGTGTGTTGCCATTGGTGAAGTACCAGTCAGATACACGTGAAGCCATATCGCGTGCAGCGCGGGAGCTGCCTCCCTGGAAAATTTCAATATGCGGTTTTTGTAGCGGTTTTGGACTCAAGCTATAGTCATTAAATTGGTAGTACTTGCCATTAAAACTGAAATGATTTTGAGTCCAGACACCTTTCAAACTGCGAATAAACTCTTCTGAACGGGCATAGCGCTGATCATGCTCCGGCCATTCTTCACCAATCGCATCAAACTCACCGCGGAACCAGCCACTGACCACATTAATTGCAATACGGCCATTGGTCAGGTGATCGATGGTTGCCAGCTGTTTAGCTGCTAGTGTTGGCTTCCATGGACCCGGTAGAATCGCTGCAATCACTTTCAAACGTTCAGTCTTGGCCAGAATACCGTGGCTAAAACTGACTGATTCAT
Source organism: Acinetobacter sp. UBA3461 (assembly GCF_002381195.1). Taxonomy (NCBI): domain Bacteria; kingdom Pseudomonadati; phylum Pseudomonadota; class Gammaproteobacteria; order Moraxellales; family Moraxellaceae; genus Acinetobacter; species Acinetobacter sp. UBA3461. The sequence goes on along the minus strand of NZ_DFRO01000045.1, from coordinate 35,160 downwards.
GCTGGTTTTCTGCATTATAGCCCGCAGTAAAACGGATCTGGGTCAGGGCATAGTCAAAGCCAGCCTTTTCCGCTGTCTGTGCCAGACGTACATTATAGTCATAGCTCCAGTCGGTACGCTGCTCGATGTTACTCACCACCAGACCACCGCTCACATTTGGAACCCAATATGCAAAAGTAATATGTTTATTATTTGACATCCTTCTCACCCTCTAAAGAAGTTCTTCGTTAAGCAACTTGAGTTTTTGGAGCTTTTTTGCTGTGTAAGCGGGACTCTGCTGCATCCAGGCTAGGCACTGCTGCTGAAGGCAGCACTTCTTCCTGTTCGATCTGTTTATTGATGCCCAGGTTCTGGTTGGCTTGTTGAGACTTTTCTTTAATCACTTCAGCACGTTGACCTTTGGCGGGTGCCCATTCCAGGATTGGTAATGCACGTGCGACAGCCAGTGTAATACGTGCGCGAAGCAGTTCGCTGTGAATGGTATATTCAGGTGTGAAGTCACGATCCGTTGCGTATACACCAATTGGTAATGTTTGTGCCTGAAAGAAGCTGAATAATGGACGTAATTGATGTTCAAGCACCAGTGCATGACGGTCACTGCCACCGGATGCTGCTAACAGAACAGGAACATCCACCAGCGCCGTTTGCTCTACAAAGTCGAAAAAGTGTTTGAACAGGCCAGTGAATGATGCGCGGTAAACTGGAGTACCGACAATCAGTGCATCCGCTGCTTCTACAGCTGCCAAATCATCCTGAACGCGTTGCGGTAACTGGTTACGGTAGATTGCGCCACCCAGTAACTGACCAATTTCACTGAATTTAATGAAATGTACATTGATAGGTGTGGCTTCACCCAGCTCATCAATAATCGCTTGTACCAGCGCTTCAGTTTTAGAAGGATGATTTAAACCACCAGAAACGGCAACGATATTGAGCGGCTTTTGTAGATCTTGATTTGACATTTTGGAACCTAAAAACGGGTTAGTCTCGGAATGAGCCTATTAATCCAAAATGCGCTCATGGGTGTAAAATAAGGAAAAGCTGAAAAGTTATCTAAATTTGAGATATAACTAAAATATTTGCTTTTTGGAAAGCCAATCGCAACTAATACATTGATATTTTGACTTATATTGAATAAGAATAAGCATTCTAGTCAGCTAATAACACATATACAAAAAAATGATGAGAATTAAATAATTAGTGAAATACCCATATTCTAGAGTTTATGTAACGAAACTGGATATTATTTTTAAAAATTGTACAGTCTTGCATATCGCTGACCTACCGACTACAGGTAGAATATAAGCTACCGTGCACAAGATCTCTCTCACGTCCTATGAATATTTTAATCGTTGATGATCATCCACTGTTTCGTCATGCTTTAATTCAAGCCGTTCGTTATAGCTTACCGCAAGCACAAATTCATGAAACTGCAGCAGTCAATGAATTTTATGAACGCCTGGAAAATGGTCCTGAACCTGATCTTGTGCTGCTGGATCTGAATTTACCGGGTGCTTCCGGCTTTTCTGCATTGGTGCATGTCCGTGCTCAATATCCTTCGCTTCCAATTATTGTGGTATCGGCTCACGAAGAAGTCAGCATCATTCAACGCGCAATTGCACATGGTGCGATGGGTTATATTCCAAAATCAGCACATCCAAGCCATATTGGTGAAGCGATTCGGGAAGTACTGGAAGGCGAAATCTGGTTACCGCCAAATCTGCCAGCTAATATGAACTTTGATCCGCGTGCGGCTGATGAAACTGCACTGGCTGAACGTATTCAGTCTTTGACCCCACAACAGTTCCGCGTATTGATGATGGTGGCAGAAGGTTTGCTGAACAAGCAGATTGCTTATGAACTGGATGTATCGGAAGCAACCATTAAAGCCCACGTGACTGCGATCTTCCGTAAGCTTGGCGTACAGAACCGTACCCAGGCTGTCTTGGCGATCAATGCGCTGAATATTGAAGAAAAGAAAATCTAAGCTTTTCGAAGCGCCAAAAAAAGACCTCCGCAGAGGTCTTTTTTTATGGTCTGAATATCTGCTTTTAGGCAATACAGTCCTGTTTTGGCGTAAGGTCAGCACAGAACAGCGGGTTCAAGGCACATTGCAGTTCATCAATCTGTTCTTGAGTCACATAGCCTTTTGACATCAGGTATTCAGCAACACGGTCGTCACGCAGACTTAAAAAAGCTGCATCATACACACCCAGATCGACAAACAGCGCAGCCGTTTCCAGGCTGTTAAACCGATCCAGGTAAACATCATTGCCATACATCAGGAAAATATGATCCTGTTCTGACTTTGGATCGACGCGTAGGCGCTCTGCCAGTTCGATTGGTGAGGTTTTAATAAAGAGCAGCTCAGAAAGTTCATCAAACTGTGAGGTGTCCAGCTGGTCATCACCAGTTTTAACCTTGGCCAGCCATGCTTTAAATACCAGTACCGCACCACCGCGCAATAACATGCTCCAGATCTGATGACGGGTATCTTCACTTAAATCTGCAGCTTCGGTTTCCAGAGACTGAATCAGCTTCGATTCCTGCTCTGCCAGACGCTCGAACAGCCCCAGACCTTGCGGCTTATAGGCAAAAGGCTCAAACACATCAAAGTGCAGCTCATCAAATACCTGTAGGGCGAGAGGAACTGCAGATTGATACAGGGTTTCTAGCGCTTCAATTTGAGCAGGATCAAGTTTGCTGTACTTAAACAGATTATTCCAGTCGATTGCCGGCAGCATGGCATTGGCACCGTATTGACGATGAAACTGTCGGTTCTGATTGATCTCAGTATTAGTGTCTAGGCTCATGATTAGTCATCCTTTATGCAGTAATAAATGATCAGCTGACATGCGGATGAGGAATATAGGCATGAATAGATACTGATCGTTTCTAAGTCATATTTTTAGAGCGAAATAGGGGCATGAAAAAATACGACTAAAGTTCAAACAATCAAGTTAATCCTATATTAGTTTATATAAAATAATAGCTTACAATATTGTAACCAAGTACACACAGGTTCACGTCAGGAATGGTGAAGTTTTGCCATAGCGATTTTTAAAATGATGTTTTTGGTCAATTGATGTAAGGATTTTTAGCCTGATTCTGATATTTTTGGCACATGCGCTTAAAAATCATGCAAATATTGAAATTTTTTGTGACATTTAACATAAAAAGTGCCTGCTTTACACGGTAAAACAGGCACTTATCGAAACCATAACCACTTAACTGTCTGAGATTTTTAAACCCGATAGCCATGAACGTAATGAAGCAGGTTTCAGCGGTTTTTTCAGCAGCACAATATTCAGTTCCTTAAGCTGCTGTGGCAGTTCAGGATCAGAATCCGCAGTGATCAAGGCAACCGGTACATTTGGCTTACGATTATCTACGATAAAGTCCAGGCCGCGTTGGTCATGATTCAAATGCTGATCCACCAGCCAGACCTGAATATTTTCCTGTTCAATCATTTCCTGTGCCTGTTCAGGCTCTGTAGCTTTAAATACCTGATATCCCCATTTGGTCAGCAAGGTCGACATACCTTCCAGAATGGTTTCATCATTGTCCAGACATAGCACTTTAAAGGCTTTGGATTTCAGCGGTACCGCCTGCACTGGAGCTGCCACAACTTTTGGTGCCTCAGTGAGCGGTACTTCAATCATGAAGCAGGAGCCTTTGCCATATTCAGAGTAGACGTGTACCGGATAGTCCAGCATGCTGGTCATACGCTGCACAATCGCCAGACCCAGCCCCAAACCTTGTTCACCCCATGGAGAGGTATGACCACAGCGCTCAAATTCCTGGAACAGTTTGATCCGCTGTTCTTCGGCAATACCCGGTCCGGTATCCCATACGCCAATACGGATATGATTCGGTTTGCTGCTGGAGCGCAGTACACCCACAATCACTTTACCGCTGGCAGTATAACGGAGTGCATTGCTGACAAAGTTCTGGATAATCCGGCGAATCCATTGTGGATCAGTATCAATCCAGAACTGCGCATCATGCACACTGAACTTGATGCCACGCTGTGCTGCGATGGATTTAAACTGTAATTCCAGATCGCTGAGCAGATCATGCAATGGATAGGCTTGACGCTTCGGCTGAATCGTTCCACCTTCCAGACGGGCAATATCCAGCAGGGCAGAAAGCATGCTTTCTGCACCATACAAGGCACGGTCCAGCTGCTGTAAGGTCTTGCGATCTTCTTCACTTTGCACACTTTGTTCCAGTGCCGTACTGAACAGACGTGCTGCATGCATCGGCTGTAACAGGTCATGGCTGGCTGCTGCAATAAAGCGGCTTTTGGACATATTCGCCTTGTCTGCCTGTTCACGTGCCAGTTGCTGTTCGGACAAGGCATCCGCAAGCTGCTGGGTACGATCACGCACGCGTGCTTCCAGTACGGCTTCATTTTCACGGAAGGCGGTAATATCCGCAAAGGTCGTAACAAAGCCACCACCTTCAATCGGATTACCACGCATCTGAATCACGCGGCCATCTTTACGGATTCGCTCGAATTCATGTGCACTACCGACCTGCATCCAGTGAATCCGTTTACGCACATGTTCTTCGACCGAACCCGGCCCACATTCACCACGCTCGGCATTATAACGAATCAGATCAGCGATCGGGCAACCAACATAGACAATATCTTTTGGATAATCAAACAGCTTCAGATACTGATTGTTCCAGGCCACCAGACACATGTTTTCATCGACGACACTGACACCTTGGGTCATATGGTCGATCATGGTCATGATTAGGTTCTGGTTAAAGCGCTGCCACTGGGAAGCTTGGTCAAGAATATTGGCGACCTGACCAAGAGCCAGACCGTTATTTACCATCGCAGTGGTCAATAAGGTACGCGCTGAGGCAGCACCGATCGTGCCAGCCAGATATTGCTCGGTAAAGCGCCACCACATGCCATTGGCACTGCTATTTTCATTCAGCTCGACATTATTCTGGGTACAGAATTGCTTGAATGCACGCGTGGTGGGTTCTTCACCGGTAATGCGTTTGGCCAGCGTAATCAGGTCACCGACTTTTAAACGGGCCACATCCTGATGAGAATAGCTCACTTCAGTAGTTGGACTCTGTGAAGGCAGGGGTTTGGTTTCATAGTAGAAGAAACTTTCCGCCTGAATCTGCTCTGCCACACTTGGACGGAAGATGCGTGACACCCAAATGTAAAGCAGTAAATTGAGACCGAGTGACCACACCACACCATGAGTCAAGGAATCAAAGGATTCAAAACCCAGTAATGCTTCAGGACGAAGCCAGTTGAGTGCCAATGGACCATAATTGAGAAAGTCGTGGCTAAACTGCTGATATGTTTCGGGCAGGCTACGCAGAATGGTCGGGAACAGTAAGGTATAAGCCCACAAAGCAAAACCGGTCAGCAAGCCGGCATAGACACCCTGTTTACTGCCACCCCGCCAGTACAGACCACCAATTAGGGCAGGGGCAAACTGTGCCACCGCACTAAAGGCCAGCAGACCGAAGATAGAAAGCTGATCAATATCATTAAAGAAATTGAAGAACAGGAAGCCCATCAGCATTACAGCTAAGATAGAGATGCGTCGGGTAAATTTCAGTACCAGTGGCAGACGTTTGTCATGACGTGAAATCAGGTTAAAACGCCACAGCGCCGGCATGATCAAGTCATTACTCAGCATGATCGATAGGGCAACGGAAGACACCAATAACATCCCGGTGGATGCCGAGAATCCTCCGAGGAAGGCTAATAGGGTCAGCCAGTCCTGGTTATAGCTTAGAGGCAAAGACAGTACTGCTACGTCTGGAATCGCCAGATAATGTGGTGCTGCATGCAATGCCCAACTGGCAATTGGAATGATCGCGATGGTAGTCAGAATCAGATAGACTGCAAACCAGCGGCGGGCACCACGGATATGCTTTTCATCGCGCAGTTCAACCACGGCCACGTGGAACTGACGCGGCAAACAGATAATCGCCAATGCCGCGAGTAGGGTTTGTACCCAGAAACTTTCTGGCACGCCAAACAGCTGCACTTCATGGAAGGTGGTTTTGATATCACCCGTAATCTGTGACAAATTTTCTGGTGCAGCAAACATGAAGAAACCAGCAACTGCCAGTAATGCAAACAGCTTAACGAAAGATTCAAAGGCGACTGCCAGCATCAGACCGCCATGCTGTTCGGTATTGGCAATCTGCCGCGTACCGAAAATCATGGCCAGGATAGCCAGAACTCCGGTCAGGAACAGTACACTATTGGTAGTGCTGGCGATGCCTGCTGAAGGCTCTAGAATCACGGATGCACTCAGGGCAATCGCACGCAATTGCAAGGCCAGATAGGGAATAATCGCAATGACTGCCAGAATGGTGACCAGTGAAGCCAGTGGTCCACTTTTACCATAACGTGCCGCGACAAAATCTGCGATCGAGGAAATGGCATGGTGCTGACGTACTCGTCCCAACCGGCGCCAGATGTCATAACCAATCGCGACAAAAAGCAGTGGGCCGAGGTAGATGGGCAGGAAAATAATCCCTTCACGTACTGCAGCACCTGTTGCTCCATAAAAGGTCCAGGAAGAACAGTAGACACCTAAAGTTAAGCTAAACAATAGCATGCGTCCACGAGTACTGAGACGACTGGCGTGTTTCTCCCCGAAAAATGCACAAACAAAGAGTAATGCGATATAGAGGGTGAGCACCCCTATGATGAGCCAACTGTTCATATTGCCTGAAGTGTACTGAGCATGCGGCTATGATACAGCATCATGAACGCAGGCGTTCAAATTGCTTATTTTTTAACGACCAAAGTCTAAATTACAACCACCTATGAAGCTTGTTAATTTGTACAGGTGATAATTCGAATTAAAAAATGGATGCTTAAGGTTGGGCATAGCAAGGAGAATATTTATGGATGAGAGACAAGTAGAACAGATTCTACAAAATCCCAAATTCAAGGAAATGGTCGCCAAAAAAAGTCGTCTTAGCTGGACACTTACGGCAATCATGTTGTTTGTATACGTGGGTTTCATGCTCTTGGTTGGTTATAACAAAGAATTTCTAATGAGTTCTGTTTCTGGCGGTGTGACGACTTGGGGTATACCGTTAGGTCTAGGGATTATTGTCCTGTCGTTTATCTTGTGTGGTGTGTATTCCTACATTGCCAATAACAAACTTGATCAATTGACTGAAGAAGCAATGCGTGAAGTAGAAGCAATTGCTCATGAAAAAGGACCTCATTAAGATGAAGAAATGGAATTCTCTTATCGCCCTTGCTGCAACTACAATGGCTTCAGGTATGGCAGCTGCTGGACCTGACCTAGGGGCAGCTGAACAGCAGGCAACCAACTGGCCTGCAATTATCATGTTCCTGATTTTCGTCGGGGCAACACTTTTTATTACCAAGTGGGCTGCAAAGCAAACCACCAATACCAAAGATTTTTATACTGCGGGGGGCGGGATCTCTGGTTTCCAGAATGGTCTGGCAATTGCCGGTGACTATATGTCAGCAGCATCCTTCCTGGGTATTTCCGCAATGGTATTCCTATCTGGTTTCGATGGCTTGCTGTATTCCCTGGGCTTCATGGTGGGTTGGCCGATCGTATTGTTCCTGGTAGCAGAACGTCTGCGTAACCTGGGTAAATATAACCTGTCAGATGTAGTCTCTTTCCGCTTACAGGAAAAACCGGTACGTACTTTGGCTGCATTAAGCTCCTTGGTTGTAGTAGCGTTCTACCTGATTGCACAAATGGTGGGTGCAGGTCAGCTGATCAAGCTTCTATTCGGTCTGAACTATAATATAGCAGTTGTTATTGTCGGTTTACTGATGATGGCTTACGTGATGTTTGGTGGCATGTTGGCAACGACTTGGGTACAGATCATCAAGGCCGTGATGCTGTTATCTGGTGCGACCTTCATGGCTTTCATGGTGATGAAAGGAGTGGGCTTCAGTTTTACCAATATGTTTGAACAGGCGATTGGTGTCTATTCGAAAGTCCATGACTTGAACCTTGCTGATGCAGCCAAAATCATGGGTCCGGGTAGCTTGGCGTCTAACCCGGTCGATGCTATCTCTCTTGGTCTTGCCTTGATGTTTGGTACAGCAGGTCTGCCACATATCCTGATGCGCTTCTTCACAGTAAAAGATGCTAAAGAAGCACGTAAATCGGTGGTCGTGGCGACAGGCTTTATTGGTTATTTTTACCTGTTAACCTTCATCATCGGTTTTGGTGCGATTCTATATGTATCGAATAACCCGCAATTCCTAGATGTAGCGAAAATGGCTATGACTGGCAAACTAGAGCTGGTTGGTGGTAACAACATGGCTGCAGTTCACTTGTCTGATGCTGTTGGCGGTGACTTGTTCATGGGCTTCATCTCGGCAGTAGCATTCGCAACAATTCTTGCGGTAGTTGCTGGTTTGACATTGTCTGGCGCTTCAGCAATCTCACACGACTTGTATGCTAACGTATTTAAGAAAGGTCAAACCACACCTGAATCTGAACTGCGTATGTCTAAAATTGCGACTTTAGGTCTTGCAATCTTTGCCATGATTTTGGGTATCCTGTTCGAGAAGCAAAACGTTGCCTTCATGGTCGGTCTAGCATTCTCTGTGGCTGCATGTGCCAACTTCCCGGTACTGGTTCTGTCGATGTTCTGGAAAGGCTTGACCACTCGTGGTGCGGTGATTGGTGGTATCGTTGGTCTGGTGACTGCGGTGGTACTGATCGTACTGTCTAAAGCAGTTTGGGTAGATACATTGGGTATTTCTGATACACCAATTAATCCATACAATGGTCCTGCATTATTTGCGATGCCTTTATCATTTTTCTTCTGCTGGTTGTTCTCTGTGACAGATAACTCTGCACAAGCACAAGCGGAACGCAAAGCATTCGATGCACAGTTTGTACGTTCACAAACAGGTATTGGTATCTCAGGTGCCTCTGATCACTAAGATGATTCGATCACCTATAAAAAAGTCCCGCAAGGGACTTTTTTTATTGCCTGTAGATGCCAACGCTCATGAAGAAATTCATTTTTTTGTTCCTTTAATGCATAGCTGGATTTTTAGATTTTGGCAAAAATAGAAGATCAAGTCTTTTCTATGACATGTTACGAGAAGGACACAGGAGTACAACCAAGCGAATAAGAACAATAACTTATCATATTGCTTAGGTTTCGATATGTGATCGAAATACATTTTTTTATTCAAGTTTTCTTTTTGAGTAATGTATGTGGGACCGATTTGGTCTGATTAATAAAAAGCAAAAATGGAGTGGATATGTCTTCCAGAACCACATCCTGGTATTCCAATGTGAATCCTCGTGTGTTTTTAACAACTGTCATCATCATTGGACTATTTCTTTTAATGGTGGTCCTGGCACCTAATTCGTTTGAACTGATGACGCAGCAACTGAACCAGTGGGTGACGACCTCTTTTAGCTGGTTCTATGTACTCTCTGTTGCAATTTTTCTGATTCTGCTAATTTTTATTGCACTATCGGACATGGGCAAGATTAAGCTAGGCCCGGACCATAGCACGCCGGATTATAACAATGCCTCCTGGTTTGCCATGCTGTTTACTGCGGGTATGGGGATTGGGTTGATGTTCTTCGGTGTTGCTGAACCGGTAATGCACTATGTTACTCCGCCATCGGGTGAACCGGAAACTATTCAGGCGGCACAGCAGGCCATGCGTGTGACCTTCTTTCACTGGGGACTCCATGCCTGGGCAATCTATACACTGGTCGGATTATCCTTGGCTTATTTTGCCTACCGGCATCAGTTACCTTTGAAAATACGCTCTGCACTTTATCCTTTAATTGGCAAGCGAATTTACGGCCCGATCGGGGATGGTGTCGATATCTTCGCAACGATTGGAACCGTATTTGGTGTCGCCACCACTTTGGGTTTCGGGGTCACACAAATCAATTCTGGTCTGAACTATCTGTTTGGCATTGAGCAAAGTACTGGAGTACAAGTCATCCTGATTATTATTGTCAGTGCGATGGCTTCACTCTCGGTATTTTTTGGTCTAGATAAAGGGATTAAGCGCCTATCCGAACTGAATCTGGTTTTGGCTTTGGGACTATTACTTTTTGTCTTTCTGGCAGGACCGACTATTTATCTGCTGCAAACGACTATTCAAAACGTCGGACAGTATGTGTCTGGTCTATTCAGTATGACCTTTAATCTGTATGCCTATCAGCCTAATGGCTGGATTGGCGGATGGACCATTATGTACTGGGCCTGGTGGATTTCCTGGTCACCATTTGTCGGGATGTTCATTGCCCGGGTATCTCGAGGTCGAACGGTTCGCGAATTCATCGTGGGCGTTTTACTGATTCCAACCGGCTTTACCCTGATCTGGATGGGCTTTATGGGCAATGCTGCGCTTTACAGCATTTTGCATGAAGCGAATATTAACCTGATGCAGGCAGTACAGCGTGACTCATCTGTGGCACTGTTTGAATTTCTGCAGGGGTTGCCTTTCTCGGCAGTGATGAGTGTAGTCGCCACATTCTTGGTGATGTTATTTTTCGTCACTTCGGCTGACTCTGGTGCACTGGTTACCGATTATCTGACTGCGAAATCTGATCAGTCTCCGACCTGGCAGCGTCTGTTCTGGACAGTGATCATGGCTTTACTGACAATTGTGCTGTTATATGCAGGTGGCCTGGCTGCACTACAATCGGCCACCATGTTGAGTGCTTTGCCTTTTACCTTGATCATGTTGGTGATTAGTTGGGGGCTGATCAAAGCACTGCGGCTGGAAGTCACCAAAATGCATGCATTACAAGAAGCCCGAATTACACCACGAGCAATTCATAATCCGCGTAGCTGGCAGCAGCGTTTGGGACTCATCATGCATTATGCTCATAATGAACAGGAAGTGACAGCGTATATCCAGTCGGAAGTCAGACAGGCATTTTTAAGTATTCAGAAAGAGTTTCAACGCCGTCATCATGCCGTCATCATTGATGAAATAGAGCAGGGACTTTGCTTACGAGTAGATCATCAGGATGAAGCGAATTTCGTTTATGCAGTGGTTGCACGCCAGATCTTACCGCCAAGTTTTATGCCATCTCAGGATGAAGATGCAGGACAATATTTTCAAGCTGAAGTCTTCCTCAATGAAGGTGGGCAAAACTATGATGTGATGGAATGGACCCGGGAAGATCTTTTGCAGGATATTTTGGATCAGTATGAACGGCATCTACACTTCTTGAGCAGGGTGCGCTAAGTGGTGCTGTCGCTTAATTAACCTAATAAAAAAGGATGCATATTGTGTCCTTTTTTATTCGGTTTATCTTGAAATTTAACAAGGATATGATCCCTTAACTTATTTATAAATAATAAAAATTTCATTTATTCTTTAATAAAAGTATAGATGATTAGCTCTTAAAAGGATGAAGTAAAAATCTATATTAATAAACTAAAAAATTAGATGTGATTTAACGATTTATATTTTTAAATGAATACATCATTTTGATACAAAGCACTGCTCTGCATATGACATGATTACATGTTAAGTTTGAGCAGATAACAATAAAACTGCAGATTGTAGTGTCATGAAGAAGAAGGATTAGATGAAGCAAGCTTTGTTAATGTGCTGGACGACCTTTAAGCGCCTGCCTTCCGCATGGCTGCTTTGTCTGCAATTCATCATTCTGATCCTGTCAGTACTGAGCTATGAATACGCACCTTATCGGGCTGCAACTTGGGTACTAGGCGTATTGGTTTTACTGGTGATCGCCCGGGTCATTCGTCAAACTCCCGTATTTACCTTACTGGGATTAAGTTTCGTTGTTGGTGCGCTATTTTTTTCATCATTGGTTTTATTCGGGATGAAACAAGTCTGGGTCTTAATTACCGCCCATGCTTTTGAAGCATGTGCTTATTTTAGTGCATCCTATGGTTTATTGCGTTATATGTTTCATGACCGTTACCTGACCAAAGATGAATTATTTGCGGCAGGCGCAGCCTTTACTTTGATGGCTTGGGGTTTCGCTTTTCTTTATAGTATCTGTCAGTTATTAGTTCCCTATAGTTTTGCTGATCCAGATCTACAAGCTTATCAGCCTTGGTTAGATTTGCTGTTCTTGAGTTTTAGTGTGCAGTCCGCGACAGGATTGGCGGATACCATGCCAGTGAGTCCATTTGCCAGAATGCTCGCCATGATCCAGATGTTCTTTGGCGTGATGTATCTGGCACTGATTGTCTCTCGACTGGTGGGGCTGCAATATATTTCTCATTTACCGCATAGAAAATCAGAGCAAGAAAAAAAGGACACATAAAGTGTCCTTTTTCTATATTCAGAATCTAATCAGAAATTAGAAACGGAATTTAGCATTCAAGCCCACAGTTTGGGTATCTGTTGCAACATCTTGATCCAGATTAGCATTTTTAGTTTCGTAGTTAGCATTAACGTAGCTAGCACCTACAGATACTGCTGGAGTAACGAAGTAGTTTACGTTCGCACCTAAAGCTTTATCTGGAGAACCTGCATAGCTAGATTCCATATAAGAAACGCCAACACTTAGTTTAGGGTTAAGGTAAAGCGTTGTACCTAGGTTATAAGCAGTGTCTTCACCGTAAACTAAACCAGATTCAAAACCGATCGACATATTTGTACCATCGATTGCACCTACGTATTTAGTACGTGCAGTAATTGCATCTTGATCTTCGGCAATAGTTGATGACTCAAGAGCAGCTTTGGCAACACCATTGTTAAACATGTTGAAAGCATCATAAGAAGTCTGGTCAGCAACACTTGTATAACCTACTGCAACCAGGAAGTTAGAAATAGGTAATACACCCACTTCTAATGCATAACGATCGCCATTGTCATTCTTTTGGCCATCTTTACCGTCAGTAATAGTATGGCTATAAGAAGCGCTTGCATATGCTGGAACAAGTTTAGTTGGAATGTAGGCTTCACCTTTCGCACCGAAAGTATGAGAAGTTTGGTTTACGCCTTCTTCTGAAACTCGAGTATCTGCCGCTACATCGTATTCACCGTATGTATAAGCTAAAGACACGTTAGAAGCTTGGTTTAGGAATGCTGCTTCAGCTAAAGGACCTTTAGAAGCATCAACGTCCTTGAGATAGTAAGTACCTTGAACAGCACCAGTGAAGTCTTTGTCATTTACCGTATTGTCGATGTACTCTGACTGGCCTTGAACTTCAAATTGATATGCTTGAGCACCGGTCATCGCTAATAATAAAGCAGTGGCTAAACCTAGTTTTTTCATGATTATTACCGTTTTTCAAAAGGGAGGTAAAACAGGGGTAATTGTATTGTAACAATTTATTAAGTCAATAAACCTTTTAAAATCATATAAATATGAATTTTATAATTGTTATGTTTTTGTAAAGATTGTGAATTTATTATTCAACTACTTAGCCCTAAAAAAATACTGATAGAACAAATAATTACTTAAATAAAAAGAAATAATATAAAACACGTGAAAATTCACATTTATAATAGGTGGTTATTGTTTAATTTAATTCAAATGTATATAAGAATTGGAAAAACCAATTCTATAGAGTCAAACCTCTCCATATAAATGATTAAGAATGCCTAGATCACTTATTTAGTTGATTCAATAATTCTTTTCTAATTCATTAAATTTATTTTTTATTTAAATTAAATCTAATTTTGTGTAAAAAACAGACAAATATCAAATCCAACTAATTTAATATGCTTTACATTTTACATGAAAGTTACGATAATTAATTCATCAAGTTAGATAATGTATTTACTTAAATTCTTTATTTGACCTGATTCTCCACGAATTTTGTGTTTTATCGGCCCAGCTTTCCCCAAGGTTGGGCTTTTTTTTGCCTGAAACTTAAGTAGAGATGAGTGAAGGGGTTAAAAACTAATCAATAAGTATAAATATTAAACAAATCAAAGTATATTTTAAAAGAAATAAAAGCACCATAATGATGCAATACCTTTGGTAAGATATTATATAAAAAATGAAATAGATAAAAAAAACCCCAATTTTCAATGAAAATTGGGGTTTTTTAGCCAAAATTTGCGGGTAAATTAAAATATCTGCTGAGGAAAAATTTAATTCGCCCTAATGCGGTGCATTATGCACTTAATTGTTGCATGTGTAAACAGTAAACAATACGAATTTCAATTTTTTTTGAAACTATTTGATACATCTACTGGTTATTTGCTGAAATTAAAATTTTTAATTTAAATATAAGAACATAAATTAAGATCTATATGACTTTTGAGTTCAGTAAAGTTATATAAAAGCATTTAATATAAAGAATTTTTTCTTTCTGAAGAAATGGATTTTTTGTATAATAATTAAGATAAATCAAATACTTTATTATTAGTCTGAGGGCGTACGCTAAGACAATGAATACTCTGCGCTCTGAACAAATCAGTAAACATCTTTATTGTGCAATGTCTGTCATTATTCTATGTCTGCTATTCATTTGCATTCCTCTTATTGTGAATAGCACTCAAAGTTACCTTAAGGCTGTGCGTACTTCTGACGAATTACATGCCCTGCAAGAAGTTGCCATTCTGGCCAATAAGATTTCCAAGGAAAGAGCCCCTGCCAATAAAGTCCTTTCCAGTACGCCTGAAGAAATTCACCAACGACAACAAGAACTCGAAATTTACCGTAAAGAAGTAGATCAGCAGTTCGAGCATACAGCAAAAGTATTACAGCAAGTGGGCTTCCCGCATTTAAGTCAACGTTTGGAAAGTGCGGTTCGACCAAGTCTGGAGCAGGGACGTTTACAGATCGATAGCTATGCAAAAATTCCTTGGGAACAGCGTAATGCTCAAGCACTTGATCAGGCGATTGCTGCAATGTTTAAGACCTGGGACAGTTGTCGTACTATCCTAAAAGGAGTAGTAATTGCTTCTAATACCACCTCTACCTCACAAAATAATTTTATTTCTCAGATTTTATTTTTATCTGACTTGAGGGATCAGGCAGGGCGTGCCGCCTCTATAATCATGGCTTATGTGACTTTCGACCAACCGATTCCTGCGGCAAACCTGACCCGTGCCATGCAAGTCCAATATCGGATCCATTATCTTTGGGATTTAATCGGCACATTGCAGCCGGAAGAGGACAAGACTGAAGAATTCAACCGGTTGCATAATGCTGTCGATACGATATTTATTCAAAAAGGCTTACCGATCGTTTCAAGTCTGGTGGAAGAGAGCATTCAGCAGGTTCCTTATCATTTGACAGGAACAGAACTCACCAATGCGATGGTTGATAAATTTGCTACCGTTGTTGACCTGCAAAGCTATTTACTTGAGTACAGCAATCAGGTTGCAGAGCGGGAAAAATCTTCTCATTTGCAGCAATTGCTCTGGACAGTTTTACTTTCATTTGTGTCTTTAGGAGCAGCAATTGCAACGATGATTTTTGCACGTAAAAGTGTATTTCAGCCGCTGATAGAAGCGCGTCAAATTCTGTTTACGCTTTCGGAAAATGGTGATACCAAAGCTTTATCATCGAATGCCCATACTAAATCTGAATCCTTATTTACTGCCATTCAAAGGTTGCAACAGATGTTGCAGCAACGTGATGCCTTAGAATTCAGGCTTAAAAATATTGCTCATTCCGATCCTTTAACCGGACTGGCGAATCGGTTCGCCTTGGAGGAATACACTCGTTTTCTGGAATCACATCCTTCACAGTTTAGTCAGACGTGTTTGATGATTATTGATATTGATCACTTTAAACAGGTGAACGATCAGTATGGACACATTATCGGAGATGAAGTCATTCAGTTTGTGGCGCAGTGCCTGAAGGACAATGTCCGTACTTCTGATTTACTGGTACGTTATGGCGGGGATGAATTTCTGGTTCTGATTGAAAATATTGACTTCGATAATGCCCGTAAGATTGCCGATAAGATTCGAAGCGAAGTAGAGGATGCTTATATTTTAAGTGAAAATGGCGATCAGATTCAGGTTTCGGTCAGTGTGGGGGTGGCGATAGGCGCGCCGTCTTGGATCAGCCTGTTTACCAAAGCGGATAAAGCTTTGTTTGTGGCTAAAGGTCAAGGGCGTAATGCAGTGGCTGAGGTTTAGTTTAAAAGACACCTTTCTCTACTTTTGACTGTACAAAAGTAGCAAAATGCCTTTGTTCGACTGATGCTAAGTCCCTTGAGCACAGTCGAACAGGCAGCATCCATGTCGCCAGTCATGTGATTTAATTTTGATGGTCTTTGGTTTTTTCGATGAGATAGTTAATAAAATTTGTGCAGGCAACAAGCATAAATTTGGCATCGATATAAGATAAATTTGATTCATGAGGTGATCCATGTCGGATACCATTTTCATCACATGTATATGCGTACAACTTATTTAAGCTTTCCATTAAATTAGGATGAAAAGCATATTTGGTTCTGAGTTTTGGAATTGCTTTTCCTAAAGTAATTGAGTCATCTTCAAGAGTTTTCTTTGCTAAACCTTCTACAGCACTAATAGCTTCTTGCATTGATTTACTATAGTTGGGATTCTGTCGATCAGACATCAGTTTTAAAGCTTGGTTAAGATGTTGCTGAATACCTGAATATGGTTGCGAATTTTTTAAAGCTTCTTCAATGGATTGAATTTCTTGTTCTGAAGTTATTTCTGTAATTTGTTGATTAATAATTCGGTAGGCCGAGTTCTCTTGATCTAATATCTTGTTAATCTCCTCAATAAATATTTTCTGTAGTTCAGAATATTCTTCGCTATACAAAATAATAATTTCTTCAATTAAATCGTAAATACTGAACCATTCTTCTTGTAAGAAAAATCTTTTAAGCTGATTGACTGCTTCATTGGGAGGAAACGGAAATACATCAGTTTGTTGTTTATAAAAATCTCGCCAAATCAAATGAACTGAGTAACTGAAAAAGTTAATGTCACTCAAATAATAGGTATAAAAGTTATCATATATACATGACCAAATTCTATTTTTTAAATCCTGATTTATCGATTCTTTCTGAATAATCTCACGAACTGGTTTATATCCATATCTTTCTGAAAAGCGCATTTTCTTTCCCCAAACAAATTTAAGAATATATTTATTTTTTTAATTCACCCTAACCCTCCTTTATGAAAGGAGGGTATTCCTCCTCTTTATCAAAAAGGAGGCTAGGGGAGATTCCTTATTTCAATAACGGCTTTAAGAACCGCGCGGTATGCGAAGTCTTACTCTTTGCCACTTCTTCAGGTGTGCCTTCCGCGATAATCATACCACCGCCTGAACCACCTTCAGGACCTAAGTCCACGATCCAGTCCGCGGTCTTAATCACATCCAGGTTATGCTCAATCACCACAATGGTATTGCCCTTGTCACGGAGCTGATGCAGGATATCCAGCAATTTGGCAATATCATGGAAATGCAGGCCAGTCGTCGGTTCATCCAGAATATACAGGGTTTGGCCGGTATCACGTTTGGCCAGTTCACGTGCCAGTTTCACCCGCTGTGCTTCACCACCAGAAAGTGTTGTCGCAGACTGACCCAGACGGATATAACCTAAGCCAACCTGATGCAAGGTTTCCAAGCGACGGTGAATCACTGGAATGGCATCGAAGAAATGCATGGCATCTTCAACAGTCATCTCCAGTACATCAGAAATGTTCTTGCCTTTGTAGTTTACTTCCAGCGTTTCACGGTTATAGCGCTTGCCATGACAGGCATCACACGGCACATACATATCCGGCAGGAAGTGCATTGCCACCTTGATCATACCGTCGCCTTCGCAGGCCTCACAGCGACCACCTTTCACGTTAAACGAGAAACGGCCGGCTGCATAACCACGTGCCTTGGCTTCCTGTGTTTGTGAAAACAGTTCACGAATCGGAGTAAACAGACCGGTATAAGTCGCTGGGTTGGAACGTGGTGTACGTCCAATCGGACTCTGATCAATATCTACAACTTTATCCAGGAATTGCAGACCATCGATCGAATCAAATTTCTCTGAGGTTTGAGTGGTCGCACCATTGAGCTGTGTTGCTGCTAGTGGCAACAAGGTGCGGTTAATTAACGTCGATTTACCTGAACCTGATACACCCGTGACACAGGTCATCACCCCTAATGGAATAGTCAGGTCGACATTTTTCAGGTTATGGCCTGCTGCACCCATCAGCCTGATCTGTTCTTCCGGTTTTGGTGGTTGGGTCCGTTTTTTCGGTACTTCAATTTTCAGCTTGCCAGATAGATATTTACCAGTCAGGGAATCTTCATGTTCAGCAAGTTCCTGATAGGTTCCTTCAGCAATCACATGACCGCCATGTACGCCGGCACCTGGACCAATATCAATAATATGGTCGGCGGCACGAATCGCATCTTCATCATGTTCAACGACCAATACTGTATTACCAAGATCCCGCAGACGTACCAAGGTTTGTAGCAGACGGTCGTTATCACGCTGGTGCAGGCCAATCGAGGGTTCATCCAGCACATACATGACACCCATCAGACCGGCACCGATCTGAGAAGCCAGACGGATACGTTGTGCTTCACCACCAGATAAAGTTTCAGCTGAACGGGACAGACTCAGGTAATTTAAACCAACAGACACCAGGAAGTGCAGACGCTCACGGATTTCCTTAAAAATCTTATCGGCAATTTCACCGCGGGCACCTTCAAGATTCAGACCTTGATAGTAGCTTTCGGCGTCACCAATCGACATGCGGGTAATGTCAGCAATGGTCTTGTCCAGAATTTTGACATTACGTGAAATTTCATTCAGACGTGAACCATCGCAGGCATCACAGGCGGCATTGGACAAGTACTGTGCCAGATCATCACGGACATAATTACTTTCTGTTTCACGATAACGGCGTTCTAAATGCGGCAGTACACCTTCGAAAGCAATCACACGATTATGACGGCGACCGCGTTCGTCAATATAGCTCAGATCGATCTTTTCACGACCGGTACCATAGAGGAATTTCTTTTTAATATCGGCTTCGAGCTGATTCCATGGCGTATCCAACGAATAGCCAAAGTGATTGGCGACCTTTTCGATCATGCTGTAATAATATGGACGCTGACGGTCCCAACCCCGGATTGCACCTTGACTGATACTCAATTCAGGATTTGGAATCAGTTTATCTGCACTAAAATGGCTACGCGTACCGAGGCCATCACAAACCGGGCAGGCACCAAATGGATTGTTGAACGAGAACAGACGTGGTTCCAGTTCCGCCACCGCACGATCACATTTCGGGCAGGAATGTTTGGCTGAGAAAACACGATCTGGCCGTTCGCCTTTCATCCGCGAGACAATGGCAATATCGCCACCCAGACGAAGTGCAGTTTCAAAGCTTTCGGCAATACGATTACCCAGATCATCACGCACTTTAAAGCGGTCAACCACCACTTCAATGGTATGCTTTTTCTTTTTATCCAGTTCTGGCGGAGGATCAATTTCCATGATCTCGCCATCCACGCGGGCGCGTACAAAACCCTGGCTCTGTAACTGTTCAAATAATGCGGAATATTCACCCTTACGTTCACGTACGACAGGTGCCAACAGCATCAGGCCAGTACCTTCTTCCAAGCCTTTTACCGCATCCACCATTTCACTCACGGTTTGCGCGACCATCGGCAGGTCATGTTCTGGACAATAAGGTGTACCAACGCGAGCATAGAGCAAACGCAGATAGTCATAAATTTCAGTAATAGTCCCCACGGTTGAACGCGGGTTGTGGCTGGTCGACTTCTGCTCGATCGCGATGGCCGGACTTAAGCCTTCTATCGAATCGACTTCCGGTTTTTCCATCTGGGACAGGAACTGGCGTGCATAGGCAGACAATGACTCGACATAACGGCGCTGACCTTCGGCATACAGGGTATCGAATGCCAGTGAGGACTTACCTGAACCAGACAGTCCCGTAATCACCACAAACTTGTCGCGTGGTATATCAAGGTTCACATTTTTAAGGTTATGGGTACGTGCGCCTCGAATACGGATGTGGCTTTGGCTCATGCAATGATCCTAGAATATTCATCAAAAACCCTTATATGATACCGGATGAAAAATGTTCAAGTGCAAATAAAAGTATTTTAAACGTCAAGTTATGTCGGTGATTGGTCAAAAGATCAGTATCAAAGCAATAAGTTAAAAATGTATGAGGTATTTTTTTCCGATTAAAATTTTGGTCCTGCTTTTAATAAAAGCATTTGAACATGGATTTAAGCTCTGTAAAAAACACAGAGTGCGTAGAATTGCGGAGCATCGATCCAAGATAAAAATTAAAATTATTTTGTATTATTTAGAATTTTGTAGAAAAAATAAAAAGCCCCGTATTGAACAGGGCTGAATTCAGCTTGTATCAATCCAGACCAGGCCACTGGCGTTGCTCAAAGGCGCTGTCCCAGAACAACCATTCCAGACGCGCTGCATAGGTATAGGCCGCATGCATTTTTTCCAGGGTGTCGGCATCGACACGCGCTGCTACGCGATCCACAGTTGCAATCACATTGCGTACAGCAGTATGGAAATCTTCCCCGGCGTAAGTATCAATCCAGGCCTGATAAGGGTTATTGGCTGCGGCCTTATCGACAATATCCTTGCCGACTTCTGCATAAATCCAGAAACATGGCAGCAGGGCTGCCAGCACCACTGGATAGCTTTCGGCCCAGGCAGTTGCCTGCAAATAGGAAGTATAATGATGGCAGGCCAGCGTCAACGGCGTATTTTCGAACTGGGCTTTGCTGATACCGAAATCCTGCATAAAACCATTATGCAGGCTGCGCTCGACCACAATCGCAATTTTAGCCGCTTCACTAAACTGGATCACATCATCAGCCTCAAAGGCTTTGGCGGCACAGACTGCCAGTGCACGGCCATAGGCCAGCAAATAATGCGCATCCTGAATCACATAATGACTGAAGGCATCACGGTTCAATGTGCCTTGTGCCAGCTGCTGGTTAAAAGGCAGTGCCAAGGTCTTTTGATAAAGTTCGAGGTTACGTTGCCATACGTCTTGAGAGAAACTCATACTGAAATCCTGAGCAGTTGAAGTCAAAGCATGCAGCACTATAGCAAAGATCGACCCGTTGAAAAGATCGACAGATTTGAAAAGCAGAAAATACGCAAAAATGGTTCAGGAAGTGCTTTGGTTTATGCAGCAAAAGTTTCATAATTGAGACAAGTTTTAGTCTTGGTATTTCCCTACAATAAAAGAAATACACTCAATGAAATTTATCTAAGGTCGATTTGTATGTTGAAACATTTTGGTTTCTCAATCGCATTTTCGATCGTGTGCCTTGGTTTGTCTGCTTATTGGGGTTATACCCATGGTCCGGAAGCGGGCCTGCAAACCATGTTCACAGCACTGACCATTACCGCCATTCTGGCGATTATGGAAGTGTCGTTGTCCTTTGATAACGCGGTTGTCAATGCATCTGTCCTGCGTGGCTGGGATCATTTCTGGAAAATGCTATTCCTGACAGTAGGTATTCTGATTGCAGTTTTCGGGATGCGTCTGATCTTCCCGGTGGTCATTGTTGCAGTGACTGCAGACCTGGGCTTTATGGAAGTGGTACGTCTGGCCCTGAATGATCCAAAAGAATATTCAGCGCGTTTGATGGCACATCATCCTGAAATTGCGGCATTTGGTGGTGCCTTCCTGTTGATGGTATTCCTGAATTTCTTTCTGGATGAAGAAAAGGATACGCACTGGTTCAGAAGAGTAGAACGCCGTTTATCCAACCTGGCTAGTGTTCCGGCAATGTCGGTCTTTATTGCGCTGGTGGCCTTGTTAATCATGGCAGCCAATGTCGATGAAGCCAAGCGTCTGGTCGTGACCATGGCGGGAATCTGGGGTATTGTGATTTATATCGGGGTGCAGGTGCTGAGTCATATGCTCGGTGGTGAACCTGAAGTGGATGAAAATGGCAATGCAGTTCGTCATGATGAAAATGGCGTACCTACTGGCGTGGTGAAAGCTGGTATTGGAGGATTCCTGTATCTGGAAGTCCTGGATGCCTCATTCAGTTTTGATGGCGTGATCGGTGCCTTTGCAATTACCTCGGACGTGGTAATCATCATGCTGGGTCTGGCAATCGGTGCGATCTTTGTCCGTTCAATGACGATTTATCTGGTGGAAAAAGGCACGCTGGATGCTTATATCTATCTGGAACATGGTGCGCATTACGCGATTGGCGCCTTGGCTTTCATCATGATTGCCAGCGGTACTGGTGTACATGTACCGGAAATAGTGACCGGCCTGATCGGGGTGGCCTTTATTGTCTGGGCCGTGATTGCCTCGATTCAGTACAAGAAACGTCAGGCTTTACATCACTAAGGCCTGTGATCCTGATGCAAAAGCGTAGCTCCGGCTGCGCTTTTTTATTTTTTAGATCAGCATCATCTTTATTTCAAATAAAATTCCTGCATCCATCCCGGCCGAATGTCCTATAATCTTCGCCTGAAGATCCATCAATTGAACTGCCATAATTTATGATGAATGCCCTAGAACGTCGCTCAACCTTTGCGCTTAGCAGCATTTTTGCACTGCGCATGCTGGGGTTGTTTATGATTATCCCTGTATTTTCGGTTGCAGGACAGTCATATGAATATGCTACGCCGGCACTGATTGGCCTGGCAGTAGGGGTTTATGGTCTGACTCAGGCCATTCTACAGATTCCATTTAGCCTGATTGCAGACCGTTTCAGTCGCAAACCGCTGGTGGTCATCGGGTTATTGCTATTTGCATTGGGTGGTGCAATTGCCGCCATGTCGGACACAATCTATGGAGTGATTATTGGGCGTGCCATTGCGGGCGGCGGTGCGGTTTCGGCGGTGGTCATGGCATTGCTTGCCGATGTGACCCGTGAAGAAAACCGCATGAAAGCCATGGCAACCATGGGCATGAGTATCGGCTTATCTTTTGTGGTGGCATTTACCTTAGGACCTTGGTTAACGGGTCTGGTGGGTATTTCTGGGTTGTTCTGGGTGACTACCATAATGGGGCTAGCGGCAATTGCCATGCTGCTGATGGTGCCAAAAGTGACCCGTCATCATCGTAATTTTCAGCAGGGGTATCTGATTCAGCTGAAACAAGTCCTAAAAATGGGCGACCTGAATCGCCTGCATGTCTCTGTGTTTAGCCTGCATTTGTTATTAACGGCAATGTTTATCTATGTACCTTCGCAGCTCATTGAGTTCGCTAATATTCCTTTGGCCAGTCATGGCTGGGTATATCTGCCCTTACTCGTAATTAGTCTGTTCTTTGCTTTTCCAAGCATTATTCTGGCGGAAAAATACCGCAAAATGCGTGGTATTTTCCTGACTGCAATTGCGGGAATTATCGTTGGCCTATTGGTACTGATTTTTGGCTTTGAATCGAAATATATCCTGCTCACTGGTTTAGGGATCTTCTTTATTGCCTTCAATGTAATGGAAGCCTTATTACCATCGTGGTTATCCAAGGTTGCGCCAATTCAGTCCAAGGCAACAGCGATGGGCGTGAATGCCAGCAGTCAGTTCCTCGGTGCCTTCTTTGGCGGTACGCTAGGCGGACAACTTTTGTTGCTGAATGACACTTCCATGGGTTGGAGTATTCTGACTGCGGTTGCTATAATTTGGCTGCTCATCAGTTTTGGTCTGGCTCAGCCGCGCTATCTTTCGTCCCTGGTGTTAAGCCTGCCTGAAAATCGACAAACAGATGAATGGACTTCACAGCTTTTATCTATTCATGGTATTGAAGAAGTCGTGGTGATGCCTGAACAGCAAGTGGCCTACGTCAAGGTTGATAAACAGCAGATTAATGATACTGCGCGACAACAATTAACGCACTTGTTGGGTAAAGAGGTAGCCATTTAAGCATAACTCTTATAAAGTAAAATATAGAAACAAATAGGAAGTATAGGTCTCATGCGTGGTGTAAATAAGGTTATTTTAGTAGGTACTTTAGGTCGAGATCCTGAAACAAAAACTTTCCCGAATGGGGGTTCTCTCACTCAATTCTCTATCGCGACCAGTGATTCGTGGACGGATAAGAACACTGGTGAGCGTAAAGAGCAAACAGAATGGCACCGCATTGTGCTGCATAACCGTTTAGGTGAAATTGCACAGCAGTATCTACGTAAAGGTTCTAAAGTCTATATCGAAGGTTCACTACGTACCCGTCAGTGGACAGACCAAAGTGGTCAAGAGCGTTACACTACAGAAATCCGTGGTGAGCAGATGCAAATGCTGGATTCTGGCCGTCCTCAAGGTGAACAGTCAGACAATGGCGGTTTTGCACAGCCACGTTTCAACAATAACCAGGGCGGCTATGGCAATAACAATGCTGGTCAACAAGGTTATAATGCACCACAGCAAGGTGGCTTCAATAATGCACCTGCGGGTGGTAATGGCTATGGCAATAATAACCCAAGCGGTTTTGCGCCAAAATCTGCACCAGCTCCAGTTGCAGCGCCTGCAGCAGACCTGGATGATGACTTACCATTCTGATTAAAATTTAAAACAGAAGAGCATCCTTAAAAGCCCGTCACCTGACGGGTTTTTTTAGGCTTGTTTATTTTTCTTCTTTTTAGGAGATACCCACATTGTAATGAGGGCACGGCATACGGTTTCTTGTGCCATATCCAGTACCTCAACATTAACCTGGTATTCAGCGATTTCATGCCATTCAACATTTAACTTTGCAGGTGTGGCAATGGCTCTTAAATCGGTCGTTGCTTTTTTAAGATATTCGACCTGCATACCTTTTAGAATCCAGGAATGGGTTTTGGGGACGCTGGCATCGGTCATGGTACCTGCTGCCAGTTCAGCCAGATTGCATATGGCAATCGCATGGATTGTATCTAGATGATTGAGTACAGCCGCATGTTTTTTCATGCTCACTTCGCAATAATACGGAGCAAGCGTTTCGAGCAATGGGGAAATACTGCTGAAATAAGGTATTTTTATGCAAAGTAATCTGGAAAATATGTATTTACCACCTGGTTTTTTGTGAAAGGTTTTCCATATTTTTAGAGCCTGGCTCATGATCGCGATCCTGCGTAAGAGGTGAATAATAATAAGATCCTCATACAGAATAATATTCTGTATTTGCAGGACTCACAAGAAAAGTGTTTAAAATAGACAAGTTAATGATTAACGGTGCCGAGCACATTAAGGAGAATGCAAGGTATGGATGTATTGGAAGGGAGTTATCCAGGCGGACGCTTGGCCTTAAAGCGTCAAATTCTGAATTGTGCGCTACAGGAATTTTTACAAAGTGGCATAGCTGCAACGACAATTGAAATGATTCGGGATCGAGCAGAAACCAGTGTTGGCGCAATTTATCATCATTTTCATCACAAGGATGGGATCGTAGCTGCGCTGTATCTAGCCGCTTTAAAGGATCAGTCTAGCCGACGTTTAGATGCCTTATCCCAAGCGAAAAGTGCTGAACAGGGTATTCATGCCATTATCCGAAGTTATATTGATTGGGTCATCAGTTATCCAGATTTTGCCCGTTTTCTCTATGCAGCCCATCATGTGGTACATACCTCAGAACTGCGTCAGGATCTGGAACAGCGTACCAGCCAGCGCAATCAGGATTTAAAGAAATGGCTGGCCCAGCAGTCAGATGCCGCTTGTCT
The DNA here is from genome assembly GCF_002381195.1 of Acinetobacter sp. UBA3461. NCBI lineage: Bacteria > Pseudomonadati > Pseudomonadota > Gammaproteobacteria > Moraxellales > Moraxellaceae > Acinetobacter > Acinetobacter sp. UBA3461. Next base: position 9,574 of record NZ_DFRO01000045.1, on the reverse strand, counting down.
GCAAGCTGTACCACCTGCTTTACTGACCTCTTTAGTAATTGGCGCGACAGAAAGCTATTGCCGTGCCTGGCTGGCAGGTCGAGTCAAGGATTCTCCGCAAAAACATGCATCTGCTTTGGCGCAGTCAGTTTGGGATTCTTTACAGCATTTCTCTCGGTAGAGGTCAGGAGTTAAATTGGAATAAAAGATAATAAGTAAAAAATTAATAGAATTTATAAATCTAAAAAAACGATAATTTTTATAAAAAGTTACGGTTTTATCTATTATTAGTTTTTGTGTATTCTTAGTTCATCGAATGAATTCCCGCGAACTGATAGGAAAAATCACATGAGTTTAATCAATACTGAAGTTAAGCCATTTAATGCAACTGCTTACCACAATGGTCAATTTATTGAAGTATCTGAGCAAGACATGAAAGGCAAATGGTCTGTTGTATTCTTCTATCCTGCTGACTTCACTTTTGTTTGTCCAACAGAATTAGGCGATCTTGCCGATCAATATGCCGAATTCCAGAAACTGGGTGTAGAAATCTATGGTGTATCTACGGATACGCACTTTACCCATAAAGCTTGGCATGACACGTCTGACGTGATTGGTAAAATCCAGTATCCAATGATTGGCGATCCAACCTGGACTCTGGCGAAAAACTTTGAAGTGCTGATCGAAGCTGAAGGTTTGGCTGACCGCGGTACTTTCGTGATCGATCCGGATGGTAAAATCCAGATCATTGAAATCAACGCAGGTGGTATCGGTCGTGACGCGCAGGAACTGCTTCGTAAAGTAAAAGCAGCTCAGTACGTACATGCTCACCCAGGTGAAGTATGTCCTGCAAAATGGAAAGAAGGCGAAGCAACCCTAGCTCCTTCAATTGACCTGGTAGGTAAAATCTAATTCAATAAATCTTTATCAAATCTAAAAAATCCAGCCTTCAGCGCTGGATTTTTTTATGGTCATTTGAAAATGAAAGGACAATTAAATCATATAGTCTTGATGACTTTCGGCTGCGGCAAGCAAGCTTTCAACCAGATGCTCAATCAGTTTTTCCATCACCAGACGCTGGCTTTTACATAAGGTATAAACCAGTTGTAGGGTACCAGTACTGACACCAGTATTGTCTTATATTCGGGATACTGCATTTCATTGGCCTAGTATCGATAGTTATCCGCAACGCATACAATGACTGCATGTTCATCCTATTCAGATAGGAGTAAAAAGATGAAAAAAGTCATAGGTGTTTACCGTAATCAGCACATGCATTGGGTCGGTGATGGATTTCCGGTCAAAAATCTGTTTTCTTATGACCGTCTTGGTCAGGTCATCAGTCCGTTTCTGTTGCTGGATTATGCAGCGCCGTATCATTTTGATCCGACTACGGTGCAGCAGGGTGTCAGTTCACATCCACACCGTGGTTTTGAAACCGTGACAATCGCCTATCAGGGTGGAGTAACGCATAAGGATTCTGGCGGTGGTGGCGGTACGATTCAGGCAGGTGATGTACAGTGGATGACTGCAGGTGCAGGCGTGGTGCATGAAGAATTCCATTCTCCAGACTTTGCCCGGAATGGTGGTCTGTTTGAAATGGTCCAGCTGTGGGTAAATTTACCTGCCAAAGACAAAATGACTACACCGCGTTATCAGGCACTGACTGCAACTGATATTCCCCGGATTGAAATGGATGAAGGTGCAGGGCATATCCGGGTCATCGCTGGTGAACTTGATGGGCATCATGGTCCGGCGCATACCTTTAGTCCGGTCAATGTGTGGGATGGTGAACTCAAAGCAGATTATGAAACGATGCTGCAGATACCTGCCGGTCATAATGCTTTGCTGGTGCTATTGAGTGGAGAGCTGGTAGTGAATGCTGGCCAGAAAGTTCTGGACAGTTCTATTGTGATATTTGCTCAGGATAACGATCCTATAATCCAGATTCAGACTTATCAGGACAGCAAATTCGTAGTCTTGACCGGTAAACCCTTGAAGGAACCCATTCAAGGTTATGGTCCTTTTGTGATGAATACCAAGGAAGAAATTGTCCAGGCCTTCCAGGATTTTAATCAGGGTAAATTTGGAGAAATTCCGGTAGCTGCTGAATAAAAATGTCAGTCCAGAAAGAAAGAAGCCTCTGCAGTGCAGAGGCTTTTAAATAGTTATGCGCTGTAAGTTCTTCTGATTATAAGATTTTTTAAATAACTTCAACACTGTGGAGGGCGATGAAGTTAGCATTTTATTATGCAGAAAATTATAGCGCTTCTTGTATCTTTTGTAAAACGAAAGTTAAAAAATTGGTTAATTTAAATGTATTGTTTTTAAAGGATAATTTTTATAAAAATACAAAAAATATCAATAAAAGCATAAATTTAAACAGTGTAAACTTTTTATATTAAAAATGTAAAAAATTATGAATTTTCAAGCGCTTTAGTCCATCTGAAAAAAATGCAATCTGGAAGATTTTAATAGCCTAATTACGGCAGGCTTGGTACATAATTTCTAAAAGTTTCTCAATGACGGATGATCAGTTTGGATATCGCAGTAATTGGTAGTGGCATGGCCGGACTGGCTACAGCCAGAATTCTTCAGGATGCAGGACATCACATCACTATTTTTGAAGCGCTGCAAGGGCGCGGCATGGACAGTCACAGCCTCGAGTTTGAAGGTGGACTGGTCGATGCTCCTTTGCGTGTGATGAATCCGTACTTGTGGAAAAATACGCTAAGTCTTGCGACTCATCTGGGGATCAAGACCTATCCGGTACGTACTTATATGGCGTGCAGCTGGTTATTTGAGGACCGGACCGAAACCTGGCTGACGACTTCGCGTAGCCGGATTGGTAACTTTCCGATTATCAATAACCGTAAAGGTCTTCAACAGTATGGCTGGCGTCTGGTTAAAGGTTTATTACAACTGAAAACAGCGTTGAACAAATTCTTTAAATCTAAAAATCAGGATATCAGCCTGGCAGAATTTATTAATCGCAATGATATTGAAGAAGTATTCTGGCATGGTGCGGTGATGCCAGTGCTGTATACCATCTGTACCTGTAACCCGAAAACCATTGGTGAATGGCCAGCCAAGCCCTTATTGATTTTCCTGCGTCAGCTGACAGATGGCGATGCATTATTGCGTATGCAGGGCGGTACACCAGCCTTGGTGGATAAACTGATTGAAGGCATCGACATTGTCAGTGGTGCAGCAACCACGCTGGTACAACAGCAGGGTGACCAGGTACGTGTAGAAAATGCGGCAGGTTATTCCAAGTTATTTGACCGTGTCATCGTTGCTACACCCACCAACAAGATCGAGGAATTTCTTGATAAAGACCAGTTTGCAACAGATATTGAATTATTAAAAAAATTCCAGTTTGAGCAGGGGCAATTGGTAATCCATACCGATACCAGCGTGATGCCGCCGAAACGTAAAGACTGGGCAGTACTAAGCTATATGATGGACCGCAAGTTTACCCGTCAGCAGTTCACGGTATGGCTCAATGCGGTTGAACCAACATTGGTAGGTAAATCTCCGGTATTCCAGACCTGGCGCCCGGTGACTGATATCGATCCGAAGAAAATTATTTCTTCTGTGACACTGACTCGCGCAGTCGTTGATGCGCATACTGTAGCCTTGAACAAGGAATTACAGCAACGTCATCTGGATCAGGGCCGTAAGGTATTCTATTGTGGTTCATGGTCATGTGATGGCTTGCCAATTCTAGAATCTGCAGTTACTTCAGCGATGAAGATTGCAGAAATCTTTGGTGCACCATTGCCATTCGAGGGATTAAAACCGAATATTGAGGTTGCACCACAACTCGGTTATTAAGCATGAAACTGTTCCAGGCCTTTCGGCAGCGTCTACCCGAGCATAAATATGCTATCAATGCAGCATTGCTTGGAGATACTTCATTATTGCCCTGGAGCAATCTTGGTTACTGGCAGATAGGGCAGCAAGACTATGTTGCTGCCTGTCAGGCTTTGGCTGATCATCTGGCTGAAACCATTCATTTAAATTCAAAAGATAAATTACTGGATCTTGGCTGCGGTCAGGGTGCCAGTCTGCTGCATTGGCAGCAGCACTATCAGGTGCAATACCTGGCAGGCGTAGAGCTACAGAAAACTTGTGTTACCAAGATTCAGCAGCATTTACCTGAACTGAATGCAATTTATCATGCTTCTTTTCTTCGACTAAAAGATATCCATTTCCCACATAAATTTGACGCTGTGCTGTGTCTAGATGCGGCTTATCACAATAGCGTACCAAGCTTGTTGGAACAGATAGTCCCAGTTTTGAATTCAAAAGCGCGAATCGGTTTTCATCATCTGGTCTTGTCTGAGCGCTGGAAAACTTTAAATTCATTTCAAAAGTGTAAATACCAGCTTTTGTTGAAATCAGCAGATGTCAATTTAAGTGATTTGATGCCGCTGGGTGCGCTATATGAATGTCTAGATGAGTTTGAATTCACAGATGTTCAGGTTGAAGATCTGTCAGAATCAGTATTTGCCGGTTTTTCCAGGTATGTACAGCAGGATTTAAATTCAAAAAAATTGGTTCAGTCTGTGAAGGCATCCAGACTAGATGAGTTTAAAATTCAGATAACCGCAAAACTATGCCGAAAGCTTTTTGAAGAAGGTGTAGTGCGGTATGTGCAGATCAGCGCAAAAGCAAAGCACTAGAACAGTGACTGAAAAGATCAAGCCCGAAGAAAATGCAGACTCCAGAAACATCAAAGCCTCACTAAAAAAGCGAGGCTAAGAAAATGGTGCCGGCACACGGATTCGAACTGTGGACCTACTGATTACAAGTCAGTTGCTCTACCAACTGAGCTATGCCGGCGTTGTGGTGTGCATTCTACAGATTTTTTGAGGTGATGCAAGCCAAAAAATAACCGTTTAAATGCTTTGGTAAAATTTTAAGTTTGATTGAATTCTGCATGATACGAAAAGCTGCAAAACTTGAAATACATCAGCTGGATTCATGAAAATCGCCCACATGCGAAAGTGTGGGCGAGGGTGGAAAATTTAAACTGGTTTCAGAGATGAATAAAAACTAGGTTTATCGGCTTTTTAGGATACGGTCCAGATCCTGAGCACATTCCTCCAAGGTAAAGGCCATGTCAAACTGCATTTGGGGTTTGAGTTCTTGAGCGAGGCTTCTCCACTGTTCGATGAGTCTGAGGGCTTTTTGAATCTTGTGTTTGTTGACGTCTTTGGCAATGGTCGGAGTGTAACCGCCACGTTTAGCATTTTTGATCTGTTTTGCATAGTTTGCGCTGTTATTCATGTTCGCTCCCGAATAGCAGTGTGTCTATCTTTTAGCTTTTAGTTTGAATCAAGATCAATGGCGTGGTTGGTTGGATCTACTGGTTTTTGTTCTCCTTTTATGTGCCCGCTAAGAGCAACATAACATAGCGATGATGACAATAAAATTAAGCTATTTTTATGCCAAGTTAGAATTCAGTAACTGAATTTTTTGTATAACTTTCATGAAGTATATATAGGGAAAAGAGGGCAATTCATTTGTTCATTAATTAAAAGACAAGCATTAGCAAACGACATTGTCCTTCTTCTTATAAAAATCCAGTGCCAGCTTCAAATCCTGTGCTAACTGTTCTTTTGTGTTTTCTGGCGCAATTTTTATAAAGGCAGGTACATATTCTTTAAAATACACCTCAGGATAATCTTCGCAAATGATTTTCTTGCGAAGTTCCATAGGTGTAGCCGGGTTATCTAACTGGTCCAGAAAACCACTGATTTTCTGGTCTGCCTGTTCAAATTGAATGACATCTACAGAGTTTTTATCTGTCGACATTGCGGCTTCTGCCTGCTCAGGCTGCTTTTGGCAACCAGCAATAACTAACATAACGAACAGGGTAGTAAAGGTTAGTTTTTTCATCGTCTTTTCTAGTTGTTATCCAGGGCTGAATAATAAGAGTATAAGAGAATTCACCACTGTATAAGAACTGATTTTTTTTAAATAAAAAAAATACCTCCATCATAAGGAAGGAGGTATTAAATTGGAAAAGAAACTACAGCGAGCTTCTGATTACATATTTTATATTAGATCACTTTTCAAACAATTGGCAGAATATTACAAGCTTGATAATGATTCATAAAATTAAAATTGCTGTAACTTCTAAAAATGGAATTTAGCCGAAATCTTAATGAATTTTCTTTCATTAAGCTGTAAAAATTAAAGAATCTGATTAAATATTTTTTTCTTTTCTAGAAGCTAAAAATGAAGGCGTTGAGGAATAGCCAATAGTGAGATTGCAGGATGATATTTAATTACAGACAACAAAAAAGGCTTAAACCCTTCGGATTTAAACCTTTTGAGACATCATGCGGCTACATGATTATGAATCTTGGCTGAGAGAGGGAGTCATATTTGGTTTATAAGTAAATGAAATATAATTAAATAAAAATATATATTTTTAATTATACCCACATTTATACCCCCAACTATATAAGGGTGCTCTTATGTCATCTGATGATTATTATTAAATGAACAAATAACAACCAGTTGCTATATCTGAATTATTTTACTCACAGTGAATCAATTTTGGTAGTAATTGAACGTTCAGGCTATGCGGGACGAATAACCACACATGGTTTTAGATCTTTGTTCAGTACTATCGTAAATGAATCGAATCTTTTTAATCCATATGCAATCGAACGTCAGTTAGCTCATGTACCACAGAACCGTATTCGCTCTGCATATAACCGAGCGCAATATTGGGATGAGCGGGTGAGATTGATGGAGTGGTATGAGGGGGGAGTGAAGGATTGGCTGAATTAAATGACTAGAAAAATCACAAAAACCACGCTAAAAAGCGTGGTTTTTTTTCATCGTTATAGCTGAAACCTGAGTACATAAAACGCCTTAATAGTTTCTAAATAGGGGTTTAATTTTTATAATATAGGGTTTAAAAGTAGGTGAATAGGGTATAACAGTTTTTCTTTTATTTAGATTGGAGAAAGAAAGCTTGAAATATAAGGGTTAGAAGTGTTAATTTTTAACTATTATCTAAAAATACTAGAATATTTTAATCATGAATGAAGCAAATCCTCAAATTTTTAGGAAGCTCCCCGAAATCGGGCAATTAGAAAAACTGACTGATAAAGAAATTTTTGGATTTTTGAAACGTTACTATACGGATAGCTATCGGCATTCAATTACTCAAAATAGGAAAATTCATAAAGGCATATTTCGGGAAACTATCGAAACTTTAGAAAGACTGTATGAGCGTTTGGAGCTAGTTGAAGAGTTTATTGGTTATCAAAAAGTAGATTGGGATGACGCTTGCTCTTCAAAAAATGAGGTGAGAAAAAAGCAGATAGTTGATTTTTATAATGGTCTAGTAGTAGATGTTGCACTTATGAAATTAGCAACTCCATATTACAAGTTGCCAGAAAAAATTCATGCTTTCATTAATTTTTTAGATAAAGAAGGATCATGTATCTTCAGAAGTGATATTCAATCTGACAGATGGAAAGTTGAAGACTTTCCTTATGAGGAAGTATTTGAGACGATTGATCGATATGAGCAGTATTTAGGCAAGCAAAAGAACTACAAATTTAATTTCGATCAAGATAAAGGCGATGAGATTGCGCGTGAAATTTTGGATGTGCTACATGGCGCTAAGAAGATTAGACAAGCGCTTGTGTTGGTAAAATTTCAGGTACAAGATTTCTCTGATAGGGAGATTGAAAATCTAACTCAAACTAGTCAAGTAGATCATAGATTAGCTACAACTTCGGTCGAAAGAAAAACACACTTGTTAGTAAATGAGTTAAATAATCTTGAGCTAGGAACCCATTTACCTTGGTTATCTATCCTTAAAAAAGGTGAGATAGAGCTGAATGGTGAAGTTCGATTAATGTTTGGATTTATTCTAGACAGTTCGACACATCAAATAGATACCAATCAAATCAAGGAGTCATTACACCGTGAGTTAGATAAATTTTTTTATGGTAGTAAGATTGCTGCTTTTGTTCGGTCGGAAATTATTGCTATTGATCAAATTCTTGATCACTTAGGTGTAAAAGAAATAAAAGAATTCAAACTCCCTAATCGAAAAAAATTAGCTCTTATGTTGAAGTGGTTTGTGGGATTGTTTTATGGAATGGAAAAGATTATTAGTCCTGATAATCACACGTTCGAGAGTGAATTAGTTGATACGCCTATAAGTCTAATTACAAGAAAAGCTGATTGTCGTTTAAAAGATCGAAATGATAAGAGAAAGTCAAAAAGACAAGAAAAGGATGATCTAGAGAAAAAACCATATGATTTTAATTCAATCTGGGATGATGCCAGTTTAGTTAAACGTGCTCCAGAATATGCGAAGTCTATACACAAATTTTATGAGATGCTGAAATATTTTGATGAGTTGGATGCACAGCAAATAAAACTATTGCAAAGGGTTAATTTGTTCCTAGCCTATTTGGAGCATACATATATTGACAGTTTATCAACTTCTCTATCGATCAACCAAGATCCCTCTAAATGGCCCTGTGCAGCTAGGATGTATTTAGCCTTATTGGATAACGAAATTGATATTAATTTTTCTATATGGGCATCTAATTGGACTCTCTACAATACTTTTTCGCTTCCGTTAAGTTTAAATAATTCATCATTAACGTATGACTTACACGATATAAATCTGGCGGAAGTAACAAATCTAATAGCGCCAGAGCTAAAGCTAATCAAACAGCGCCATATCTCAATTCCCCGAAGCAGATTAGCTTATATGGAAATGCTAGTGCAAAAAAACACGAGATCAGCACAGTGTTATTTAGAGACAAGTTTTAAAGAGAACACGATTTTATTACGCTTTAAAATTGATAATAGCCAGAGTCGATTAGATATCAATACCTTGAAGACAATTGTTACTCAATTTTTTAAGAAAGCGAAACGTGCACCAAAGAGTATAGGGGCATATTTAGACGCTTATATCGGATATTTTGTTTTTAAACATGGCAGCTATTCTATTGACTGTACAGCTATTTGTTACCTTCGTTCGGACGTTGTTGCTGATGAGGTAAAATTAAAATTTAAGGATTATTGGGGTGAATTTACTAAGAGGTACAATGCCAAACAGATAATTGATGGAAATTTGCCGGACTTGAACATAATCCCTACATTATGGTTTAAAGAAGGTGAATCGGACTATTTAGTTGTGAATAAAGAAGATAAACGGCTTATTTCCCAGGTGAGAAATGATCTAGTGAGCTTCTATACTACGTATGAATATTTCCATAAATATAAAAGCACAAGCCATCGCAATCAAAAAAGACCAGAGCTATTTTTGAGGGGTAGAATTAAAGAAGCTATACCTAAAAAAACAGATGAAAAGAATACTCCACAAGATGAAGTGAGTACGCCTGAAAATGAAAAAAGCGTAAATGAAATCAATGAAAATTCATCTCAAGAGGGGGCGAATATGCGGGCTGATATTCAAGAGAGTAGGGGAGAAAGACTAGCACGGTTACTACTACCTCTATAGTAAGTTAGTCTGATAAATACCTGATATCACGCCTGCTTTTAGACAAAAAAGTCATTGCTTCGTAAGCATCCGCTGAAC
>NZ_DFRO01000008.1:0-11513 GCF_002381195.1 Acinetobacter sp. UBA3461 | reverse complement strand
TTTAATTTAAAACAAATTAAATTCACTAACTTATTTAATAAAATCTTATATAATTAGAATTATTATATAAAAACCATTCATGGGCACTTTTTAAACAGACTTTTTTGTCACTAAAATTTAAGATGAATAAGCTTTAAACCTTAAATACTGCAAACATCTAGCAGGATCTGATCAAAAATAGTTGACTTCTTTATTGTCTGTCGGCAATGTTACATAAACATTATTAACTGTTTTAGCCAATTAGGCTTACAATGTAAAAATCCGACATAACTCCCATAAATGTCATTTTTTAACATTGCCAATTCCTTGCAAAGTTCTCATTATATAGCCCACTATCAGGCAGACAATTTCTACACCAATTCAGACAAAATTTTTATAAAATGTAGAATTTCATGCCATAATGAAGGAAGTTTGCTGACATCTTGCAAACTTCTTTTGAAACTTTTGAATTGGAGCAAGCTGAATGAGTTCGACCATTTTGGTCATTCATGGACCGAATCTTAATTTGCTGGGAAAGCGTGAACCAGAAGTATATGGTGACTTGACTCTTGATGACATCAATCAGCAGCTCAGCGCTCAGGCTAAAAATGCCACACTAGAATTAGACACTTTCCAAAGCAACTGGGAAGGTGCCATTGTCGACCGAATTCATCAAGCACAACAAGACGGCGTGCAATACATCATTATTAATCCTGCAGCTTTAACGCATACCTCTGTTGCAGTGCGTGATGCACTTCTTGGCGTTGCCATTCCATTTATTGAAGTCCATTTGTCTAACGTTCATGCACGTGAGGCATTTCGACATCATTCATATCTGTCCGATAAGGCGATCGGCGTGATCTGTGGTCTGGGTGCAAAAGGCTATGCCGCTGCCCTCGATTACATCATTGAAAAAATTCAATCTTCTAAGCAATCTTAATTAGGAATACTGTCTCATGGATATCCGTAAAATCAAGAAACTCATCGACCTGATGATTGAGTCTGACTTACAGGCGATCGAAGTTAAGGAAGGAGATCAATCCATTGCCCTGACTCGTCGCAATCCAGTGGTTGCAGCAGCTGTTCCTGCAATGCCTGCACCTGCAGCTGATGTACCTGCTGCGAAATCCCCACGTGGTGCTGTGGAAAAATCTCCGATGGTTGGTGTGTTCTATGCAGCACCAAGTCCAGGCGAAGCACCATTTGTGAAAGTGGGTCAAACTGTTTCTGCTGGTGAAACACTTGGTATTATTGAAGCCATGAAAATCATGAACCCGATTGAAGCAACTCAGAGCGGTGTGATTGAAGAAATTCTGGTGAAAAATGGTGAAGTGATTCAGTTCGGTCAGCCACTTTTCCGTTACCGCGCTTAATCACCTCGGGGATTCATAATAATGTTGCAAAAAGTTTTAATTGCAAACCGTGGTGAGATTGCCCTGCGCATCACCCGAGCTTGCAAAACTTTAGGAATTAAAACTGTCGGTGTCTATTCAGATGCTGACAAGGACTTGATGCATCTGCGTTTCTGCGATGAAGCAGTATGTATCGGCCCTGGCGCAAGCAGTGACAGTTACCTAAATATTCCAGCAATTATCACAGCAGCTGAGATTACCGGTGCGGATGCGATCCACCCAGGTTATGGCTTTCTGTCTGAAAATGCTGAATTTGCCGAAATTGTTGAAAGTTCTGGCTTTATCTTTATTGGCCCACGTCCTGAACATATTCGCCTGATGGGTAATAAGGTTTCTGCCATTATTGCCATGAAAAAAGCCGGCGTACCAACAGTACCAGGCTGTGACCATGCAGTAACCATCCACAATGCCCTTGCTGAAGCCAAAGAAATCGGCTTCCCGCTGATCGTAAAAGCTGCTGCGGGTGGTGGCGGACGTGGTATGCGTATCGTTGAACGCGTGGATACCCTGCTCGAGTCTGTACAAGCGGCACAACGTGATGCAGAAATGTGGTTCGGCGATGATACGGTTTATATGGAACGCTTCCTGCAAAAGCCACGTCATGTTGAAGTACAGATCTTGGGCGATGGTAATGGCCATGCGATCCATTTGTATGACCGTGACTGTTCTTTACAGCGCCGTCACCAGAAAGTACTAGAAGAAGCTCCTGCACCAAATCTGCCTGAACAGGCACGTGCTGACATTCTGGAAGCTTGCGTGAATGCATGTAAGTTAATGCAATACCGCGGTGCGGGTACATTTGAATTCCTGTTTGAAGACGGCGAATTCTTCTTTATTGAAATGAATACCCGTGTTCAGGTAGAACATCCTGTCACTGAAATGGTAACTGGTGTTGACATCATTGAACAACAGCTTCGTGTCGCAGCCGGTCTGGGTCTGGATATTCAGCAAGAAGATGTCGTTGTTAAAGGTCATGCGATTGAATGCCGTATTAATGCGGAAGATCCATCTACCTTTATGCCATCTCCAGGCATGATTGAGACTTTTTACACACCAGGTGGTGCAGGTATCCGTTTAGATTCGCATATCTACCCAGGTTATAGCATTCCACCGTATTATGACTCGATGATTGCCAAGCTGATTTCACATGGTAAAGATCGTGAAACAGCCATTGCCCGTATGAAGCAGGCGCTTGATGAAATGATTCTGACTGGCATCAAGACCAATATCCCGCTGCATAAAGATCTGATCCTTCAGGATGAGAACTTCTGTGAGCAGGCAATGGATATTCACTATCTCGAAAAACATCTGCTTAAACAACTTGAAGGTGCTGAAGAAAAGGCTTAATCCTCTTTCAGTATCCTTAATAAAAAACCGCTGATCATTCAGCGGTTTTTTATTATCTGTAACCTTAAGGAAGAATACGTCTTAAAGTTGCAAAACACTGCTCTGCCTTTTCAGTAGCACAGAAATTAATCGTATGTGGATTCTGCCATTTCACAAAATACTGTGAGACTTCACCGGACTGATCTTCTTGATTGCCAGAACAGTCTTTCTGGTTATTGTCATATTTCACCTGAAGAATTAAGGCCGGAACCTGAGCGGTGGTATCTTGCGGCAACTGATAGTCATAGATGCCTGATGACCATTCATCACCACTTTTAATAATCACATTGTTATCACTTTTAAAATTATAATATTCAACACACTTGCGGTTAGTCGGGATTTCCATTCCCCATAAGCCCATGATTTCAGGACGTGTTACGATACGGAAGGTATTGGCAACAGCTGAAGCTTGTGCTGCTGTTTGGGTATTTTTATTTATATCTGCAGCCATCGCCCAGGTGGTTAAGGTAAGCAGCATAAGGCTTAGACATGTTTTTTTCATATTAAAAATAGTATTCCTTGGATTGTCCCTAACTTAGCATATTTTTGACAGTGGGGAGTATGGCGAAAAATCATTTCATCTACTTAAATAAAAATATCAGCTAGATACATAATAGCCATTTCTTTTCCACATTATTTTGTTTATATTTTGTACTTATGCGATTTTAAGTATTGATTAAATTACAAACAATCAAAAACAAAAAGAAAGATCTCAAAGCTTATTTAACTAAAAAAACAGCATGTGATTTTTCATTGTAAATATACTAAGGTAGCTTCATTTTGCGATTTGCTGATTTTAAAGAAAAACAACTGGATCCGGATAGCTCTGCATATCTCATTATTGCGCTGTTAATTCTTATCTGTAGCTTTATTGGCATTGCAACGCGACCAACCGGCTATTTAGCATTTTTATGGCCAGCCAATGCAGCCCTACTCGCCTTCTTTTTACGCTTTCCACAGCTCAACAATAAAGGTGGCTGGCTAGGTGCGTTCAGTGCTTATATGTTTGCAGACCTGCTCACAGGTGACTTTTTTCTACAAAGCTTTTTTCTGACACTTTCAAATCTGTTAAGCACTATCGTTTCCCTATTCTGTATTCGCTATTTCAAAATTAATTATAAGTACTACAACAGCGGGTTTACCTTTATTCATCTGTTCGGTATCTGTGCCTTCGCAGGATGTCTTGCCAGCGCAGCATTTGCAGTGATTACTCTGGTGAATATCCCCGGTTCCTTTATCACTCCGGAAAACATGAAAATTGACTTTTTCCTGTGGTGGACTGGGGAAATGGTTAACTATATTATCATCCTGCCTTTGGTACTGGCATTCCCTACGGCCAAGCAAATTCGTTATTTTGCGAAAAATCGCAGGAAAAAATCTTATTCTTTCAGTTATTTTTTTCCGATGATCACTGTCGCGGTCTGTGTGGTCTTAACTCATATTTTTGCCGGGCCTGGCGCATTAATCTATCCTCTGGCCGCCTTAATCTGGGCAGCACTCACTTATCGTATTTTTACAATCTCGATTATTAATACACTGGTTCTGATCACCACTTATAGCAGCCTGACACAGATCTATCTGGCTGATCAAACCCTGGCAGATTCTACGACTTTTGTGTCCTTACGCATCGGCCTGTTTATGCTGGCACTGGCACCACTGATTCTGTGCATTATCAGCCAAAACCGGAATGAGCTGTATAAACATGTGCTTTATCTCGCCAATTATGACAGTTTAACCCGTACCATGAACCGCCATTACTTCTTTAAAGAAGGTGAAAGTTTACTGAAACAGTCTAGAAAATTGTCGTTCTCTCTTATTATGCTGGATATTGATTACTTTAAACGCTTAAATGATCAATACGGCCATCATGTTGGTGATGCAGTTTTACAGCAATTCTCTGAATTGGTGCGTACCAATCTGCGTAGCTGCGATCTGTTTGCCCGGATTGGTGGTGAAGAGTTTGTCGTCTTAATGTGGGATATAGAGCACGATGAAGCGCATTGGGTGGCTGAACGTATCCGTGAGCTGGTACAGCAAACACCAATTTATCTGGAACATGGCAAATCGGTGCATATCACGGTAAGTTTGGGTATTACCCATCAGGAAGCACCACAGCAGACCGAACTGCAGGATCTGATCAATATTGCAGATCAGGCGCTTTATCAGGCCAAGCATATGGGTCGTAATCAAGTCGTACTTGCATCTTAAAATTTTTAACTTTTATTTATTCAAACAGGGAATGTCATGAATTATCAGGAATATCTTAGCTATGATGGTCTGGGACTGGCCGAGCTGGTCGCAAAAAAAGAAATCCATGCTTCAGAGTTACTGAATATTGCTTTAGAACGCAGTAATCAGGTCAATCCTGAATTAAATGCCATCGTGATCCCGATGCATGATTATGCCTTAAAACGTACTGAGGCAAATTTATCAGGTCCTTTTGCAGGTGTGCCCTTCTTGGTTAAAGATCTGTTTCAGGAGTATGCCGGTTATCCGACTTCTTATGGCTGTACTGGTTTTAAACGTATTGGCTATATTCCGGATACCAATGCGGAAATTGTGAATCGCTGGGAAAAGTCCGGCATTGTAACTTTTGGCCGCACCAATACACCTGAATTTGGAATCAAAGGCATTACCGAGCCAGATGCCTGGGGTAGCTGTAAAAACCCTTGGAACTTAGCCCATAACAGTGGCGGTTCATCAGGTGGTTCTGCTTCTGCTGTTGCCGGGGGGATCGTGCCGATTGCGGGTGCGGGTGATGGCGGTGGTTCGATTCGAATTCCTGCTTCTTATTGCGGTCTGTTTGGTTTGAAACCAAGCCGGGGACGTACACCTTGGGGACCACAAATGAGTGAAGCCATGCATGGGGCAGCAATTCAGCACGTTCTGACCAAAACCGTTCGTGACAGCGCTGCGATGCTGGATGCTACGCATGGTGAAGATCATCATTCCATGTTCAAGATCGAACGGCCACATGCGCATTATCTAGAGATTATTCAGCAACCACCGAAAAAACTGAAAATTGCATTCAATACCAAATCTCCTATTGGCACCAAAATCTCCAAAGATGCAGTTCAGGCCATCGAACAGACAGTGAAAATTTTGGAATCATTAGGTCATGAGGTAATTGAAGATCATCCAGCGATTGACGGGATGCAATTGGCTAAGGATTTTATTACCACCTGGTTCAGTCAGTTCTCTTATATGCTTGAGGAAATCCGTAGGCAATATCCGTCTAAATCAACTGATTTTGAGCTGGATTCTCTGGTGTTATCTGCTTTTGGTGCCAAAACCACGGCGATTGAATATATCCAGAATCTGAACAACTGGGGTGTCTATGTTTCCCAGATGAATCATTTCTTTGAACGCTATGATTTATACCTGACACCAGCAACGGCGTCGGTGGCACCACGCAATGGTGAAGTAAAAACACCCGCTTGGCAAAAACCGATTATGAAAGCATTACTGGGTATGGGGAAGGCACATCTATTAGCTCAGGGTAAACTGATTGACCAGATCGTCAAGGAAAACCTGAAATGGGTGCCATTTACCCAGTTATCCAATATCACTGGCCTACCCGCCATGTCAGTACCACTATACTGGAACGAGCAGAATCTACCACTAGGATCTCAGTTTATCGCGCCGTTTGCTCGTGAAGATCTGTTATTACAACTGGCTACGCAACTAGAAGAAGCGCAACCATGGTTCGATCGTTATAAAGATATTCAGATCTAATAATTCAAGAATCATTATTTCAGGTGGACTTTGTGGGTTCCACCTGATTGGGTAAACCAGATAAAAATAGTAAACCCATTAGCGTAGCCGCGGCGGCATATATAAAGATAGTCGCACCGCCAAATTGGTCCCAATACTGACCAGCAAGAATACTGCCACTAGCGACGCCAATCCCCCACATGGTGCTATAGAGTGCTTGACCTCGCCCCTGCTGTCCTGCCGAGAAATTCTGGAAAATCACCCGCATCGCAATCATATGAAACAGGCCAAAAC
The DNA here is from genome assembly GCF_002381195.1 of Acinetobacter sp. UBA3461. Classification (NCBI taxonomy): domain Bacteria; kingdom Pseudomonadati; phylum Pseudomonadota; class Gammaproteobacteria; order Moraxellales; family Moraxellaceae; genus Acinetobacter; species Acinetobacter sp. UBA3461. The sequence continues at coordinate 4,728 of NZ_DFRO01000008.1, read as the reverse complement.
TAAAAGCATGAATACATTGTGCCATAAACTGCACTATAAATAACGAAGGCAGCAGACCTACAATCAGCCAACGCAATCCTGTTAGCAACAAACAGATTATTACCAGTGTTCGCCACGACCAGCGATTAAAAAATAAAGTCGCATAAGCAAACATGATGATTTCCGCAATCACACCAACCGACCATAGCAGTCCAATCTGACTGGTAGTATATCCATGCTGACTGAGAAAATTGCTATAGAAGCTATAAAATGGCGCATGGGAAAAAAGCATAATCAGCTCAATGATGAAAAAACTGTAAACCACTGGCCGTTTCAAGATTGGCCATAACGGTTCAAGCTGTTTTTGTGCAAATGGCGCCGTCGAAGGTTCCTTAATGCTAAAGGACCAGATAAAAGCAAGAAATGAAATACACAGTAATAATACTGGCAGCATACTGACCGGGATAATTTCAAATATTGCTCCAACAGCAAAAACACCAACAATAAAACCCACCGATCCCCATTTACGCACTTTGCCATATAGCTCGGCACGTTTTTCTCCGAGCCAGAAAAGCGTCACACCTTCAAATTGCGCCAGAATCGCATTTTGGAAAAAGCTAAAAATTAGCATCAGCAATGCCACAGACTGAAAGCTGTTTGGAACGATAAAAATCATAAACCAGATACAGGCTTCCATCCAAGTAGCAATGCGCACCAGCAGCATGCGTTTGCCAGATTTGTCAGCAATCCAGCCCCAAATGAGGGGTGCAAAAAAGCGAGTGACAATGGCAATTGAAGATAGAATCCCGATCTCTGAATAGCTGAAACCTTGATCTTCAAGATACAAACTCCAGAATGGCATGAATGCGCCTACAATGGCGTAATAACAGAAGTAAAAACCACCTAGTTTTGTTTGTATTGTCATTGGTTGCATTATCTTGCAATACCTTGCATATTCAATAATTTAAAATTATCCATAGTTGCATCATATTGCATACACTTTGCCTTAATTGCAGTTCAACAGTCTACAAATCAGTCTACAAAATTAATTTTTTGTAGATTTTTAAAAAATTGTAGACTGCTTACTTAAATTGCTGATTTATTGAGTAGAATTTTACCACAATGCCATGATGATAATTGACGATAGGTCTATTGAAATGAGAGGTAATAATAAGAATGAGGGACTGGATCTAGTTTTATATAGAACACACAATAAAGAATGAGGAAATATTTAAAGATTTTATAGATTGAAATAAAAAAACCGCCCTTTCAGGCGGTATTTTTGTTATTTCAGCAATCTGTATCGTTCATGCGGAAGTGTTTTCAGTTCAAACATATGATCATAGTCATAAGTTGGAAGGCTTATACCAAACTTTTTACATAGATCCGATATGGAATGATTCATAGAGAACATATTGTCATGCAACATATAAACCAGTTGCGGATTGAGCTTAGCTAATGTCGGACTATGGGTATTCCACCATGCTTGAAACAGGCGAGCATGACTACACAGCATTTCTATAGATTGATTTTCATCTATATGAACATCCCCTTTTGCTTTGATCTGCATCGTTTCCAGGTAATCCACTGCATCTTGGAAATGGATGGCCAACAGTTCGCTATAACGTGGGATACGAAAGTGCTGGTTGTGTCTACTCCAAAGTTCGGTGCGTTTCTTTACATTGCCTTCACAACGTCGATCAACAATTTCTTTGAGTATGGCTTGCTGCTCCGCGTTGATTTTCACTCGAGTATCAATTTGCTGCTGAAGGACTTCTTTTTCCAGTACGTCGAGTACCCATTTACGAAATTCTTTGGCGACTGGTGTGCGGGCAAAGAATGTGATGAGATGGCAGCCGCGTAAAGAGAACGCTCTAATTTGCTGTATACCACCATTCGTTTGTACTTCAACTAAACGCGTCATATCAGAAGTAAACTCATCTGACTTACGATTAAAAATTTTCGTTATAGCTGTTTCAGGGTTTGCATATCCTAAGGCTAACCCAATTTGGGTTGAGCCTATCCATACATGATGATCACTAGATGATAGTGGTATCAAGTTCACATCATTAAATGTTAATGCTAGACTATTCATGTCTTTTCTCCAAAGTTTAGACAGAAGCCCCTTGTCCGCCAAGATAGAGGGGCTTCATTGTTTTTAATTCGATTGTTTAATTAATGTCATTCGAAGTTCTTCTAATGACTTCACTAAAAAATTATTTAAAGAACGACCATCTTTTTTAGCCTGTTCTTCTAAAAATTTTTTTAACTCTTCTGGCATTCTCAAATTATATTGAGGATTTTTATGTTTACTCATACCTACTCTCTATAATACCCACTTGCTACAAAAAACATTTAATACCCATCGGCTACCATTGTCAATACCCACTTGCTACCTATAAAGTATGCGACAAAGTATAAGACTATGCTTTTAAGCATAATTTATTGATAAATTGGAATATGTAATGAGTAGTGGTCATTTAAATGCACAATATAATTTAAGACTTCCTGATGAGCTTAAACAGAAAATTGCAGAATCTGCTAAAGAGCTGAATCGCTCTATGAATGCGGATATTGTTGCGAGATTGGAAGAGAGCTTTGAGCAGAAGTTTGGGGATGTAGAAAGTGTGCCAACTGAAGAGCTAATGAAAGAGTTAGCGAAGCGATTAGATGGGTTTAGTGTGGTAGCAAATAAATAATAATTATGGAAAATTTTGAATTATCAATCATTTGGTGGAATACTAGTCTTTCTCCTCCCGTTTCTTCAAAAAGAGATAAATCTAGTGATGAGAAGCGGGCTTTAATTGCATCGGTAATTCAAAAATTTATGGAAAATGATTATGAATTTATCTGTTTGGGTGAAGTTGGGCCAGAAGATATAGATTTTTTTGAAAAAACTATCTTTCCACAAGATTTAGGATATTTTTGTGCAAAAGGTATAGATAGCGTAGGGCGTACTTTTTTTGATACTTGCATCTACTATAAGAAGGCTCATCATTTAATTAGAAATAATAATAGTGACGTTCAAAATTTTACAATGTCTTCAGCTACTAGAACTTTTAAATATGGTCAAAAGTACAAATTTACTTTGTCAAATAAGGAACAAATTACAATTTATCTTTCACATTGGCCAAGTAGATTAAACGATGTATCTTTGCAAGTAACTTCAATTGCTGAGCGCTTAAGAGTTAATATTGAAGATGAATTAAAAGAGATAAAAAACATTATTCTTGTTGGTGACTATAATGTTGAACCATACGATCCAGCAGTTGTTCATCAATTGCAGAGTTCTAGAGAGAAAACTCTTGTCTCAAAAAAACCGAATGTTTTTTATAATCCCTGTTGGAAATTTCTTTTTCAATCACTTCAATTGAAATCTCTGAATACACATGGAACATACTTTTACGCTAATGGTCAATTCCATAACTGGCATGTTATTGATCAAATTATGTTTTCTAGTAATTTCTTAAGTGATGAATGGGATTTTCAAGATAAGTATATAAATATTGTTAATCTTACCAATTTAGATGATACTAAGAAATCTCTTCTATCGGATCATCACCCGCTAAGTGCTGTAATCTTAAGGAAATAATATGATCAACTTCACAGACTCACTTAAATTAGGTATGCAGACTGCCTTAGATAGAGAAAGAAACTTTCAAGAAATTCATGATATATTCCTTACCCTTAAAGAACAAATACTTGAATTTTCCAATAACTTAGTAAAATTAGAATTGATCTTTCAAGTAGTCCCTGAAGATGACACTACTATTGCGGATTACTTTGAAAATCTTACAAATTTATATGATGATAAAAATCTTTACCTAACTGATGTGAATAATACTCAAAACTTCGAGTGGCTTAGTTTTATTAATTTTTCTTCAAATGGTTACCCTTGCACCATAATTATTGATGGAAACAATTTTGATTCCATTGATAAAATTAGCCTAGAGGAAAATATAAAGAAGTTACTATCAGCTCCTAGTACGGGACAGAAACTGTTTCAGTTAATAAAGTCAGCTAAAGAAAATAAAAAAGCACTTTAGGGTGCTTTTTTTAGATTCTGCCATAACTTACTTTCCATTTGCTCTACATCCTTAAGCTCAATAAATTTGTATCTATAGTTTCTACTGGCTAAAGTATCTTTATCCACTAAAACCAACGTATTCGCTACTTTCTCAACTAAATACCACTCAGTAGAATCACCTTTAAGCACTATTTTATTTGATGCCTCTTTTGGGAATTCATAGTTTTTACTCATGCCATTCACAGCTGGCGCAACGACCAACGCCATAAAAATACATACGGACTTAACTACTAAACTTTTTGTTATATTGAAAAAAATTAGTATATTTAAAAACAATAATTTCAAAACTAAATCAAAAAATGTCATATCAAATATAGGCAGATAATGAGTACCTACACAAATTAAATTAACTATTAAAATCAGTTTCCAAGATACTCGTTCTATGACATCCAACTTCATTATCGAATAGCCATATAATGAAACTAGTGCAAACAATATTGATGAATATGAGCTTAATGCTAATTCTGTATATGAAAAGGAGCTAATCAAAAACTGTAAATCAAATAATAATAAGTAACCTACTTTATAGAAAATCCCAATAATCAAAGGAATAATAGTTATTACAGGAATATAAGTTAAAAAATCATTAATTTGGAATTTATTCATTTTATCATTAATCTATAGTGTAAATAATATGCTTACGCTCATACCAAACTAGAAAA
>NZ_DFRO01000026.1:174026-292715 GCF_002381195.1 Acinetobacter sp. UBA3461 | reverse complement strand
CACCTCATGTTTGAATTCGCCAGGTTTTCTTGAATAAAATCAAATAGACACCAAAGATCGGTTAAAGAGTTTTCAACTGGAGTACCTGTACATGCAATTTTAAAATCTGCTTTTTGAGCCTTCGCAGCCTTTGTAACCATTGCTGTAGGAACTTTAATTTTCTGTGCCTCATCGCAAATCATTATACTCCAGTCTTCTCGAGCTAGAGAAAATTCAAGATCACGCATCGTCTCGTATGTTGTTAAAACAATACCAGCATCACCACGCCAATCATCTTCTAATAGATTGGTAATACCATGATTCTCTCTTAACTGTGCTGAGACCAAATGCTTAGGAATTTTCCTGTCTTTTAAGTTATCACCATATAAACTTAATATTTTGGGAAATTTACTACTAAAAAATCGATTTGCTTCTGCTTCCCAATTTTCTAATAGAGAAACAGGGGCTACAACTAATACTGGTTTCTTATCCTTAGCATTTTCAAGATACTCACCAATGAAGCATAAGAGCTGAAGTGTTTTACCTAAGCCCATATCATCAGCTAAAAGACAACCACTAACCTGCTCAGGCGCATATTGATGTAAATTCTGCAACCATGCAATTCCATATTCTTGATGCGGTTTTAAACTAAATTCTTGGCTTCTAAAACTAGTAGGTAATCTCGCTACAGGAGGATTATTCTCATCAAAAAGTAAGCGATTTACTCGCTGTTTTGTAAATTCAGCTTCATCAATATTATTAGCAATTAATAATGTATCTTTTTTCTTTTTCTGTGAATTAGCTTTAGATTCTTCCAATATCTCTTTTGGCTCTTCTTTCTTAGAAGCATATAAACGGTCTAGTAATTTTTTAGCATCATCTAATGACACTTCTTTATCTGTATATGGAATTTCTACTTCATCTTGACTGTTTTGCTCTGCTTGCTTAATCCGATGTTCAAGTAATTCAATGGTTTCATCAAAATTTTCATCTTGTAGTTGCAGCTCTAAGTCCATTAAATGTTGTGGCAACCATTCGGACTCACCACTGTCTCTTTTTATAAATTCAGAGTTCAGCTTTTCTGCTTCACCAATACCAATAACACGACCGCTATAATTCGATAAATCCAATACTTTTTGAGCCTGTAATTCATCTTGATATTTTTGAATTTCGTTTAGATCATTTTTTAATTCTTCAATTTTATTATCTAAATAGCTACTTCGTTCAATTTCATATCCTGCCCATATAAAAATAGGGGATATTTTCTCATAAACTTGAATAAAATAAGAAGTCTGATCCGCATTATATAGTTCTAAAAAAATTGGATTTTGTTCTCTTTCAGAATTCTCGTGTAGCTCTAATTTCGCAGAAACATAATGATTTAACTCATCATAATTTTTTTCTATTTCTAAAGTATAAGTATAAATTTCTGCTTGCTGTTTTGACTCCTCAAAACTCTCAGGTGAAATAACTTCAATCGCATCATCACCTAGTTGAGCAAATGGATTGTGTAAAAATGCTTGTGCACGCTCACCAGAAATACGTCTGTTTGGCATTTTTTTAATTTCATTCAAAACTTGCTTCACTTGAGGCTCAATCACTACATGTGCAATTCCACCATCAGCTAAGCTAATATTGTATTGATCTTGAACATTATTATATTGATCAAAAGTTTTCAGCCAATTTGATGGAGCCTCATCAAATTCAGGCTGAACTTCTACAACAGACTCCTGGCTAATCAAATTTTTTCGAAGATTTAACTGTAATTTCTCAGGTGCTAAAACTACTGTCTTTCGTAAAAAATCATCTAAATTTGCATTAGATTTATTGGCTAGTTTTCTAATGTTCGCCCAATATTTTTGATTCTGTTTCGTATCTTTGTTTTCTGTACGTGAAAATTCTTTTATTTTTTCGACAAGTTGAAAAGTTGGTTCATTTAACAAATATTCAGCACCATTAATTGTTAAGAGCGCTCCAACTCGATGAATAAGGCTTTTAACTTTAATATTATTTTCATTCAACCAACCATCTAAAATAATTCTGAAATCTGGGTCACTTAACCCTCCTTCACTTCTAATTATTGGCCGAAAAGAAGACGGGGTTGGAAGGTTTAGTAAATGAATTACATTTTCATGTTCTGAGTCTTGCTGAAGTTGAAAAAGCTCTTCCCAAGGTAATACAAAATGGTCATCTATTCTGTATGCAAGCTCTTCCTCTTCTAAGCTTTCCCAATAGAAATCGGCATCTGTTTTAGCATTTGGTGTATATGAATAAATGATACCTATTTCATCATACGTTAAAGATTTGGAATTCGATTGAACAGGTTCTACCTGCTCTGCGTCAGTGCTTTTCTTTCTTTTCCAAAATGCTAATTTCATTCAAATATACCTTTCATAAATTAGTCTGGACAAATCCCCAGACTTTTTAATCTATTGTCGAAGGATTTCTCCCAAGCCCCATTATGTGATAAATAAAAATCAGCCCTTGCTGTAGATTTCAAATCTGTAATACTGACGACTTGTAGATTAGATTTAGAAGGTTTGTAAGGTAGATTTCTATAAAAATAAGTAGCGTTATTTAGTTCAGAGAACTCAACTATATAATAACCACCAATCTTTATCATAAATGCATTGGCTGCTGAACTCTTACCAGTAATTCGCTTGAATCTTCCTTGGTTTTTCCTTTTAAACTCTTCTTGTTGTCTAGTTGCACGAAAAATTGCATCCTCATTCAAAAATATTTCAGAGAGAGAAACTTGTTTAATAAAACGCATCCAATAATTAAATCTGCGTGTTTCGGCACCATAGCTAAAGACTTTAAAAAATGCTTCTAGATCAGCTCTTACGAACCATTGAATGACCATTCTTTTTGTATCAGCATTGACATTATTCCAACCTGCAGAAGACTCATATTGTGGATTCCCCCAATGGTTCAAGGCTAAATTTTTTAATGCTTCATACACTTTTTCCCGTTCAGTAGTTCTACTATATCTTTCTAACAAAGCAACAAGAATATCAGTAGTGTATAAGACTTTTTGCTCAGCTAATTTTAAGAAACGAGGAATGACTTTGAAATATTCATCTTCATTCATGGTTTTGATAGAGTGAATAGAAGACTTAATTAAATCATCCCAAAACCAACTATTAGATGTCATCTTTAAGCTTTCTAATTCGTTTGTAACACTACTTGCATCGTTATCTTCTAAAAAACTTTTTACAAATGTTTTTGTTGGGGAATTAGATAAAATTTCAGAATAATCAACAAGAGTATTCATCCATTTTTTAGGACGTTTTAAGTCTCTATAAACACTAGCCCTATTTGTATTTAGTATATCCCTTAATTGAAGCCAATTGGTGGGCTTGTCTTTTACATCCTCATTTTCTAAAGCAAAATAGCTATACAACAACGGGAAGTAAACAAGCCCAATAAGATCTATCTCTGATTGTTGAAAGTGCTGAACAATCCTTTTACCAATATCACTAAAAATAAGTTTTTCTTGTGTGCCTGGCAGCATTTTGCTTAATGCCCAAGCTAAATTTTTCCAATCTCTTCGTGTGAGGTGTTCAAAACCAGAGCTTTCTAATTTAGAAATTGACCTAAAAATTTTTTCATCTAAAGGAAGGCTATTCTCTAAATCATCAAACCTCTGTTCAAGTACAGAAAGTGTTTTGAGCAGTCGTTGAGGCTTTACGAATTTAGTATTAGTAACATCTAAAATTGAATTACCACCTACTTTCTCTTCCAAACGACGTTTCAAATTCGCTATGGTCATTGATATCACCTCGTCAATTGGCATGTTTCAATGGGTGATGAAACAAAATGAGGTTGAGGATCAGCACTGTCTTTTTCTTTAAGGCCATAAAACTGCATTCTTAATTCAACACGGCGGGATGCTTCTTTACTATCTTTAGCCGAGTTAAAAGATACTCCTCCAGCCAAGAATAGCTGCTTAACCTGGTTTTTTTGCTGTTCAGTTAAAGAAAGACCAGAACTAAATTTGGGATCAAGTAAACTACACATGACCCATTCGGAACGGCGCAAACTTAAATTTAAGTTATACAAATATGAGCCATCTGTATCTGTAAAACCTTCAATCACTATTTGCTTAAACCATTTTTCGCCTTGCGGATTATTTGCCTCTTCAAGAATAATCGGGACAATGCTATTTAGTCGGTTTCGACCTACCTCATTCAATCGATAATCATTGTGTGAAAATCGCCCAGCTTCACCAAAGTTTATACGATTGTTTTTACAATCGACTTCAATACCTGCATCTTTTAACTTCGCACTATGCTTGATGCTTTGACAAATATTTAAAATTTCTGCACTTCTTTGATCTTCAGCCTGAGTCGCCTCATTAATCTTTTTTGTTACGATCATCAGTGATACTGCCATAACAACAAGAAATAAAGTCATTAACGCAGTCATTAAATCTGCAAAAGAAATCCAGAACGGCTTTTCACCTTCATCTTTAGGACGTGGCTTTTTAGAGTACCGATTACCCAACATTAGTCATGTACTCCAGACTTAGTTTTTCTTTTGTCTAACGATTTCTTCAAGATCTTCAACAAAGCTACCTAAGCCTTCTACACCACTTGAGAGACGTTTAACTGCTTGGTCAAGCGTATTATCATATATCCCCAATGAATGATTTAGGCTTGTTTCAACTGAAGCTCCGAAACTATCAAAACTTTTTACTAGCACATCACTCACTTGCTCAAGATAATCCTGCATCTCTTTCTTCACTTGATTCAATGCTGTGGTCATTTGCCCCATATCCTCAAGTATTTTAGTACTCATACCGGTTTCAGATTGCGCTTGCTTAATCAGTCCCTCAAGCGTGCTGATCGCCTTATTAACGCTATCCTGAGAGTTTTTATAATCACTCAACAACGAAATAAGATTACTGCTTGCACTAGTCAAATGAGTAGATGTAGTAGTTACTTCTGAAATCAATTGTGATGTTTTATCAGTGACGTTAATCAGCGATGTACCCGCCATATTAAATTGTTCTGAGGCTAGACGCATTTTTTCTGCGCCGTCGTTCATTCCGGTAATACTATCTGTTGTCACCTGACTGAGCTTTTGAATATTGTTTTTATAAGCTTCAACTGCATTTTGACTTTGAACAATTAACTCTTTGATTTCTCCCCCAAGGCTATCAATTAGGGTTGAAGATTGTTCATGTAATTTATGCTGATTATCTGCAATTTTACGATCTTGCTCTATACGCTGTTGAGCAATATCAGCCATCATGCCTGACATTGTTCCACTCATATGCTCAATCAGCTCAGAAACCTTTCCATTTAATTGTTCAATCGCATATTGTCCCTGCTCTCCAATTTTTTCTGCACCTTTTGACAAGTGCTCCACCATAGAGTTCATTTGATCGGACATCGCATTTTGCTTTTGATGGATATCTTCAATCATTTTAGACATTTGGATTTCTAAGCTCTTTGTCGAAGTTTCACTATTGACCTTCATATCAGTAATTAATTGGGTGAATCCTAATTGCATTTCTTTCATTGCAGAAACTGATTGAGTCATCATCTCACTCATACCATTCATTTGAGTACCAAACGTTGATTCTAATTTGGTCATAAATGCAGTAAGCACATCTGTCATTAACTCTTGGACAACAGAGCTTTGATCACCACTAACCTGCTGTACACTTGATGCAATTTTCTCTAGAGGAACCTGTAAAGTATCAGAGATAGACTGCCCTATTTGATCAGCCATATCTTTGCTTGTCTTGGCATAGCTATCGGTAAGCTGTGATGCAAAAGCAATTTGATTCTTTTTATTTTCATCAACTAAGTTAGTCATCATTGTCTTTAGATCATTGACTAAACTATCTTTTAATTGTCTTGCGTTTGTTTCATTTGCCTGTGATGATTTTAGTAATCTAGCTAAGTATTCCTCACCTGTATCATCAGGTTCAAAGAAGTCATCAATCTCTGTTGTTAACATTTCTAATTGTGCATAACACTGTCTTAACCATGACTTCTCACGCCATGTAATTAACATTGCTGTAGCAATAGCCAATGCAGACGCCATAAAGGCTTCACTCACACCGCCTAACAGCAATCCAAGACTATCTTGAACTTTTTCAGGATCCCCAGCCGGATCAAAAGCTAATAATCCGAATAGTAAACCTGCAAATGTAGCAATAATACCAACACCAGTAATAATACCAGGTAGATGCTTATAAAATTCAACTCTTAACGGTGTATCGACGATAACTGATTGCGAGAAAAAAACATCGCTAGATACAGTGGCACGAGATGAACTCAAGACATCTGTACCATCAATGACTTCATAGTGATCATGAAAAGAATGTTTATAATTCAGCCAAGCATGTTTTAGTGGAATACTGTTATCAAATACATGATCTAAAACATTTTTACTCCGATTTGATTCTTGTTTAACTTGTTTTAAAGCTTTAATCGCATCAGATAATTGAGTATCAAGCTGTTTTGCTGGCTTAATATATTTTATGTAAAATTTATAGCTAATCACTGCAACAAATATTCCCATAAGTACCGGAATAATAAAATAACTTTGCAAAAATGCTGCAATAGCTAAAAAACTCACAACTACACCCCTTCAACTATTCTAAAGTTGATTTTTATTAAATAATTATGTGCAATATATCACAAAATATAAATCTATCTAAAATCAAACAATAAATGCCTTGTTTTTCATAATCAAAGAAGATATTTAAAATTTTCTTGAAAAATTATCAGCTATTCACGTCACACTTTAAAATAAATTTTAAATCATTACCTGTTAAGTAATCAAAATTATACTTAATGGGTATATATGTTGAGTTCAGCACAAAATATTGCACCTAATCCCAAGCAAAGTAACTACAAAATTTTAAAATTTTCTGGCTCATCCAAATTAAAAGGCACTACCCTAAGCTTTGCACCATTTGTATCTCTAAAACTAAAATGATCTAATGGCTGATCAAACTTTCTTGCTCGATACGGATACACCAAAATCACTTCACTTTTATGTTTCAGATAGTAGTGGCTATAAGCGAACATCTGCTGAATATCACTATCCTTTAAGCCATAACGTCCACCACGATCATTTTGATCTATCAGTTTCCACTTGGTATCCAACACAATATTTTTTGCATTAGATTGAGAACGATCAATGAAAATATCAGGTTTTAGCTTAAATATCTTACTCTGACGGTGCTCACAAATATGCTCTGTCGCATGCTGTGTTTCAATCTGATATTCAGGTAAATTTCGGCGCAAATGATAAGTTACAAAGTGTTCGAACAGCTTTTCCATCGGGAAAAGCAAACTCATACCCCGCCATTCACCTTGTGTAGATACAGGCATGTACTCACCTAAGATCAGTTCCGTCCAAGGTTTGATCTCAGTATATGGCGCAAGTAATCGCCCAGATTGCCATTGCCTAAAATCCTGTTTAATCTTTTGACTTCGTGGTATTTCACTTGTCATCAAACGTAGCTCTTGAGCAAGCTTCCAATTGCTCGCATCTTTGGTCTTTTTACAGACGATTTCTAATGCTGTGCGAATCAGACGGTTCTCAGGTCGATTGACCTCGTAGACATCATGTTCAATCGGGAAAATATGCTTCTTTGTAGGTGGCTGACGCATGTATTTCACATGCTGTAATTGCCCACGTAAAAACTTTTGCTCTTCTTGTACACGGTTATAGTCAAAACGTAGTCCACGTTGCACTAAACGCTCAAATGATGCGAGAAACTGCGTCATGATCCATTCATGCAAAGGCTGTTTAAAGCGGTTTAGATTTGCATTCCCTGCCTCTCTATAGGGTAAGTGCAAAGATACACTCAGCATTTTTTGAAGAAGTTCCCGCTCGTCTTGGATCACTTTTTTATCATCTACGCCATTAAACTCTACATGCTTCGGTAATATTTCTATGCGTGTCCCACATGGCGTTTCAATCACACCCACATATTGATCCAGCTTTAGCTTTTTACGCCCAGCAAGTTCAAATACTTTTGCGCCGTGCTTGGAGAAAGAAGCTGAGAGCTCACAGAGATGCTCAAATGCTTTTTCAGGAATATAGGCATGGTCTAAGCTTGAGGTAGGACAACCTTCATAAGCAACGCTGATGAAGGCATATTCTCGGATGGGAAAATCAGCCATAAGAACTTAGCCCTGTGAACCAAGTATGGAAACAAAAGCATCTATGCTTTCAAACGCTTTATTATCGATTTTCCAGATTTTCTTTTCATCTGAATAACCAAGTTCTTGTTCAAAATTTGACGGGAATAAGCTATTTATTTTTAATGTATCATCTTCAATCAACATCCCATTATTAAAGAACACCAAACTAATCTTTGCCCAATCATCGAAGAAGTATTCTTGGAGTTGAGGGATAATTTTTTGTTTAAAAATCCTAGCTAAATGCTCAAGTGTTGGCAGTTTCTTTAAACTCATAAAGTTGGCATGACCAATACAATGATCACGGTCTAACAACACTTCAATACGCTGATTAATTACCTTTAATAGTTCACCAATATTTAGACCTTCTACCTCTACATCATTTAATAGTTCTGGCTTTGGTGGCATTTCGATAAAAATAAAACGACGGCGCAAAGCAACATCCAGACCAGTCAATGAACGGTCTGATGAATTCATTGTGCCAATGATGTAGACATTGTTTGGTACAGAGAATTCTTTTTTCGAATATGGTAATGTCACAGATAACTCTTCTTCAGCACCTTGACGTTTTGAATCTTCAATCAAAGTAATGAGCTCACCAAAGATACGGGAAATGTTGCCACGGTTGATTTCATCAATAATTAATACAAAGTTTTTTAATTTAGCATCAGTAATATCTGAATTTTTTTCATCTAATTTTGATTTAATGTAGCGAGCGACAGCCCAAGCATAGGCCTGATTACTACGTATATTTTCGCTAGGGTCTATTAAGTAATTTTTAATTGCTTTTTTTGAAAGCACAATTTCATTTTGTGTTGTAGTTCTAACAGAGATTCCTCCTTTCCCTGAGCTGTTAAACACTGTGAACTCCACACCTGTTTTGGTTTCCAAAACCTTTTCATTTTGTGAGATTTCTTTAACAAACTCATCTATTGTTCTATCTATATCAACTTCCGATGCTTGTTTAAAAACTGCTCTCTTACAAATTTCTTTAAATACGCCCGCTTGAACATCATATGTTAGCTTTCCTGTATCATCCGTTTCAGCACGAATCCCTTCTACAAAATCTTCATAGCTAAAACTTTGATGGAAAGTGACAAACTTAATTTGACCTTGTTCTTTGTACTGATCAAAACGCACTTTTAATGCCGTGCGATCTTCTTGCTCTAAAACTTCAAGAGTCTTATTTTCAATGATGGATAAGGCATGGTTAATACTGTGAAAGGTTTTACCTGTACCTGCTGCACCAAATAAAATACGGTTTAAAGGTTGTTGAGTCATGACATCATCCACTAATTCTTCGATTTGCTGTTTCTTTTGTTTGTTATCCAGGTAACCTTTTCTAATCATGGCAAAAAGCTTTTCAACGTATGGGAAAAACTCTTGATCCCCCTGATCTTCCAATAAAATAAGCAAAAACTCTGGTAATGGCATTTTTACATAGGATTCATAGCCAATCCTTTTTATGTTTGTTTCCCCTACTATGGGAATCACACAAGGATTACTAAAGTCTTGATATAAGAATGCAATCATCCATTTCAGTCCTTTAGTGAACTGAATCTGATCAATTGCATTTAAATCACGGCGCTGGACAGCATCTATGATATCGAGTATTTCCTGTTTGATTTTATGAAATGCCTGTTCAGGATTATCTCCAAGCCGTTTATTCCATGAATACGGTCTTTGATTATGATATTTATCATTGTCGCCTAAGCTGACTGGCTCCCAGATATCAAAATAGCAAGCAAAGGTGGGATCACCTTGGGTTGGATCAAAACTGTCAATTTGAGCGATAAAGCAATCTCTGTTTTTAGCTTGATGATATTCTTCAATAGTTAAATTCTTAAGGCGTTCAACAGGCCATAGTTCTAAAAATGCTTTGGCTTTTCGTTCAAGCACCGTGGTCTGATCAGCACTTTGTTCATACCAATCACACAATTTTTCTAACTCATCTAGATTACTAATAATTACAGAAAATGCTTTTTTTCCAACCTGTAATGTTTTGGCATGTGTTGATAGATGATGGTGACGTGTATCAGTTTCTGAGTATTCTTTTTTAACCGCTAGTTTAATTTCTTCTGGAGGTTGAGCATCGCAGAAAATAACTGGCGTTTTAGCTTTTGGATCTAAAGCTAATTCTCTTCCTAGAGGTGTTTTAAATGCCGCTATATGAACTGTTCCTGAATATGTATTAGGATACCTTTCTTTTAGATATTCTACAGCTTGGACTGCTGTCAAACTCTGATTTTTATAATCGACAGGCAACAAGCCTTGTCCATTCAAACTCATGCCAAATTCAAATGCGTATTTCTGCAACTCACATAACCAGTCCGTGAATTTATAATCAGCAGTATTCTTAGAAGAAAATTCCAAACAGAAATTTGGATCATTTTCATAGATAAAATCTGCCAGAGCTTGAATGACTCCCAATTTAAAAAAGAATTCACCATTCTCATTATTTCCTAAATGGCTCACTAATAGAAATTCTTTTACCCTACCTGTTAAAATAGGCTTAATACCAAAACCAAGATAGCCATATTTACCACTTCCCGCATGATAGATGTCTATATTAGGAAATATAGCCCGTATATCGTTGAGTGCTTGCCAAAACCACTCTATTTCAGCATCTTCTAATTTTTCTAAAAAAATTTGAATACGATCAACTTCAAATTTAGCCTTCAGTTCTTGCAAATCCACTATTAATACCTATTTTATAAAAATTTAATTTACTAAATCACTTTTATATCAATGAAAATATTAACCTTTCATTAACATTCCCTACTTTAACTCTTTCAACCAATTCAATTAATTCTACTTTTAAAATTTCTTCCCAAATCTATATTTAGTACCGTGTTTAACACTTAACTCCCCTCAATTTTTTGTATATACGACACAAATACACGTACAACTTTTCCATATTTCAACTTTAAATCATCAGCCTCTACACAAACTGACAAATGGATATCTGCATTAAATTATCCGCTATTTGAGCGGTATTAATCATTAAAATTGTTTTCTACATATACATAAAAATCATTACCCACACGATCATATTTAAAGGCCATGGTGTTACGCGCCATCCATCGCTTTAAAAGTTTTTCGTAGACATTGGCTTTTTTAGTTGAGGTCGCACTAAAGGACCAATAATGAATCCCATGCTTATAAATAAGTTCTTCAACTCTCTGACTAATCTCATGAAAAACTTTTAAGGCCGGTAACTTCAAGTTGAGATCTTCATATATGGGGTCATCTCTAAATAAGGCTAATTCGGGATGTTTACGGTAATTGATCTGGACTCTGGCACGTGGTGGTCTGTTTAAAGAGAAGGAAAAACTGTAATGATCAAATTTGAGTATGTAATGTAATCCATCAATCATTAAGTCTTCTTTCAAAATCATGCGAGGTCCTTCGTAAAATGATAACCAAGAACATTATTGTAGATCTCCATCAAGAGATCTTGATCTTCCAATGTTTGAAATGAGCTGCCGAAAAAATCACGATCAGTCGTATTAAATAATTGAATAAAATGTTTTGGATAAGGTATTAATTTTTTACGCTTACAATAGGCAAAATATTCACTAGCATCTTCGAATAAAATCCACCACTCCTGAGGACTACCAATTTGGTTTCCACCCATCGGATGTAATTTATCAAATAGAGCATTCAGTAAATATTGAAAATTAAACTGCATACAGCCGTATTCAAACTCTGGATATTCAGAATCCAGATCTAAAGTATTTATATGCTGATGAATTGCATAAGCCTCTTTTAGTATTTTCTGAACCTTTTGATATTGTTTATAGCGAATCAAATCTTTGGAAGATATTTTGAGAAGCCGCGATAAGTCCATATTGTCGCTCAAATCAGCGAGTTTAACTTCGCAAGCAATCGGATTTTTTACTGTTCTTTGCACTGCCTGAAAACGACTTTCACCATCTTGTTTTGTGACGGCTAAAACTGCATGAATAATTTTTTTATTAAACCCTAGTGATCTTAAATCAGTTACCGATGTTGCTGTATCTTCCAAAATATCATGCAAAACAGCTACAATTTTGGCATCAGGATGTTGTGTATTTTGCATGACACGCAAGGGGTGATGGATGTAGGGTTGCCCTGCTTTATCTATTTGACCCAAATGCCGTTCAGTTGCGAAGGAAATTGCTTTTTCTAAAGTAGCGATATGATATTTCCTCTATATTTAATCAAATTTTATTCAATTATATTAATCAATTACAGCAAATAAATAAAGTTCAATCATAGCTATAACGTCAACTCATGTCGTCTCATTAGGCAAACCTATTTGGGTTAAATCTAATTCTTTTACAAGCTGATCAGCTTTCAATTTCCTTACCATTCTGCCCATGTTGGTTTGTGGTCCAGCTACGGCTACATATTCATTTGCAGGAGTGATAATAAATGTTTCTAGAGATTCATTTTGAAATTTCTCCCAGAATAAAGTCATTAACCATTCTGCGGCATCTTTCACTTTAACGGTTGTTTGTGAAGGTTCTTCGTTGACGTAAAGTCTAATATTGGCGTCATCATCTTGAATGCTGACTAGACATTTCGATGTGATTTGAAAGTAGTGACAAATTTTTAGAATATTTTGATTAAAGACTGAATCCTCACACTCCCTGGGTTGTTTCACCCAAAAAAACAATTGCCCATTTTCTTTTTCATTAGCATTTGAATAATGCAGACTCAGCTGTTCAATCGTACATTTTAAGCCAAATAAAGCAGCTGCAATTTCGACTTTATGAGTGAAGACTGGAAGTATATAGATTCCTGCTTTTTCATTAGAGGTATCGTCCAATATCAGTTGATTGATAAGATCTAAATCTTGAACTGTTTTTTCAGTTTGATGTACACCCATATTTTCCTCACGATAAGCGAATTATAGTTATTTGGTTTATAAGGATTAATTTCATAACTTACTCTACGGTTTAGATATTGAATTAGCAAACCTATCGAGCATCTTTGCGACATTAATTGTCGTCTAACTATTGTTTATTGAACCGACTGCCCTTCAGTTGAAATTATTCTGTGTTAGCATTTAATAGAAAATTAAACAAATCTTTTAAAACTTTACTTCACTTATTAGTTAGATATTTATGTACTTTTCAGATCTCGATTGGATTTGACTCATACATAGATATGCATTCTTCAACGAAACGTTTTTCAAGTAGGCATTTTATGATTTATCAGTATTTTCAAGAAATTAAAGACTATAACTTTTCCGAAGATCAAATCTTAGTATTTGGCTGTCATGAGTTAGGTAAGCATTACTCCGGATATGCACAAACGGCTCTACATCATTTTGGTGCAAAACTAGGTCAAGGTGAAGGAAGACAAGGCCAGTCTTATGGCATTCCAACCATTGCTAAAAATGGGGAAGTATTGGATTTAAATCTTATTCAAAACTATATCAATAACTTTAAGCAATATGCCAAAAGCAATCCTCATCTTGAGTTCTATCTCACTGAGATTGGCTGTGGGTTTGCCAATTTCAGCGTAAATCAAATTGGCCCTTTATTTAAAAACTCACCGACCAATATTTATTTTCCACGCAGCTTTGTTCCATTCTTAGAAGATTTAACGGTATTTTCTGTAGAAGATATTGAACACGTGTGGAAAGCGGATGATACACATATTGAGTTGCCTTTAAACACTGGAACAACTGTACGTTTGAAGCTAGATCACCATCAGCGCTTAAACATGCAGCCAAATGTTTGGGAAAGAATTAATACCAATCAAAATATTCAATATCTCACACTCAATGAACAGCAGTTTAATCAACTCGATCAAGCGATTGAAAATTTTAGAAAGGAAGAAGCTTTATTATTTTCTGAACTGATGTGATCACCAGGATTTTTTTAAGCCTTATTTTCTTTTTATAGATCATCGTTATTTGTGAACGGTGATCTATAAGCTAATCAAATGGGTAAATTAATTACACATAATTAAGCAAGGGCAGTTCATCAGGATAATGGAATAGCTAATTGTTTTAATCGCTAGCTAAATCATATCGCCATCGGGTCACAATTTTGCCATACCTTTGCCAATGTTATCCATGCCTTACTTTCTTTTGTCCAAATGCGACGACATAACTCCGTCAGATCATGAAATTGCCGGTCTGCTGCTCTTGATCCACCATATTCCCAATGTCCTTCATAAACCCGAGCATTGGCCAACTCTAGCATTCGATCTGCCAAAGCAATATGTTCTTCAACAAATTGTTGTTCTGTGATGCCATTATGTGCAAAATCTCGCAAACAATCTCCGGACTTTTGAAGTAAATGTTTTGTTTCCCTTATCCATAGAGAAAAACAACGATCTCCACTTAAACAATCAATAAATTGCTTAAAGTTTTCAAGTTTTGTCTTAAATGCAAGATTCGCTTTTATTACTGCATGAAAAGCAGGTGGTAGTTCTTCTAAATCTTTAAAGATAAGCAATTCTTTATATACATAATCCAAATATGCTGGTTTATATGTTTTTTTTAGTGGTTGCATTATATTTTCCCCTTATTTTAATCCAATATACGACAAAAAAACGTGCTCACTCATGAGCACGTTTCAATTTTTAAGATTCTTTTTTTGCCCGTGTTTTTTTCACAGGCTTACTCGCTTCCCGTTCCGCCTGAATTTTAGCAAGCAAACTTTCTGCACTATTGATGCCTGTAATTAACTCTTGATGCTGTTCACGCCACTCGGCAGTCAGTTCACCGCTAAATGCTTTGGCTAAAATAGATTGAGTCAGTAAATTCACTCGTTTTTGGGCTGATTGAACTGTTTGCTCTATCCCATCAGCTAAATTTAAAAAGTCATTGACCTTTTCCACAATGATCTTTTGCTCTTCTATACTTGGATATAGAAATGGTAATGTTTTAATCCTAGTCAAAGCTAATTTACCTTGAGCAGCTGACTTAGTTTCTAATTTAATAAGTTGTTGCAAATAATATGAGCGTAACCAAAAACCTAAAAATTGAGAGATTAATGGTTTTTTATAGTTAGTCAATTTAGCTGCATTTTCAGTTAAATTCGCACCATCATATTTTTCAGGCGTAATACCTGCATCACCAATTGAAGCACCAACAATAGTAATGTAAGCATCATATTTATGAATGACGTAATTCTTTATCAATTTTTGAGTTTCTGGTCGTAAATACATTTGTGTACTACGAGCCTCTTCAGTTGCAATGATAGTTCCATTTTTAAGCTGACCTGCTCTGATATAGGGATATCCCGTATTTTCAGAAACAAGTTCCTCACCTTTTGGTAATCTCTTACCACCTTTAACATCAGCGATATCTTGTATCTGTTTTAATTCCCAAGTATTTGGAATTTCCAAACCTGATTCATCAATTGTGTAATCATCACAACCACGCCACTCCTCCGTCAACCTCCCACTCACAGCATCTGCCAAAACCGACTGACGGAATTTTTTAAGAATGGCAGGAATCGCATCTAAACGCGTTTTAATCTGCTCCACTTGAGCAAGCATCACATCAAGCTGACGAACGATTTCTTGTTGTTCGGCAATTGGTGGTAATGGAATATTCAGGTCTTTAAATTGATCATTTCTTAAATGAACCTGCGTTGCTCCAACTTTCTCATTTTTAACCTGCAAACGATACAAAGGGCTATTTGAATACCACATTAGATAACGTCGATCCAATGCGTTATTTAATAGTAATTTATACATTCCCTGTGTAATTACTGCCTTTTGTGAACCTTTATAAAGGGCTACTAAACCAAGAAAATCAGCTTTTTGAGATAAATCACGTAAAGTCACTAATACATCATTTTTTTGAACAATTTTATCTGTATTAGAGCCAATAAAGTTATCAGATAAATAATTAGCAGAATTCTTAATTTTGAGGGTACCTGACTGTTTGATATCCCCTTTATTTAATGCTAAAACCCCTGATACTTGATAATCTGTCGTTTTAGGACTCAATCCACCAAACATATCATCTACAAGTTGACCAATATCTGTAGTTTTCCACTCAACAGGCAAATTCTCTAAACTCATACCTGTTCCTCAGCATTTAAACCTAAAGCATCTGCAAGCAATTGCTTTTGCGTATTCGCTTCATCGGTTTGACCTAAGGCTTTCATTAACGCATCTAATTCAACCAGAGCCTGAGTTAGTTCTGACATCGCCTCACTTGCCAATACATGCGGTTCAGGCAAATTCGCAGCATCCACGGCGTCATTGTCTTTTAACCATGAAATATCTAAAGAATCACCCTTCTGCTCTTTAATCCATTCACGACTAAACTTACGCC
Organism: Acinetobacter sp. UBA3461; assembly: GCF_002381195.1. Lineage (NCBI taxonomy): Bacteria > Pseudomonadati > Pseudomonadota > Gammaproteobacteria > Moraxellales > Moraxellaceae > Acinetobacter > Acinetobacter sp. UBA3461. The sequence continues at coordinate 276,275 of NZ_DFRO01000026.1, read as the reverse complement.
AACGGCTGTTCTCAAGTGTTTGCTCTTGGCTTTCTTCCGTGAGCGACCATTCACCTTCAGTACGTGGTGATAAACCTTTAGGATCAGTGCCGTAGACAACTTCAAAACCTTTTAAATGTGCTTCGGTAAATGGCGTACGCTTGCCAAAACTTGGCATATTGGTACGCAGGTCATACACCCAAGTATCTACAGTGCAATGTTCATCTTGCAGCGGGTTGGCTTCTGTTCCTTTGATAAAGAACAACACATTGGTTTTTACGCCTTGTGCGTAGAAAATCCCTGTCGGCAAACGCAGAATCGTATGCACATTACATTTGTTCATCAGATCTTGACGAATTGCTGTACCTTGCCCAGCTTCAAACAGCACGTTATCTGGTAAGACCACGGCAGCACGACCACCTGGTTTTAAGTTCTTATAAATGTGCTGCAAGAATGCCAATTGCTTGTTTGAGGTATTAAATGGCAAATCATCACGGGTAATACTTGCTTCACCACCTTTAGACGTACCAAATGGAGGATTGGCTAAAATCACATCAGCTTTTGGCAAAGCCTGCCCTACAGGACCAAGCGAGTTCCCGAGTTTAATTGCTCCTTGCTCACCACCAATATCATGCAACAAACAGTTCATTTGTGCTAAACGGCGCGTATTCGGTACAAGCTCTACACCAACAAATGCATCTAAAGTATAGAACTGAGTTTCTTGTTCAGTCAGTGCATATAAATCATGGTGCTGTCGTATATACGCATCCGCAGCAATCAAGAAGCCTGCTGTACCACATGCAGGGTCTTGAATCACTTCACTTGGCTTGGGTTGCATACAACGCACGATACTATTGATGAGTGGGCGTGGGGTAAAGTACTGACCTGCGCCTGACTTGGTTTCAGTAGCGTTCTTTTCCAATAAACCTTCGTATAGATCACCTAGACCATCCGCTTTAATGCTAAACCAGTCCAGTTTGTCAAACTCATTGATCAACTGCTGTAAATGCCGTGGTTCACGTAAACGTGTTTGAGCATTGGCATAAATTGATGCAATCAGCTCATTCTGATTTTGCGATAAATCAAGCAACATCTGCTTATAAAAATTCAGTAACTCAATACCGTTATGATCTTTAAAATGCGACCATTTATATTTTTCAGGATAAATCTTGGCAAGTGTAGAAAACTCATCATCTAACTCATCGACCATTTTCACGAAGAGCAGCATGACCAGTTCAGATACATAGTCACTATAGTTAATTCCATCATCTTTTAATACGTCGCAAAGATTCCAGAGCTTTTGGACAATGTCATTTTGTGTCATGTGCTGTACTTCATCAAAAAAGTGAAAAATATAGAAATTTTATTGCGCGAGGATTGTAGCAGTTAAGAGGCGTGCCACAACCCGTCATGAATATCATCGACCAGTTTTTCAACGTCACTATCAAGCAACTTGCTCAGGCGTTTCACTCCGCCGTCTTTAGCAAATTGATGGTGAATCATATTCTTGTCAACCACCACCTCTTTGGCAATAAACAGGGTTAAACGTGCCAACCATTGCTTCTGATCTTCCGTCCATGCACGCTGCTGTAAAATCCTGTTTAGACCCCGCTGATAACGCTCTTCGACAGAAGAGATTTCTTCACCCAATGTTGAACGGCGAATCATAGAGATGATCTGTGATGCATAAGTCTGATTGGACTCATTGCCACCTAGTGCCTGGGTTAGCTTGCTTTGGGTAAAGCCTTTGCTAGTCAACAAGTTTTCCAGTTCTCGCAACTGCTCGCGAGTCAGATCAGATGGTCGTGTTACGACTGCTTTAATCGCAGCATTGTCATTCACAGCTGTTTTAACGAAGCTATCAAAATATTCCAGATAATCTTCAGGCTGTTGATGTGCCGTATCTACGACACGTTCGATCAATTCATCTTTCTCATCCGAGATAATCGGTAAATCCAGTGTACCGAGTGCACTACGAACCTCAGCCAAACGTGCTTCTAAAATTGCACTGTTCTGCTGTAGCCAGATACCAAGATCATCCACACCTTTAGCACGCAGAATTTGTGGTAGCTTAAAGGAGTCAACCTTAAAGTTTTCTTTGATTTTTCCAAGTGCTTCACGCAGCTTAACCTGATCAGGATGATGCTTGAACTTCTCAGCCTTACCTAAAATACGGGTCACTTTCTGAATAAATTCATCGAGAACGATATCCGCTTGCGTACGTTTTACTTCATCAATACAAGGAACATTGATTGCTTTAGCTTTCTGCATCAACTCCGGATTACTTAACTCACGAATCAGCTGATCAATACTGATATTTGGACGCACAACAATCGGCTGCATGGTATTAACCGTTTGCAAGGTCGCAAAAATATCTACGGCGTCGTATATACGGAATTCTGTTTTACCGATATCAGGACATAACCGGGTTGCACGACCGAGCATCTGTTCAAACAGCACACGTGAACGGACTTTACGTATGAATACCAGATTGCAGATCTTCGGTACATCAATACCTGTAGTCAACAAATCTACAGTAACAGCAATATTCGGGAACTTATTCTTTTTATAGCTCTCAATCAGTTTTTCAGGTTGGTCTGAATTGCCTGTGATTTTGGCAATAGCATCGGTATTCCAATCCTTACCATATTTCTCTCTAAATACATCGTTTAAGAGCAAGACAACCTGATCTGCATGGCGATCTGTCACGCAGAAAATCATGGTTTTCTCATCACCTAACGGATTTAAATCATCACCTAACGCTTGGCAGATAACCTTGTTAAATTCAGGTGCAATCACACGTCGGTTAAAATCAGCCACATCAAATGCCATGTCATCCTGTAACAGCGCCGTAGACTTTTGGCCTGTAGCATTCGTCATCACTTGGACAGATGTGCCTTGAGGAATATCTATACCAGCTTGGCTCAGCTTAGTGATGTAACGAATAGGTTTGTCATAATTGACCAGATAACCTTCCTCTACGGCGCGCGTAAAGCTATAAGTAAATACAGGCTTACCAAAAATCTCGGTAGTATGCAGTGCTGGAGTTGCAGTTAAACCAATCAGAGTCGCATCAAAGTATTCCAGTACCCGTTTATACGTAGATAAATATTGCGCTTCATCACGAATGCTTTCTTCACCTTCGGTCATTTCTTTATCTAAGTTATAACCACGATGTGCTTCATCAATGATAATGCAGTCATAGAAATCAATCGGCAGAGGCGAATCACTATTAAAGAGTCTGTGCACTAAACTTTGTACAGTTGCAACTTGCACATCTACGTTCGTATCACCATCCACACCTAAGTCAGCAATAGTGTAAATCTGTGCGAGGGTCTTACCTTGCTCAATCACTTCAGCTTCAAAGGCCTTAAATGCTTGTGTACCTAAAGAAGATCGGTCTACCAAAAATAGTACCCGATTAAACCGCTTACTTTTTAGTAGACGATACATCAGCCCAGTGGCAAGACGTGTTTTACCTGTACCAGTTGCCATGGCTAGCAATGTGCGTTCACAATACTTCGCAATCGCGCGCTCAACCGCTTTAATGCCTTCACGCTGATAGGGACGGTCATTAAATGGTAAAATATCTGTATTTTCCAGATATGCATCTGCGATTGAAATATTCTGTTCCAGCCTTTGTTTCAAGCCTTCTGGAGAATGGAAACCATGCAGCGCTTTACTTATATTGGATGGATGTCGCACATCACGGAACCAGATACCACTCTCATCTATCAAACGACTGGAATATTTCTTGCCATTGCATGAATACACGAATGGAATATGAAAAGTTTTTTCTTCAGATGTCCACGGCGCGCTGTCGTATGGCTTCTGCATATCTGCTTCAAATTGGAAACCTTGTGAATAACGTTCAGCCTGGCGAATGTAGTGACTGACCGCTTTGTTCTTTTTCTTTGCTTCAACAATTGCGACCGGAATTAAGCCATGAAACAAAACGTAGTCTGCAAAACCCTCTTCCCCATCCAATAATGTCGGATATTCTGCAATTGCAAGGTTTAAACCTTTTTGAGGACGAACGCCGTTACTATACTTTAAAAGCTGTGTATCTACCTGCCAGCCTGCGAGCTGAAGCTGATGGTCAATGAGCTCTCGTGTTTCAGCCTCGGACAATTCAAATGAAGCATTGGCTATATCCAATTGCCCATCTTCGATAGGTATCTCAATGCTAGATTGAGGCGCGTGCTGTTCCAGCTCTTTCACTTTTGCTTCATAGAAAGCGAGTTGAGCCTGTAGTAATTGTGCTTCAACTTGCTGCTGTTGCTTAAGCTGTAAATTCTCAGCTTCCAGTGCTGCCAATTTATGTTGAATATCTAAATGAACAGCCTGCTTGTCCTGTGCCGTACGCAACTCCTGCTGTAATTCCATCAACTCAAAACGCATGCGCCGCGCTTCAAGTGTTGGGTCGACAGGTGCTTTAAACTCAGGAAACAATTTGGTTTTTTGAGTGGTCAGAATATAGAGCCACTGTGCCATTCGATATGATAACCGCAGAGACGTTAAAGCATCACTATGATCGGTTTCGGCATCATGCGCCCCCTTGTTACCATTAACACGCAAGGTATGTAAAACAGAGATAAAATCAGCTTTCAGCTTGAGTCTATTCTCAAGTAAACGAATACGGGAGAGAAAATCTGCCTGCTCAGGGATTTCAAGTTGATTGGATTGGGCTACTTTATTAACCAGAATCTCAGCAAATTTTCGGGTTTGTACAAGTGTATGCGCTGGTGCTGTGTAGTATGCTGCTTCCGCACTCACCAATAATGCATGCATCAGAGGATCTACGTCCTTTAAAAAATCAAACTGAGACTCAGCTAAATTCATCATATTATTTGCAACTATCTGTACTTTATTATGCTTTTATACAAAGCTCCCCTTCAAACAAGCATATCAGTTCACGTTATTTTTATTAAGAAAAATCTTTTGTACATAAGTCTAATTCAGGATTAAGAAATTACCCGAATATTTAAAAATTAGTCTAGCCATCTTCATCGAAGTTTTATGGGGCTTAGCTGCCTTGTATCAAATCATAAAGCCGAGGTCCTCAAAACTTTCCTGTTAAGTTTCAAAGACAGAGTTAATTCTCTAACCAATGCGTCATTTTGTCGCATAAATTCCCTTCTAAAAATGATCGATTTTGATATGAACGCACCCTGCTTTTACAAATTAACAAACAACCATGCGCTTAAAATTTGATCAAAAATGTACAATCCTAACCACCTTCAACCTAAAGTCACCCAGAAAAGACCTTAGACTTGATTATTTTTTATACATTCCTACCGTTACACTATAAAAAAAGGTGCGTTACACTATAATTTGACTATACGTTACACTATAAAAAACCCATTTTTTGGGGTGCGTTACACTATAAAAATCCCATTTTTTGGGGTGCGTTACACTATAAAATAGGTGCATTACACTATATTTGGCATTTCATTACACTATAAAAATCAGGCTCAAAAAGTTAATTATTAAAAAAAAAATTCTCTATTTCCATTGTGCAATTTTGGCAGTGAATTACCACAAAATGGTTATGCATTTCCACCCTATTGGCAGTAAAAAATACCCGCTTGGATCTGTCAGAACACCCTATGACACCAAAGTAACAAAGAATGTAAGAGAAATAACATCAAATACCTGTCTATTCCACTTAATGGATAGGTTTTGCTATGAATTGTCTGTTAGAACCACTTATTGGTATTTAAGTGTAAATAACTGACAATAAAATCCAAATCCTGGCAATTTAATCAAACCTAATGGCATAGTTAAAGCAACCCACCAGTAAAACTGCGAGGAAACGGCAACAGCTTTCACGATTGATTAAATAGTTCTGGCTGGAATCTGGCGGAGTCTAAGCCTATCGCAAGGAAAGGAATAAGTGAGAACAATCGGCTAAAGATCGTATGTTGGCGACTGAAAAAATGTTGGATGATATTAAACTTAAGATTAATGCATTGAAACGAGAATCACGCCAAGCCAATGATATTGAACAAGAGTGAAATATCTAAGAGCAAATCAAAAAGGCTGAAAAAGAAAAACGCCGTATGCGACAACAATTTTTTGATGTTGAAGATGAGATTACTGAAAAGCGAGATACTTTGATTGAGGCTTTGGAAAAGAGATTACACAGGAAGAGTAAAACAGATCATTTATTTACGATTTTCTGGAAAATTATGTATAAAATATAATCATTTATGTGAATCTTTAGTGTTATCTTAGAGTGGGTTTAAGGCAGAGTATATTAAAATCTAATTATTAACTGCTTTTACGCACCCAGCATATATGTTGTAAATTTTCAAAAATTCAACCACAACATATTGTGGTGAAAGTACCAAAAAATACACTTACTGCGTAACATCAGTTATTAATATTGGATCAATTCTTAGTAGTGATAGAGGTAGTATGCTATTCAAAATTCGCTCCACTTTAGCCAATTTTTTTGGCACAATTGCTGGAATTTCTTGGATATTATTAATTTTATGCTTCCTTATGCTGGATTATGTAGGGGTTAAAATCCAGTATGTATTAGTTCCCATAGCACTTGTATCAACATCTCTATGGTGGTTCGTTCATCCTGATAAGAAAAATGCTTTAAATGATGAATAACCGTTTAATTTCTCCATCTAAAGATCAATGGGATAAATTACGCCAGCCTTTAGAGGCTGGTGAAATTCAATTTATTGAATACTTAGATCAGTATTTACCGCAAGGTTGGGAGATTTATATTCAACCTCATTTGAATGGTTTATGTCCTGATATCGTCATTTTGCATCCTAAGATTGGCATTGGTGTTTTTGAAGTTAAAAATTGGGATTTCAAAGCCATGCAATATGGCATTGAAGAGTTTAGTAACGGGAAAAAACACCTTTATGCAGTAAACTCCCAAGGCGAAAAAATTTCGTATGTTAAGAAAAACCCTGTTGATCAATTATTACTATATCGAAAAGAAATTTTAGACCTTTATTGTCCTATTCTAAGTCGCCGTGAATACGGAGTGGTGGTGTCTTGCGGACTTGTTTTGCCATCGGCATCTGAAAAGGAGATTGAACAATTATTCTATCCATTATTCCAAAGTCGGAATCGTAAGATATTTAAACCGACTGAAGATGATAAACATAATAGTTACGTTGTTTTTGGAAGAGATAATTTTCAAAAAGGATTAATTGAAAATTTTCCAACGGGTATTGCCCGAATATCATCTAAGTATATGAATAACATCATTGCTGAGCAATTGAGAGTATGGCTTCGAGAACCAGAATCAAGTAAAGAGCAACGAGAACCATTAAATTATAATCCCCAACAACTTAAATTTATTAAAGAAAGAACTGATTCAGGCTTTAGGCGTTTGAAAGGTCCAGCGGGATCAGGTAAGTCTGTGGTTGTTGCAGGGCGAGCTGCAACACTTCTGAAAGAGCAAAAGTCGGTTTTGATTGTCACTTTTAATATCACACTACTAAATTACCTTCAGGATTTAGCAGTACGTGAATATCCACATATACGTAAAGCGGCGACTTGGATTAATTTTCATTATTTATGTCGACGATTGTGTTATGACGCTGGATTAGAGCGTGAGTATGCTGAGGTTTTCATAAATGCAAAAAAAACTGCGGAAGAAGCATTAAAAAAAGATCCAAATGCTAAAGTCTCTGATTTCCCATCGTCAGCTGCATTGTGCAGTATAGTACAAGATGCTTTAGATATAAGTGAACCAGAAAAATATGATGCAATCTTGGTGGATGAAGGGCAAGACTTTAATCCTCAGTGGTGGGATATTCTTAAGAAATTATTAGCCGATGGCGGTGAAATGTTGTTATGTGCTGATACAACACAGGATATCTATGCATCTGCTGATTTGTGGACAGATGATGTCATGAAAAATGCTGGTTTTCGTGGAGCCTGGGCAGAACTAAAACAGACGTATCGTTTACCTGATAATTTGATTCCCTTAGCCAACCGATATGCAGAGCTCTTCTTACCAGTAGAAAAAGTGATTAAGTCAGAGTCTAAAAATGAGCTACAAGGTGCTTTAGATTTTGGTGTCATCGAAGAGGCTACATTAGTATGGCGCAATTTACCTGAAATCACAGAAACTGCGTTTCTAGATGAATTTAAGAGTTTTAAGAATGAAGTCATTCAGTTAGAGTTAAGTCATTCGGATATGACCATTCTTGTACAGACACATGATATTGGATTGTTGGTCTGCAAAGTATTAGAGTGTCTGGGTTTAAAATATATTGATATTTTTTCTAAAGATCCGATTGAATCTCGCCAAAAAAAGATGTGGTTTTTTAAAGGCGATACCCGTATTAAAGTCTGTACGGTACACAGTTTTAAAGGTTGGGAAGCTAAGGCGCTATTGGTGGTTTGGGATAAAATCTATCAACTCAAAGACCATGCCTTGTTCTATACCGCAATTACACGTCTTAAAACAGGGAAGAGCAGTATTTTGTATGTGGCAAATGCAGAACCGTCTTTGGCAGATTATGGGAAAGAATGGAATTAGTAGTTTGAACTATCAAAATATTATTTTCGTGATATAGCTAAACTCTAAAAAGATCAGCACATAAAAATACCTGTAAAATGCGTCGGTAACCTTTTCAGCACATCACTGAGATAGGCATACGGATCCAGCCCTTTCAGTTTTGCTGACTGGCTTAATATGAACAGGATTCTACATACACCATCATGATGAATGTTCATGATTCAACGACTGACGAGGTTGCCATTAAGACTATGCTTCAGTGCAACCGAGGCATGAGGATCTTTGCAGGAATTTACAATGCTGAGTTTGAATTCTTTGCTGTATATTCTACGTTTTTTTAGCAACCATATGTCTTGTAAAATATATATCCATACTCATGGACTAAGTCCCCACTTGTTTTTTAAGTGGGAACCAAATTAAGACTTATAAGATCGGTTGGTAATATGAGTTAGCCTGATGCTCACGTTACTTTTGCAAAGACAAGATAAATTTCTGAATCATCTCTCTCTCCAACTCAGGTAACTCTTGAATTGATTTAGCAATTAGATCGTTACCTACATCTGAACTACGTGCTGTGCGCCCTAGTAGATAGTCAGCAGACACATTTAAGACAACCACGAGCTTATAAAAATTTTCTAAAGAGGGCTTACGAGAGCCAGCTTCAATATGTGAAATCGACGTAGATGGAATACCAGACTTTTCAGCAAGTTCTTGCTGAGTCAATTTTCTTTGTTTTCTTATTTCTTTGAGCCGAGCACAAAACAACTCAGAATCCATTTCAGCCAGCATAAAACACCATAAATCGACAATAAAAATTGACTATATCGACAATTTTCAATATATATATTGTCAGTATTTTATTGTCTATTTCGACAAAAAGACATCATCAAAAGAAATTAAAAGAGGAAATTTAATATGAAGAATAGTGTATGTGCATGAGTGCCTTATCTCGACAATAAAGCACTCATGCTTTTCATCTCAAATCACTGAAATGAAAGATGTAAAATTTCGACGTTTTACCTTTGCATTCTTTCATAACAGACCATTTAAGTAAAATTATCTTGGAATCTATTATGAGCAGTTCACCGAGTCATATCCCTTTTTCGATCCATCCAGTAATTCGAAATTTAAATGTCCGTCAAATTTCTAAAATTATTGCGACAAAAATCATTGAAGCTACGGCGCTACAACTTCAGTTCAATCCGATATTTTGCAACAAGTTAGATGTAGCACAACACCTCAATACTTTTGAAGCAGTTGCTTACTTTACGGACAACCAGTACTTTGAAAAATATGGCTTTAACAAGCAAGGGATTATCAATTATCAAGAACTCTCTAATGAGTTATTATCAATTTTTTATATGGTTATACAGTCTGAATAAATCATAGTTTTTAGAATAGAGAGCATCCTTAATTCCTTTCACTAATAAGAATGCTCTTTAAATTTCATATTATAAATTAACCTGAATCATGGTTAAGCCTATGAGTCATTACTAGGATGTGACATTCTGCAGCTCATGCATTTGATCTTGCAACCTGAGTTGCAGATACGGTTTACTAAGATTGGAAATACTCTCATCAGATTGCAGATGCTATGAAAAAGCAGTTTCAGGACTTAGTGTCTCAATTGATTTGGATGGAGATTAGAATAAGTTTAAAGATGGACCATATTTTGAATTAACATGGTCTAAGTATCCTGAGTGACAAAACTGGCCTTAGCCTTAACAGGCTAAGGGCTTTAATTTAAATTGATTGGCTTAAAAGTAGAACTTTGTCTTTTGCTCATCCAGTAACTCATGCAACCACATCGGCAAAGAGGACTGATAAAGCAATATCCGCTCTTCAGATGTAAGCATCTTCTCAAGCTTTTTAACCATATTCAAATCAACAATCTCTTTTCCCAAAAAGAGTAATGCTGATATAGCTACTCCTACACGGCTGTCAAATGGATGTTGGAAAAATTTGCTGTTTTTAGTATGCAGCAATCTTACCCGAGTGCCGCCAATCTTAAATTCACGAGAATTACCTGAGGTATAAAACACATCCATCACTGGAACCTGAGTGCTTAATTCAAGACGATTCGCGGCCATACCCCCATGAACTTGGATGAGTTCACCATTTTTTTCAGCAATCACTTTGACCACTTCATAAACATCAGGACTCAAGTATCGCCCCTTCAACATATGATTTGGTTCAGGTCTATAATAAACACCGTGCTGAATGCGATTAATCACACCTTGCTTAGCTAAACGATAGAGCTCCTGATAAACTACCTCAGTCTTGCCAAGCTGTGTAAATTCGTCCACAGAAAAGACATGTCCAAGGTGAAATCCTTTCACTCGTTCTTGAACCGCTTTTGCAATATTAAACATAGCTTAACCCCCAAACAGACTATAAAAGGTGGTTGAAACCATAAGGGAATTACCGCACAACCTATGTCTTCAACGACCAGGATCGATTTTACACATTTCTTCTACATGATTGGATTAAGAAGGATTCAGGTTAAATTAATATATTTAATATCCCTTACCAGCCCAAATCTTTTTCATCTACTTTTTTCATCGCCGTTGATTTTGAAGCTTTCCGCCTCACCTTTCCTTTTAGTTTTAAAAGCTGTATTGGTGATAAAGGTGGCTCTGGCAAAAAACTATCCAAATCGTCTAAGGCATTTAGTGTATAGAGAATTTGAATAAGATTTTCGAGCGTAACATTTCCAATTTCGGCATTCAGAATTATTTTACGAGATAAACCCGAATGTGCAGCCACATCAATTTGACGCAAATTTTTATTCAATCTTAATCTTTTGAGTCTTCTTCCAAACTCTTCTGCAATATATCGAGGAGAATCTGACTTACTTAACATGCACCCTCCCTGAGTCCCTAAAAAGGTACTTAATAATTTATTTTTAAGCTTTAAGTCCCATATTGGGAACTTTGTAGAAGTTAGTAAAAAGGCATAGAATTCCTATGCCTTAGTCATTCCCAACTCAAGAATACCTTATTTTGAGTAACTCTTCTTTCTCTTCTTCAGTTAACTCTCGTTTTCCATAGAGTTGCTGAAGTATCTCATCCATTCCGACGTATTTGAGATGCACGTACACGCAAAGCGCCGTATTACCAATAAAGATATAAGTCTTTCTCTCTACTTTCAGCCAAAAACCATCCCCCAATATCAATGCTTTCTTATCAATATTGAAAATAATATCTTCTATATCGACTTGGTTTACTTCCATATTGATATACGGCTGATATAGCTTGGTTACTAATGCATATTTCTTATTAATGAAACCTTTTCCAGATTTTTGTGCCATGTTTAAAATCCTTTTTAGTTTTTTAAATTTTCTCATTTTGACCTCGGCATCTTTCTTTAAACCCTTGATACCAAGCTTCAATTTCTTCCCGATCAAAATAGACAGCTGCTTGACGTGATAATCCCATTTTTAATGGTTTCGGAAATCGATCATCTTTCTTCATTAATCTTCGCAATGCGTTTCTTTCTATACCTAGAAGCTTACATACCGTGTTGTAACTCAATAAGAAAGGCTTTATCTGAACAATGTTTAATACTTCAGTCTGTTCAGTGTTTTCAATTAAATTTGATTCGTTTCTATCAATCACACAATCCATTTCTAATCTCAAATAAAGATATTAAATAGAGCGTATCAGAGACCAAAATTTTAAAATTATTTTGATATAAAACTGGAAAAAAAAGTCACCCCATGGGGTGACTCTTAAATTTTCTCAGGGATTGATTAACTCAGTGAATAGACATAGTCTGCCCACCACTGCATTAGATCAACTCGTTCTTGGAAATGCTCTGCTTTGTCGTATATACCTTTTGTACCCTGTTTAACGTGAGATAGTGCAGATTCAATAATTTGATATTTTTCACTAAATTTATTATTAAGCGTTGTTGATGCTAAATGCCTAAAACCATGTGGATGCTGTTTATTCTCATAGCCTAAAGATATTAACGCTTCATTGAAGGTATCCACACTCATTGCCATCATTGGATCATTTCGTAAGGGAAATAAATATGGGGATGGTGTCTGTATCTCTTTTAATCTTTTTAACAATATAATTGCTTGGTCTGGCAAAGGCACACGATGTTCTTTTTTATTTTTCATCATCTCTGCAGGTTTAATCCAAATCTTCCGATGAAAGTCGAATTGTTCCCACTTCGCCTGTTGTAACTCACCAGGGCGTGGGAAGAGTAAAAGCAATAATTCTAAACCTATTGCTGTACTACGACTAGAATATGAACGAATTGCAGACAGAAGGTCTGGCAATTCAATTAAATCGACAAATTTGAAATTTCCACTTTTATGACGTTCAAAAAATCCCTGTACCTCTCGCACAGGATTTTCTTTATATTCACAATATATACAAGCCCAATCGTACGCCTCTCTTGCAAAGCTAAGTAGTTTGCGCATTTGTGCTGGGATTTTTAAATCATATTCTAATCTCGCAAAAAATTCGTACCATTCCATGGTTTTAATCGTTCTTAAATCACGATTTCCAAATTCAGGATAAATATGTTTTTTAATCGATAATTGCATCTTAGAAAAATTTTTAGGGCTCCATTTTTTTTGTTTTTTATCAAGTAAGCTTTCTATAAGTGAAGATAACTTGTACTTATCAACTTCTAAAAATGTACCTGCTTCTATTTCTTTCAGATAGCCGCTCGCAATTACCCTTGCCTCTTTAGCTTTAATAGTCGGGTAAGCTCCTACCCCTTTCCACCCCCATTTTCCATTTCTTTTTTTATACCTAAACTGCCAACTTTTGCTGCCATTTGCTTTTACAAAAAAATATAAATTTGGACTGTCCCATAATCGATAGTCTTGCATTTCCACTTCTAGTGCAGTAAGAACTGTATCTGCCAAATAACCTTTTTTCTTTAACTCGGTACGTCTCATTACTATGTCTGAAAAATTACGTTAAGAGCAGTTGATCACAGCTCTTAAAATCTCCAGAGATTTTTTATTCTAAGTTCAAGAAAAAGGTTTACTTTTTAATTGACCAATTCATCTAAATAATCAGCCCACCACTGCATCAACACACGGCGTTCATCTAAATGCTGTGATTTATCATAAACACCCTTGACACCTTTTTTCTTATGCGCCAAACATACTTCTATCACTTGTTCTTGATTACTGAATGCGTCATTCAAAATGGTACTTGCAAGATGTCTAAAACCGTGAGGATTCTGTTTTCCTTTATACCCCAAGCGATTCAGAGCTAGATTGAATGTCATATCACTAATCGTTTTATTGACAGAAAGACGGCTCGGAAACAAGAACTCAGACTCTGGCTGAATGGATCTTAACTCTGTGAGTAATGTAATGACTTGCTTAGATAGTGGGACTTGATGTTCCTGACGTGTTTTGGTCATTTCTGCAGGTTTGGTCCATAAGGCTTTTTTAAAATCGAATTGCTCCCACTTTGCTATCCTTAACTCACCTGGACGTGGGAATAGCATCATGAGCAGCTCAAGACCAATGCCGATGGCGCGCTTTTTATTATTACGAATTTTCTTAAGTAAAGCTGGTAATTCATCAACAGTCACGAAATCCATGTTCCCTGACTCGTAGGCATCTAGATGTTTGCTCATGCCTTCTATTGGATTTGAATTTATCTTGCCTTTAAACTTTGCCCAGTCATAGCAACCACGTACGTATGAAACCAATTTCTCAATCTGAGTATGAATGCCTAAAGTACGTTGTAGTCCTTGGAAAAAATCAAACCACTCTTTTGGCGTAATCTCTTTGTAATTACCTTGACCAAATACTGGAATAATGTGCTTCTCAATAGATTTTTGAGCTTTCGTGTATGTTGCCTCACCCCACTTACTTGATTTAGTGTCCAACCACTCTCTCATTAGGTTTTCAAAGTAAAAGCTTTCAAGCTCTTTTCGTTCCTCGAGCAGTACTTTCTTCGACTTCAGGCTTTCACCTTTAGAAAGAGCTGAAGTAAATTCTCGTGCTTTTTGACGAGCAAGTTGAGCACTCACTTGAGGGTAAGAACCAAGACCCATCCAAGCCCATTTACCTTCAGAATTCTTGTAACGATACTGCCAATTTTTAACACCTGATTTTTTGACTAAAAAATATAAGCCAGCGCCGTCGAGTTCTCTATAGTCTTTTTCCTCAGGTACTAAAGAAGATAATGTTTTTTCACTGAGTGGTCGTTTCTTTATATCTTTCCGTAACATGCCCTATACCTTGTATCACCGAGTTAGATTATTAAACAGTGATACACGTGGTGATACAAATAGGGCTGTATTATATAGATCCATATAAATGCATAGAATATAAAAAAAGCCCCTAAATTATTGAATTTAGGGGCTTTTAGTGACTATATAAGTACATATAAATACATCTATAATCTAATCTTGGTAGGTATATCCAGACTCGAACTGGAGACCTCTACGATGTCAACGTAGCGCTCTAACCAACTGAGCTATACACCTAGAATGTTACGCATATTATAAATTTTTGAATCTTAAGACAAGTTTTTTCCTTTATTTTTCAGTGTATATGCACATTTTTTAAGCAAGTATCTGAATTTATTAATATCCTTTTGGTCAGGCTTATAAGCTGAAAATTGATTTCTCTCATAGATTTGTATAGCTTCATAAAAAGACGTAACCTGATCTGAGCTTAAGGAAGCTGATATTCGAAGCATCCACTGTTTAAATGTTTCAGCCGGCTGCTTACGCATCTGAATAAGCAGGGAACGATTAAGCTGCTCTATGGCTAGCTCGAATGGTGAATTCTGTCTTCGCTTTTGAATATAAATCCATAAGAAATAAGATGCGATCAAAGATGCAATACCTATTATAAGTATCCACACAGCTGCATAAGCAGAGTTCAAGCCAAGTTTAGACATCCAGCTGCGTTGTGAATCTGCATTATAACCTACCACCTTACTTTGCCACTGATAACTGGCATAGTCACTCCATATCCTCAACTTGGTCATAAACTGATATTGCTGTGTTGTCCATGTTCTACCCTCACCTAAAACTGCTGAATTTTCAGACATCAAGTTTTGCATACCATTATCAATACGTTGTGGAGCAATAATGGCAGTAGGATCAATTCGCTGCCAGTGCTGGTTCACCCAGACTTCAGTCCAGGCATGCGCATCCATCTGGCGCACTTCCCAACTCTTGCCATCAGGTGCGAGTGAACCACCTTGATACCCCGTGACCACACGTGCTGGTATTCCTGCATAACGCATCAGCATGACAAAACTGGAGGCATAATGTTCACAGAAACCACGGCGCGCATTAAACAGAAATTCATCCACCCGGTTTTGGCCTAATGTTCCTGGGGTTAAGGTATATACAAAATTATTCTCTCGATACCAGTTCAACACATTTTGGATATAGCGCTGTTGACTACCCTCGCTCTGTTTAACTAAATTTGCTGCCAGTGCCTGAGTTTGAGAATCATATTGAGCAGGGGTTCGGGTATTCATATATTGCAGATAGTTAGTATTTAAATTAGGCTGCTCTACTTCTGTTCCTACCCAGCGTAGCTGAACAGGTTCCACGCGCTGAGTTAAACGACGCGGTACAATTCCCCAATCATAACGGTTATAATAACGACGCTCTAAAGGGACTGATTTATCCAATCCCATCA
The DNA here is from genome assembly GCF_002381195.1 of Acinetobacter sp. UBA3461. Classification (NCBI taxonomy): domain Bacteria; kingdom Pseudomonadati; phylum Pseudomonadota; class Gammaproteobacteria; order Moraxellales; family Moraxellaceae; genus Acinetobacter; species Acinetobacter sp. UBA3461. The sequence goes on along the minus strand of NZ_DFRO01000026.1, from coordinate 260,151 downwards.
CCCAGAGTACGGACGGATCTGAAGCCAGATACTGATAATCCCAGCCCGATGCCAATGAGGCAGAATCATTCTGTTGGCGGATTTGTGGCTGCTGATTGATTGCACTACTGGTCCAGGTTTGACCATCATATTCATCTAATACCAAGGCACGCCAGTATAATTCTGCACGCGGAGGTAGCTTGCTTACATCCCCTATAATTCGGAACGCTAATGCACTTGACTGAGATAACTGGGCAATATCTCCCGGAGACATCCTGTCACTGATTCCGGTGACCCCTTTATTTTCAGGAATGGGGATATGCCACATCGGTGGCAAACGTGGAAAAAAGATAAAGAGTAAAATAAAAAATGGCAGTGCATAGAGTACAAATTTGCCGACATGTTTAACATCTTGTTTTAATGCGTTCTCCTGAGCCTGTAAATCCTGCTTAAATTCACCTACCTGAATACGATATAAGCCAATGAAACAGCTTAGTAAGCAAAGCAGAATCCCAAAAGCCATGATAAAAGACTGGCTATACAGGAAAGTACTCGCCGCCACAAACAGGGCAAAGTTAAATAAAATAATCAGGTCACGTTTAGTACGGGTTTCAAAAGCCTTGGCAAATAAGAAAGTGGAAAGCACGGCAACACCCGCATCTACACCCAAAAAGCTTTGATGTGTAAAATAAATAACTGCAAGTGCTATGACTGTCAGCAACAGGGTCCATTTTTTAGGAAAAGTTTTTTGCTTTCTCAGATTCAACCAGAGTAATACCAGCATCAGGGCAAAGATGATGCTGAGTCCTGCAGGCAAATAACTCACCTGTACAACCAGAATTAAACTGAGACTGAGCAAAATGGCTGTGCGGATATTTGCATTCATCATGTCTATCCTCTTAAGCCTGTGCCAATAAGAGTTTGGCCTGATGCATCTGTTCAGCGCCATAACCTGAAGCCAGTTCTGCATGGGGCAAATGCAGGCTATAGGCCAATTGCTGTTGTTCACATTGTTCGACCAGCCCCATCATCCATTCCAGCTTTTCTTCATGCGATGGGCTTGGCATATGTGCATAATGAATCTCTATACTGTGCTGGTTCTGATATTGTTCAAAAACCTTAATATATAAACCCTGCCCACGCGCTACCTGTTTCCAGGAAACAGCCTGCAATGATTCCCCTGCCTGATAACTTCGTAGTTCTCGAAACTCATCCATTTCTGGCTCAAAACTTGGCAAATGTTGCTTATTTTCAGCAGTCGAATACTGGGCTTTCGGTGCTACCCAGGCAAAGCGCTGGTGATAAAGATAGGTCCAAGCTCTTACCAGTCCAAAAGGATAGACTGAATATATTTGAATGGCCGGATAGACAAATTTTCCACGCTGTTCAACATAAAAGGAAAGGCTAAATTTTTGCCTGGTCTGATTGACCAATACCTTATAAAGCTGTTCACCTGCCTGAATATACAAATATCGTGATTGTGCAACCGGTTGCTGAAAATGGAAATGCAGATTCAGGTCGTGTCCCACCTGCCCGATTTCATCCGTAAGCAGTTCGATACTCAATCCATGCAGCTGTTTAAAAGTCAGATAAAAACTGATACACAGTACGGCACTGATCAGAAAGCAAAAACCTAGAATCAGGTTATTGGCATAATTTACACCTGCAATAAAGGTGATGAAAATAAGTACCAGATACAGATAGCCCTGCTGATAGATAAAGACTAGCACATCACGTTGTGAGAGCTGTTTTTGCTGTACAAACTGAAAACGTTTACTTAACCAGTTCTGCCAAAACTTTCCCAAGATCTGGCTCCTAGCTTATCGCCACTTGCTGCATGAGATTTAAGGTTTCTGCCTCACTCAACCCTAAACGATGCGAAGCCACTGCCACAAACACAGCTTGTACATCATCCGGTGTGACGAAAGCACGATTCTCAATCAAAGCATGTGCCTGAGCTGCCCGTTTTAATGCCAATAAGCCACGTGTTGATAATCCATAACGGTTTTTTCGGGTTTCTTCAGCCAGATCTAGCAAATATTCCTGTATGGGTTCGCTGATATAGATCTGATTAACCAGTCGCTGCAGCTCTAAAATTTGCTCCTCACGGAACACATGCGCCAAGGTGGCAATCAGGGCAAAGCGGGATTCTTGCTGCAATAACAGTTTTTCTGCATGTCGGGATGGATAACCTAAAGATAAACGCATCAAGAACCGATCTAGCTGGGATTCTGGCAAAGCATACGTTCCGCTCTGGAATAATGGATTCTGTGTTGCAATCACCCAAAATGGTTTAGGCAAGGCATAACGTACTCCATCGACTGTCGCATAACCTTCTTCCATCGCTTCCAGCAAAGCACTTTGGGTTTTGGGGCTGCAACGGTTAATTTCATCTGCCAGAAGAATCTGGGTAAAGATTGGACCCTGCTTAAACTCAAATTGATGTTCTTTCTGATTAAACATGTTGATGCCAATTACATCGCTGGCCAGCATGTCATTGGTAAACTGAATCCGTTGAAACTTTAAGCCGGCAAGATGAGATAGACTGCTTGCCAATGTGGTTTTACCTAAACCCGGCAAATCTTCAAACAGAACGTGTCCACCAGCAATCAGGCAACACAATGCCAGCCGGGTTTGTGCCTGTTTATCCAGCACAATTGCATTAATTTCTTTAAGGAATTTTTCAATGCTGGGAGCATAGCTGGCAATTTGCTGTTCAAGCTGAGTATTTATGTGCGCTATATCATGATTTGCTTTTTGCTTTACGCCCCACATCACAAATTTTCTCATTAAAATAGATACTTGTGATTAACATACACTGAATTTAAACCACACTAAAGACCAATAATATATCTTTACACTGAGTCATTTACCTAATCATCAGAAATATCCAATAAAAACGGTTTATTTAAATATTTTAATCTTGCCTATTAACTTCTCTAAAGTTAGAAGCTGCTTAAAATATATTCCAATCCTTCAGTAAAGATAAATTGCCTCAAATTATCTAATTGGGTTTCTCTACATTTCCAAAGTCACGAAACGAATTTATCATTCTCATTTTTACAGGTATAAAAGCCATATCTTAAAAGTATATTTTTAAGTTATTTGTATAAAGTTTAAACTTGATGATAAATATAAATCAGCGCATAGACTTGTATAACCATCTAATATTTAATCTCTCTAGCTTTCGTAAAATGTAAAAAGTGCCCCGAAAGGCACTTTTTTTATTGATTCATTAACATGGACATTTTTTCATGCCACCGCCAGCAGAGGGATAACGTGCATCCACACAATGACGATAGAAAGTTTTAGCATCCATCGCTTCCAAATCTGGATGATGTTTTTTCATATGTTCCAGATAGGTCTGATAATCAGGCACTCCGACCATCAAACGGAAACTCTGCTGCAAACGTTGCCACAGGGTCGCAATACGTGACCAGTTTTTCGGGTTCAGGATTAAATCCTTTTGCGACATGATGGTCATTTTAATGATCTTGTAGATCACCGCTTTTCCGCCTTTGGCAAATTTCAGATTCATACCAGTCTCCTTAGTGATGTGCTGTAGGTTTGATCTCAGTAGGATCGCGATAAATCGCTTCAGCTTCATGTACAGTTGGTTCCGGATTTGCCAAAGCACGGCGAATCACACCAATTGCAGCAAACAGCATGACGAAAGCAACAATCATAAAGAAAGCACATAGACCCGCATTGATCTGATTCGACAATGCCACTGTGTGCATCTCAGCCACGGTTTTTGCTGGTGCCAGAATTTCATTATTGGCAATTGCCGTGTTAAAGCGGTCAGCTTGAGCAAGGAAACCGATCTTCGGATTTTCGTGGAAAATCTTTTGCCAGCCTGCAGTCATTGAGGTAATGAACAGGAATACAGTTGGAATAATCGTCACCCAAACGTATTTCTGTTTTTTCATTTTGAACAGAATCACAGTACCCAGAATGAGTGCCATTGCAGCTAGAATCTGGTTACCGATACCAAACAGTGGCCATAAACTGTTAATCCCACCGAGTGGATCGACCACGCCTTGATAAACGAAGAAGCCCCAACCAGCGACAGCGACAGCTGTACCTAATAAATTACCAAAGAAATTATGTGACTGTTTTACTGCAGGAATCACGATACCTACGGTATCTTGAACCATAAAGCGACAGGCACGAGTACCGGCGTCAACAGCAGTCAGGATGAATAATGCTTCAAACAGAATCGCAAAGTGATACCAGAATGCCATCATTTCACGGCTATTGAAGATTTCGGTAATGATATGCGCCATACCAATCGCGAAAGTCGGTGCACCACCAGTACGCGACAGAATCGAGTTTTCACCGACTTCCTGCGCCAGCAAAGTCAAGGCTTCAGGGGTTACTACGAAACCAAGGGTTCGTACTGCTTCTGCTGCACTTTCTGCCGTAGTACCAAGTAATGCGACTGGCGAGTTAATCGCGAAGTAAATGCCTGGATCCAGAATCGCAGCACAGATCAAGGCCATGATCGCCACAAAAGATTCCATTAACATACCGCCATAACCGATCATACGGATATCGCGTTCGTTGTTGACCAGCTTTGGTGTGGTTCCTGATGAAACCAGTGCATGGAAACCGGAAATCGCACCACAGGCAATAGTAATAAACAGGAATGGGAACATTGAACCTGCAAATACAGGACCAGTACCATCAATAAATTTGGTAATTGCTGGCAGTTTCATTTCTGGCATCGCGAATAGAATACCAATCGCCAGACCCGCAATCACGCCAATTTTCAGGAAGGTAGATAAGTAATCACGCGGTGCAAGTAACAACCATACCGGCAATACAGAAGCAATGAAACCGTAGATAATCAATGCCCAAGTCAGTTCAGTACCTGACAAGGTAAAGAATGGACCCCAGTATGGATGTTGAGCAATATTTTCACCGTAGATAATGCCGAGCATCATCAATACGAAACCAATAATGGAGACTTCTGCGATTCGTCCTGGTCGGATAAAGCGCATGTAAATACCCATAAATATTGCAATCGGAATCGTGGCGGCAATACTGAATACACCCCATGGGCTGTTGGTTAAGGCTTTGACAACGACTAGCGCCAATACCGCCAGAATGATGATCATCACGCCTAAGGCACCGAGCATGACAATAATACCGGCAAAAGTACCCAGTTCCTGTTTGGCCATTTCACCGAGAGAACGACCGTCACGACGGGTAGAAATAAACAGGACCAGAAAATCCTGAACTGCACCGGCAAGTACCACACCGACTAATAACCAAATGGTCCCAGGCAAATAACCCATCTGTGCTGCTAGAATTGGCCCCACCAGTGGGCCTGCACCGGCAATCGCGGCAAAGTGATGACCGAAAAGCACCCCTTTATTGGTGGGTACATAGTCCAGACCATCAGCCAGACGATGGGCAGGCGTTAAACGGCGTTCATTCAGTTCAAAAACTTTATTGGCAATAAATAAACTATAAAAACGGTAAGCAATGTTATATACACAGGCAGCTGCCAGCACCAGCCAGACCGCATTGACATGCTCTCCACGGCTAAGTGCAAGAATCCCAAAGGATACTGCCCCGACAATGGCTACAAGGAGCCACATAATTTTCGAAGTCATGCTCGACTTCTGTTGTAAAGTTTCCATTCAATCCCTCATATCTGTTGCATTTAAATCAGCGTGATTCTTTTTGTTCGAGGTACTGCTGTTTTCCCTTGCGACTTTACGCCTGTTCTTTTTTGTTGCCTCTAAGACTTTGGCATAAAAAAGGGGATGATTTTCATCATCCCCTTTGATAATAGTCTATTTTCAGACCATTATGCACGTTCTAGGTATTCACCTGTACGCGTATCAACACGAACTTTATCTTCTTGCTGAACAAATAATGGAACACGTACTACCGCACCTGTTTCCAGTTTCGCTGGCTTACCGCCACCGCCAGAAGTATCACCACGTACACCTGGATCAGTCTCAACGATTTGCAATACCACAAAGTTTGGTGCATTCACTGTTAAAGGAACGCCATTCCAAAGCATGATGGTACATTTTTCATTAGAGTCGTCTTTTAACCATTTTGCTGCATCGCCCATTGCGATTTTGTCTGCTGCAATCTGTTCAAAAGATACTGGATCCATGAAGTTCCACATTTCGCCATCGTTGTACAAGTATTCCATTTCTACTTCTACGATGTCAGCAGCTTCTAGTGAGTCACCAGACTTAAATGTTTTTTCTAACACTTTACCTGATTTAAGGTTACGTAATTTTACGCGGTTGAAGGCTTGGCCTTTACCTGGTTTTACGTATTCGTTTTCCATGATTGAACATGGGTTACCATCAAGCATAACCTTAAGGCCTGACTTGAAATCATTCGTAGAATAATAGGCCATGACTGGCGCACTCCAAACTTACTAACTTTAATCTATTGATGCTATGGGCTGTTGCAATGTCATTTAGCAAGTCTGACACGAACATGTAGTTGCCACATGCACATTCATTTAATGTTGCGTATTCTAAATGACCAATACACCAGGCCGCAACGAAAAATTCCTATTTAACAGACCTTCACTGACTAAGTTACAGTCAGACATACCATTGAACAAATTATTCAGTCCCTACCATCTGCTGATCATTAAGACAAAGCTTTATATAATCTGCTCAACTAATACGTCAAACTTTATCCAATACAGGCACATTCATACTATATATAAACTGTTAAACTAATCGCTTCAGCTTCATCGCTTCCACTTTTACTTTATTCTTCCCACATGACAGACTTTTTCTATCAGGAACAAAACTGGCAGTCACAACTGAGTGACTTGATCACAAATCCGCAGGAATTATTACAACAACTGAAACTCTCACCTGAGCAGCTACTTTCTGGCGCAATTCTGGCATCAGAACAATTCAAGTTACGGGTACCACGTGCTTTTGTTGGCAAAATGCAGATTGGCAATCCACTTGACCCCCTGTTACTGCAAGTCCTGCCACATCATCTGGAACTGGAAGAGCATCCGGGTTTTGTTACTGATCCTTTGGGTGAAGAACAGGCTAACCAGCAGCCAGGCGTCCTACATAAATATAAGTCACGTTTTCTGCTGACCCTGACCGGAGCCTGTGCCGTACATTGCCGATATTGCTTTAGACGTCACTTTCCTTATCAAGAAAATTTACCTAAAAATGAAGACTGGGAAAATATTAAAAGCTATCTGCTAAGCCAGCCAGATATTAATGAAGTGATCCTGAGTGGTGGTGATCCACTCACTCTTTCTAACCGGAAATTAAAACTCTGGATTGAACGTCTGGAAACTTTAACTCAACTTAAATTCTTAAGAATACATTCACGAGTTCCGATTGTAATCCCAAGCCGAATCGATGACGAGCTGACAAGCATGTTAAAAAACAGTAGGCTACGTATTATTCTGGTGGTACACTCAAATCATGCATCTGAGCTGGATGATTACACCTGTAGCAAACTGAATCAGTTGGTTCAGCAGCAGATTACAGTACTTAATCAGGCAGTGTTACTCAAAGGAGTAAATGATACTGCACCAGTTTTGGTCGATTTAAGTTATCGCTTGTTTGAAGCTGGAGTGATGCCGTATTATTTACATGTACTTGATAAAGTAAAAGGGGCGCATCATTTTGATTTGTCACCTAAGCATATAAACGAGATTTATACAGAAGTTTTAGCGAACTTACCCGGGTATTTGGTACCTAAACTTGTTCGGGAAATTGCGGGCGAAAAAAATAAGACACCGCTTTTTGGGGTTTCAACATTTTGAGTTAAATAATAAATGAGTAAACATAATTCAGATATTTTTCAAACGCCGACGGAACTTAAACTGGATCAACTGAGCTTTTGTCCAGCCAATGTAAAAGCCTTGCAGGAATGGGTGGCAGGAATTTCGATCCTGCAACTGGGGACATCCTCCAAGTCACTGTTCAGTGCCCTACTGGAAATCTCTGAACTGAAGTGTTCTGAAACCCTGCGTTTTGACCTGATTCAGGTACTGCATCCGACTCTTGAAAATGTACTGACTAGCCTGGAAAAACACTTTGTCAATCAAGGCCTGATTACTACTGACCGTAATGACCAGATTATTGAACTGGCGATGCTGTTGCGTAGTCATTTTGCCAAGGCCTATATTGATATTGCCAAGCGCTGTAATCATGAGCTGAATCACAGCAGTTTTTCTTTATTTAAACTGGGAAAAAAGAAAAGTCTGACCACGGCACGTATGGTTTCGATTTACTATGCTTTGCAACAGCTCAGCCTGCTGCTGTATCAACAGCATATGCTGTATGGCAAGCCAGTGATGGGCCAATGGCTTGCAGCTCATCAGCTGCTTGAAATTGCAATGCAAAATAATTTCCATCAGAGCAATATCAATCAGGTCTTGGGTACTCAGCATGAGCTACAGAATATTTCGAATGCGTATGCACAGCTGATCCTGCTGGAAATCTTCAATACTCATCAAATCCGACCGGCAGAAATTCAGGGATTGTATCTTTGCAGTTTTGACTGGGCCAAACTGGTTCAGGTTTTACCTAAAGAGACTACCCTGTCCCGCTATGCAGTCGATAGCAGCAAAGACTTGCCACCGGTATATAACTCGCGTCTGAATGATCATTTCAAGCCGAGCATATTTATTGCCACTCAGAACCTGATGGAACATCTGGCGGGTACACAAACCAAAAATGCCCAGTATCTGTCGCGTAATGAGAAATTGTTCCTCACCCCAGCGCTGCATTTTCATATTTATAACCTGTTGACCACAACCATGGAACGTCGTCATGAGCGTTATGAATACTCAGCGCATATCAATATCTGTTTTGGTTTGTCTGCTGCACATTTCTATCTGTCTCAGGGCAAAAACTTCCATGAAACCCTAGATGTTGAAGGCGGCTATAACTTCCAGAGTGAAAGTAGCTTTATCAGTGCATCAGAAAATGCCGTACCAGGTTCATTTAGTCATATCAAAGCCTTAGATCGTGAAGCCAAGCAGATTCACCATGCCGAAGTGCTGGACATCAGCGTCAATGGTTACCGGATTAAGTGGACCGGCTTTACCCCATCGAATCTGAAAACCGGCGAATTTATTCTGGTTCAGGAAAATGCCCAAAGCCAATGGCGTGGTGGTGTGATCCGCTGGATCAAACAGTCAACAGAAAAAAGTCTGGAACTAGGCTTGGAAATTCTGGCGCAAGACCTGTTCCCATGTGCAGTTTATGCACGGACCGACCGTCATCTGAAAAATTATCAGCCAGCTTTACTGGTACAGATAACCCAACTAGATCAGATTTCGAATAGTGTTATTGTGTCAGGTGTACAGATGTTTAGGGAAAAACAGACGATTCACCTGCGTGTTGATGGTCGTGAAATAAAAATCTATCTGACCAAAGCACAGCTGATCACACAAAGCTTTATTCGATTTGACTATGAATTATTGAATGATCAGGAAGAACAGATCATTAAAGGCTTTATTCACAAGCAAATGAATGAAATCAATAATCACGACTTATGGGAAGCATTGAAGTGAGAAATCCATTATTGTCTAAAAAGTTAAAACGTACAGAAACACGTTTACTGATTATTGATGATAATCAAATTAGATTTAACCAGATTCGTGATCTGTTGACCGCCAATGAATATCAGGTGGATGCAGTTCTGCTGGATGACCTGCAAAACTTTGAAAAGCAGTTGAATTTCAACTGGGACCTGATCATCTTTGGCCGTGCGTATGACCTGAAATATGAACAGGCACTCAGTCTGGTACGCTTATCGAAACAGCCAAACTTACCGATTCTGCTGCTTAAACCTGATGACTATCAGGCTAATCAATATACCGGTTATATCCAGAAGGGTGTGTATGACATTTTGAATCTGGAATATCCAGAACGTTTTTACCTCGGTCTGGTACGTGCCCTGTCTTTCAGCCGTCTGACCCAGTCGCAGCAACATTTAATAGAAGAGCTGGAAACAGCACAAACTCAGGCACAATTACTGGTTGAGGACAGTAACAAAGCGGTAGCCACCATTCAGGAAGGCATTCACATTCAGGCCAATGAAGATTACCTGAAACTGTTTGGCCTGAATTCTGAAGATGACATTATCGGTTTGCCTTTACTCGATCTGTTACAGCCACAAGATCTAAACGAATTTAAGACCCGTTTTAAGAAAATTTCCCAAGGTCAGTTCGAGCTGGGTGGTTTTGAAATTCATTCAACCAATCCAAAGATTGCTGCAGTCAACCCCCTCAAGCTTGAGTTCCTGGCTTCTACCAGTGAAGAAGATGCTTTACAGCTAACGATTGATACTGCGAAAACTCAATCTGCTACAACAACTGAAAAAGCAGCAGTCAAGCCAAGTACGTTACAATTACTAAAACGCGAGCTGAACCGCGAGCCTGCCAATGCCAATGCATTGATCACCTTCTCTTTTGCTGCTTATGAGTCTCAAATTCTCAATGCAGATTGGGCGATCTACACAGGCTACTTCCATGAAGTTAAGAACTTCCTGAAAGAACAGGTTCGTGTATCGCTGTTTAAACTGGAACATGATGTCCTGGTCGGTGTCATTCAGGCCGATTCTCAGGAAATTCTGGAATCTAAACTGATTGGGTTAGCTGCATTAACCAAACCGCAGTTGATTACAGTCAATCAGCAGACCTGCTCTCTGAACTTACGCATCGGTTATACCAAACTCGACGGTGAACTACATGATGAGGCACAGCTGGATCAGCATATTGCTCGTGCCTTCTCTACACCATTACCTCAAGCACAACAGTCTTCCGAATTTGTGCTGGATATTCCATCGGATATGCTTGCACCTGCAGAAACTGTTCCAAGTCTGGAGTTCAGTATTGCCGAACCAGCTGCAGCCCAGTCAGCCTCTAGTCCAGTATCTGCACCAGTTCCAACGCCTGTAACACCAGCCACGGCGGCAGCACCTGTAGCGATGCCAGGTTCAATCCTGCATGCACTGCGTCAATGCCTGGAGCGTGGCGAAATCCATCTGAAATATCAGCAGCTGTATGACAAGGAAGATAGCAACCTGTATACCTATGAGGTTACCAGCGGTTTTATTTTTGAAAATAAATGGCAGGATATTTCCAAGCTGCTGGAACTGCGTGAAGATGATGAACTTTCAATCAAGCTAGATCGCTGGATTCTGGTCGAGTCTTGCAAGCAACTGCATAACTTTATCACCCAATATCCTGAAGCCCGCTTGATCGTAAACCTGAATCGTGCCGTGCTCTTCAAAGACCGTAGTTTTCCTGAGTTTATCTCCAAGCTGATTACGATTATTCGCAGTAAATTAAAGCATCCTCTCACTTTACAATTTGCTGAAGAGGATCTGATTCTGAACCGCGAGGATGCGCAGAAATATATCCGTATTCTGCGTGACCATGGCGCAGAGATTGCGATTCGTGAATTCGGCAATTCGATATATAGTGAAACCTTGCTCCGTGAAATGGATGTAAATGCCTTAACGATCCATCCACAGCTCACTGCGCAATTGAATTACAATACCGAGGAACTGCAGGAAAAAATTACTGGCTATCTGGAAGTCAAACCAGTTTATATTCTTTTACGTGAACTGAATGACATGACTTCCTTTGCCAATGCCTGGAATGTCGATGCACGCTTCATTCAAGGGGATTACTTCCAGAAAAAACTGGATCATCTGATTGACGTACAGGAGCGCTAAGCGCCTGTACCAAGCCTGAATATTGTGAATTCACAAATTTCAGGCACAAAAAAACGGGCAAATTGCCCGTTTTTTTCATTTTGGGTATTAACGTTTAACAGAACGTGACATACCAGCAAAACGTTGTTTGAACTTGTCGATACGACCGCCAGTGTCAACGTTCTTTTGCTTACCAGTGTAGAATGGGTGGCAAGCTGAACATACGTCTAGGTAAAGCGTTTCTTTACCAACAGCTGAACGAGTTTCGATTACGTTACCACATGAACAAGTAGCAACTAGTTTTTCATATTTTGGGTGAATATCGGCGCGCATGGTCGATTCTCCATAAAGATCAAGAAGGTTTTGCTGTCATCGCAATTGATCACTCTCAGAAACTGAGGAAAGGCCAGAATCAAATTCAGGCAGATCAACACCACAACAGACCATTCTTTTGGCCCACCGAGACGGATACCGTCAGAGCTAAGCACAACAAGTTGGGCAATATTATACGTGAAACAGATTTAATATGCGAATTATTCTTCAGTTTTAACTTCAACCTGTTTGGACCACATATTGGCAACAATGCCGCAAACCATCAGCTGAATCTGATGGAAAATCATGATTGGCAATACAATCATGCCAATTGGCTGACCAATAAACAGAATTTGTGCCATCGGCACGCCGCTGGCTAAAGTTTTCTTGGAACCACAGAAAAAAATAGTTTTTTGATCCGCTTTATCAAAACCAATCCAGCGCGGCACAAACAGGGCCAGCAGCATCACCACAGTCAGCAAGACTGAACAGGCAATAATGAGCAGTAATAAGGTCGTTAAGCTTACCTGATGCCACAGCCCTGCCACAACGGCACTACTGAATGCGCCGTAAACCACCATGAGAATCGAACCCTGATCAAAAAACTTAACGATTTCTGGCATTTTCTTCATTTGTGGAAATACCCAAGGACGCAGAATTTGTCCAAGGATAAATGGCACCAGAAGCAGTAAAGTGATCTGCATAATAGATGAGGTGGGATCAAAACCATGTTGTGACTGACCCAAAATAAAAAAGGCTACTAATATTGGGGTAATAAACATACCAACAATATTGGAAAATGAGGCACTACACACTGCACCGGCGACATTACCCTGTGCCACTGAAGTAAAGGCAATCGAAGACTGTACTGTTGATGGCAGGAAGCACATAAACAGGAAGCCCCAGTACAGTTCCTGACCCAATAACGGAACCAGGACCGGCTTGGCCAACAGACCAATTATAGGAAACAGTGCAAAAGTAAATGCGAACACCGAGGTATGCAGCTTCCAGTGCATCAATCCTTCAACTACGGCCTCACGTGATAACTTGGCACCATGCAGAAAGAATAAGATAGCAATCGCAATCGTGGTAATAGATGAAAAGATTTCAGCCGCCTGTCCTGATACCGGAACAAAACTGGCAAGTATCACCATTATAAAAAGCAGTATAGTAAAACGGTCCAATGCCAATAACTTAAGCATATCCCTTCATCCCTTAAATTTTATTGTTTGATATAAAAATGCCCGGCTATCTTAACAGATACCGGGCCCAGGCTATGCACTCAGATTGATGTAATCTTTTCATCTCTACATGAATACATTTCACATATCATGCTATCTAATTAACACTTAGTTGTTACGTGCGTTATGGTCCTGCTGAATCAGTTCAATTTTATAACCATCTGGATCTTCAACAAAGGCAATTACAGTCACGCCACCTTTCATGGGGCCAGCTTCACGAACTACCCTGCCGCCACGTGCCTTGATTTCTTCACAGGCTTTATAAGCATCATCGACTGCAATCGCGATATGACCATAAGCATTGCCAAGTTCATAACTGTCTGTATCCCAGTTATGTGTCAGCTCGAGCACGGTATGGTTTTCTTCATCACCATAACCTACAAATGCCAGAGTGAAACGACCTTCTTCATAATCACGCTTACGAAGTAAAGTCATACCAAGCACTTCAGTATAGAACTTTAATGACTGTTCCAGATTGCCTACACGTAACATGGTATGCAGCATGCGCATATTATTCATCCTTATTGCCAGATTGTTTTTGGTGTTCACCGAGTAATTTTCCAACCCAGACCACTAAAATGAGAATCGGAATCCCGATCAATGTGGTCATCAGGAAGAAGTTCGGATAACCGATATTGGTGACTATAGTACCTGAATATCCCCCTAAAATCTTAGGGGTTAGCGTCATAAGTGAGCTAAAAATCGCATATTGGACTGCAGTAAAAGATACGCTGGTCAAGCTGGATAAGAAGGCAATAAATGCTGCACCTGCCAGACCGGCAGCCAGGTTATCGACGATAATCGCAAAATACAGCCAGGCATCGCTATATGGCTTGATCACCTTGCCTGTCACTTCAATATCAGTATTACGATTCACATCCACAGGAACCAGTGGCTGGATATCGACATCAAGCATCTTGGTATTTTTAGCATCAGTGCTCGTCTGATAGACATGTGTCACTTGCTGAACAGCTCGCCCATCCTCCATTAGTACCGCACTGATTAAATGCGCTGGCGCAGATTTCAGTTTTTCTGCTGGAATAGCTGTACTAAACACCCCCTGTTCTTCCAGCTTGGCTTCAAAACGCTCATCATTCAGTTCATAAATGATCTTCTGATTATCTTGTAAAGCTTCACCGACATATTGACCACGAACCACAATACTTCCCTGTTCATTAGCATGAAGGGTATTGTCGCTGGTAATTGGTAAAACCTGCAGCTGTGCATTACCTGAAGTCTGCAGCAAATATGGCATGGACAGGCTAACTGTACTATTAGTCGAATTAGCATTGGCATAAGCCGCCTGAACCTGAATCTGCTTGGCATCAGCGAGTACCTGTACTGGTACTTTCACTTTCCAGTAACCAACTTCATCCGTGTCTGCCTGATAGCGTTGCTGTCCAACCTGAATATCTACCGGATTTAGCTGTTGCCCGGATTTAACCAAACCAATAAAGATCAGATTGGTAGAACAGGCCAGAATGGCACCGACAAACATCAGCTTCATGATATTCATCTTCTGGGCCAATAATCCTCCCAGGAAACCACCCAAAAGGGAAAAGATCACCCCATAGACCTTCACTGCTTCAGCAATCTGCTCCTTGCTAAAGTTCATGTCCTGATAGAACACATTGGAAATCACACCAGCAATAATGTCTGAAACACGATAAAAACCAATCAGCAATAACAGGACCAAAGCCAGTTTTAGGCCATAGCGCTTGAAGAAATCCGCAACCGGATTGACCCAGGTTTCATAGGCCATTTCCCGGTTCACCGCACCCAGTTTCACCAAGGCGGCACCCACACCAAATGCGACTGCACCAGATCCGATAAAACGCAAAGATTCAAAAGTAAATAATGCAAAGGTATCCTGAATGGCAAACTGTTCAGTCAACATGCTCACCAGGTTACCTGAATATATATAGCTCAATACAAAGCCGATGACTGCAACAAAAAACACCCCGACCAGACGGAAATAATCACTGCGCACATAGGTTTTGCGCACCCGATCAACCTGCGGTTCACGGATTGATAACGTCGTGATAATCCCCACCAACATCACAGCCGCCATGGCCAAATAGGTCCATTTCCAGGCGTCATAAATATAGTTACCTTTTGCGGTACCTAGGTAAGCAGCAAGGAACAATGCGCCCGCACCAGCGACAATCATACCAATACGGTAGCCTGCGTTATAAGTTGCAGCCAGCACGGTCTGCATCTGGGTTTCTGCCAGTTCAATACGGTAGGCATCAATCACAATATCCTGAGTTGCTGCGGAAAAGCCAAGCAAGACTGCACCAAGCGCCATCTGCTGAAGATGTAGTTGTCCTAAAGCCGGATCTGAAAAAGCCATAATACAGATCGCGCAAACAATCAGAATTTGGGCGATCAGCAACCAGGCACGACGTCGACCTAAAGCCTTAGTCAGGAATGGCACTGGTAGTTCATCAATCAGTGGTGCCCAGACAAACTTAAAGGAATAACCCAAGGCAGCCCAGCTAAAGAAAGTTACTGCACTTTTACTAATACCCGCTTCACCGAGCCAGAGAGACAGACTTGAAAAGATCAGGAGAATCGGCACACCGGCTGAAAAACCCAGAAACAGCATGATCAGCGCACGCCGATCCAAGAAGGCTGTAAAGGCGGATTTCCAACCCGTCGTTTGTGTTGTCATTGCTTTATTATTTTCCGCAAAAAACCAGTAGTTGCTATTCAATCCTTTAATACAGGATCTTTCAACAAGATTTACCATTTTCTCTGCATAGATCATTTTATTTTTTTACGCCAAAAGCGACATGTTGGCTTGAATTTTCCGGCTAATTCTGTATACCTTAAATCATTAATGCACTATTTCGTTTTGGACATCAACAGTGACCCAGAGACTCGATCAAATTCATTCTTCAATAACCGCCAATACGATTAACACTACCCTAACTGCACAACAAAACCATGCTGAACTATTAAAGACAGCATTTGAACAAAGCGAAATACAACCTACTCTTGAAAAAACCCGCTTGCAGCCCACGCAACTGACACATATTCCAAAACTGGATAAAATTCCGGCGTCGACCAAGCGTATTAAACCACTCAATAATTTTCTTGGTCAGGATCGTGCACGTGCCTCAGTTGAAGCCGGGATTGCCCTGCCATATTCAGGCTATAACATTTTTGCTGTCGGAACCGCAGGTCTTGGCAAGCGCACCATGGTCAAACGTCTGCTACAGCAACATGCCAAAACAGTAGCAACACCAAATGACTGGGTGTATGTTAATAATTTCCAGAATTCTCGCCAACCGATTGCATTGCAGTTTCCTGCAGGTCAAGGTCCTAAATTCCAGGCAATGCTGCATCAAAGCTGGCAAACCATTCTTAAACAGCTGGAACGTCGTTTTACTGCGGAAACCTATTACAACCGTATTGAAATGATCCGTCAGCAAACCGGTGATGAACAGCAGCAGGCGCTGATTGAACTGACCCGTGAAGGTGAAGAATTCGATCTAAAGCTGATCTCTCGCAATGATGAGCACTGTTTTGTACCGGTTCATCTCAAAGATGACAAGTTACAGGAAATGACACAAGATGATCTGAATGCACTGAGCAATAAAGATCGCGCTGAAATTGCCTCCAACATGCGTTACATGGATAAAAAACTGGAACGCCTGGGCCTGCACCTCGGTGATCTGGAAGATGATGCCCGTGACCGTGTACAGGTACTCAACCGTGAGATTGCCAAACAAGTGGTTGTACCGCGTGTTGAACAGATGCTAGCTAAATTTAAAGATGTGGAAGGCCTGGATAAATATCTGAAATTCTATGCGGAAGACATCATTAATAATGTCGAGATTGTGCTGGAACAGGAAGAAGATGACTTTACTCCTGGCCTGTTCAGTCGTGTGCCGTCCCGTTATCAGGCCAATGTCATTGTGACATATAAGCCAAACAGCGGTGCGCCGGTGATCTTTGAAGATTTCCCAACCCATTATAACCTGCTCGGTCATGTAGAACAGTTAACCCAGAACGGTACGATTACCACTGACTTCACCTTGATCCGTCCAGGCTCAATGCATCGTGCCAATGGCGGCTTCCTGATGATTGAAGCCGAGCAACTCTTAGAACAACCGTATGCATGGCAAGGCCTAAAACGTGCATTGAAATCTGGTCAGCTGAAACTGTCTTCTTTAGAACATATGCTAACGTTAACTGGCAGTATTTCAATTGAGCCAGCGGCAATTCCACTTGATATCAAGATCGTGTTACTAGCTGAACCAGAGATCTATTATGAAATTCTGGAGCTCGAACCTGAGCTGGGCAGTATTTTTAAAATCCGTGCTGACTTTACAGATACATTACAACGTAATGACGAAAATGAGCAGGCTTATATGCAGCTCATTGCAGATTATGTTCAGGCAGACAAACTGTTGCCTTTTGACCGTTCTGCTTTGGCTGCCTTATTGACTGATTCAAGCCGTCAGGCTGAAGACCAAAGCTCCTTGTCATTACATGCGCTGACTTTGGGGGATTTGATTCGTGAAGCGCATCATCATGCCTTTAAAGCTGATGACAAAATGGTTTCAGAAAAACACATCAATACTGCCCTAGATCATCGCAAATATCGCTTAGGCTATTTACGTGAGCTATATTGGCAAGATCTGTCTCGTGGTACCCAGCTGATTGAGACACGTGGTCACCGTCTTGGTCAGATCAATGCCCTTTCTGTCATTCACTATGCGGACGTGGAATTTGGTTTACCTTCACGTTTAACTGCATCGGTCTATCAAGGTGGTGGTGACATTCTGGATATCGAGCGCAGCGTGGAACTTGGTGGTTCACTACATGCCAAAGGCGTATTACTGATGGCGTCTTTCCTGAAAGCACATTTCGGTCGTGAACAAACCCTGCACTTCTCTGCAGCTCTGGCGTTTGAACAAAGTTACGGTCAGGTGGATGGTGACAGTGCTACTGTGGCTGAACTTTCTGCATTGATCTCAGCCATTAGCCAGTTGCCAATTGACCAGTCTTGGGCAATTACCGGTTCCATGAACCAGCTTGGTCAGGTACAGCCAATTGGTGGGGTAAATGCCAAGATTGAAGGCTTCTTCGATGCCTGCAAATTGCAAGGCTTGACTGGCAAGCAAGGTGTGATTATTCCACGTCAAAACATGCAGCATCTGATGCTGCGTAAAGATGTAATTGCAGCAGTTGAAGCAGGTCAGTTCCATATCCATGCGATTGATACCATCGATCAAGCACTGGAAATTCTAATGGCACGTCCGGTTGGTACCTTGGACAAGAAAGGCCGTTACAGCAAGCATTCGATTTATGCTGCGGTGATGGAACAACTGGATTACTGGCAAGCTATTGAAGATGGTGCCGAGCTTGAGGAAGAAGAGCCAAAGAAAAAGAAAAAAAAGAAGAAAAAGAAAAAAGACAAAGCACCAGTAAAGGATATTCAGGCAGATCCAGATGCGCTTGCAGCAGCACTTGCGGCTGAATCAAAAGAACTGGAAAAATCTGAAACCTCTGAGAATAAGGCAGAAAACTAATCCTGCCCTTTTCCATTTTAAGTGTTAAATTTCAGTCATAAAAAAGCGCTTCTCTGGAAGCGCTTTTTAACATCTGCAAGTCTAATAAAACTATTAAGCTTCAGGTGCCGGGCTGTATTGTTCAACTAAAGACTTTAATTCACCTTTCTGGAACATATCGAGCATGATATCGCTACCACCGATCAATTCACCATTGATCCACAATTGTGGGAAAGTCGGCCAGTTCGCAATAACTGGAAGAGTTGCGCGAATGTCTGGGTTTTCCAGAATATTCACATAAGCAAATGGACGACCAATTTGACTGAGTGCTTCAACCGCACGAGCAGAGAAACCACATTGTGGGAATTGTGGTGTGCCTTTCATATAAAGAAGTACTGCGTGTTTGGCAATTTGGTCACGAATTAACGCTTCTGTATCGCGTGCTTGTTCAGTCATTGATATATCCTCAATAAATCTGCTTCGCATTATACTCAAAATGAACTAAAACAGTATGTCTAAAACAATATTTCATGTTTTATTTACAATTCAGCTTTTATTCTGTTTGAGATTTTGCTTATATAGGTCCTGTCGTTATGTCTATATATGGCATCTATGACTTCAATTTTCAATCCACCTAACAGATAAGAGTTAGTCATGAAGAATATTACCCTTGCTCCTGTGCAAACTGATCAACCTTCACACTTGATGCCGGTATTTGGCCGTCAGCCGATCAGTTTTGTCCGAGGACAAGGTGCTTATCTTTATACTGAAGATGGTACTGAGTATCTAGATGCTCTGACCGGAATTGCAGTATGTGGGCTGGGTCATGCCCACCCGGTACTTGCTGAAGCAATTGCTGAACAGGCCACCACCCTGATTCACACCAGCAACCTGTTTGAAGTACCATGGCAGACTGCTGCTGCACAAAAACTGGCTGAAGTTTCAGGCATGGAAGAAATTTTCTTCTCGAATAGCGGTGCAGAATCCAATGAAGGTGCAATCAAGATTGCACGTAAATTTGGCCATATGCAAGGCATCGCTACACCAAAAATCATTGTGGCTGACCACTCTTTCCACGGTCGTACTTTGGCTACCCTCTCAGCGACAGGTAACAAAAAAGTTCAGGAAGGTTTTGGACCGCTGGTTGAAGGCTTTATCCGCGTACCATTTGGTGATATCGAAGCGATTCAGGAAGCAGCAATTAATCACCCTGACATCGTAGCTGTTTTCGTTGAACCGATTCAAGGTGAAGGCGGTGTTAATACTGCACCACAAGGCTTCAGCTACCTGGAAGAAATCCGTCAACTGTGCAACCAGCATAACTGGCTGATGATGCTGGATGAAGTTCAGACAGGTAATGGCCGTACCGGTAAATACTTTGCGTATCAGCATACCAATATTGTTCCAGATGTACTGACCACTGCAAAAGGTCTGGGTAATGGTTTTCCGATTGGTGCGGTGATGACCCAAGGACGTGGTGTCGGTGTTTTAACTGCCGGGAACCATGGTTCAACTTACAGCGGTACAGCACTAGGTTCACGTATTGTTTATACCATCCTTGATATTATGCAAAAAGAAAATATCGTGGCGAATGCAGCTGAAAAAGGTGCTTATATCGTTGAGCAACTCCGTAGCCAGCTTAATGATCAGAATGTCACTGTTCGTGGTTTTGGCCTGATGATCGGTATTGAATTGCCAAAAGCATGTGGCGAACTGGTAGATATCGCGCGTGATGAATATAAAACTATTATCAACGTAACTGCAGGCAATGTGGTACGTCTGCTGCCTACCCTAAACATCACTCAGGAACAGGCTGATCAACTGATTGAACGTCTGGTTAAAATGATTAAAGCATATCTGGCTTAATTTCTTAAAAGCCAGAAACATAAAAAGCCGCTTGATGCGGCTTTTTTAATTCTTTGCAGTTTATGATGCGATTTGCAACAAACGTCCGCCAGACAACTGGCCAAAATATTGTTTCAAGGTATCAAGACAACGGAGAATTTTTATAGGTTGTTGTTCACGTTTTGGCATGACTGCATATAGCGTAAATGGTTGTAATTTCCACTCAGGCAGGACTTCAATCAAAGAGCCGTTTATTAAATCTTTTTGTACATCCAGATATGACATGCGGGCAATGGTATTGCCATGCAGACACATCGACTTCGCCACAATACTATTATTGGTGTTTAGTCGTGAGCTCAGTTCAAGTTCAACTTTTTGGGCTGTATTGACATGCTGGAAATAAAATTGTTGATGATTGTTCAAATGACTGAGTGACAAAATGTCATGTTGCTTCAGATCATCCGGCTGTGTAATTAAAACAGATTGATTGATGTAACTCGGAGCTGTTACCAGAATCTGTTCAATCTGAATAAGTGGAACGACTTCAACATTGCTATCGTCGATGACTTGATCAAGGCGCAGTTCAATATCAACACGACCATCCTTCAGGTCAAGCGGTTGATCTTGTGTTTCAAACTGCATTGTCAAACCACGGTGCGCAGCCATCCAGTGCGACAATGCCGGAATCACATGCATTGAACACAGTTCTGCAGTTGCAACGATACGCAGGTCACCAACCAGATCATCACGTAGCTCATTGATACGGACTTTGCCACGTTCAGCAGCGGATAACATTTCCTGGCAGCTATAGAAAAAAGCCTGGCCTGCTTCAGTCAAACTCAATTTTCGTGTGGAACGGTTCAGGAGAATCACTTCCATGTCCTGCTCCAGCGATCGAATCTGCTGGCTTACGGCACTGGTGGTAATACCCAGTTCACGTGCAGCACCGCTAAACGAGTTTTTCTCTACAACACAAGCAAATACGCCCATTGCTCGAAGTTGATCTAACATAAATTCCCCTCTAAACTTATGAGGTGCTTCATCCTTTGATAAAAGCAACTCATTGTATTATACGGTGAAATTTAGCATTTGCACCTTTTTATTCAACTATTCGGTAAAACGGATGCAGGATTCACCGGTTTTCCATCCAGACGTACCTGGAATTCAAGCATGGTACGGGTTGTACCACTTGAACCCATTTCTGCAATCTTCTGGCCTGCGGTTACATTTTGACCACTTTTCACGTTAAGTTTACTGTTATGTGCATACGCAGTGATGTAGCCATTAATATGTTTGACCAGCACCAGATTGCCGTATTCTTTTAGACCGTCAGCGGCATACACTACCTGACCATCAGCAGCAGCAAATACCGGATCACCAACATTACCTGCGTAACGTATGCCCTTAATATTTGAAGCCAGATTGTATTGCTGCAATACTGCACCATTCGATGGTTTTACCCAACGTAATCCGGATGACGGTACAGTTGTCACAGGAGCAGGTGTAGTGACTTTTGGTGTTACTGATGTTGTCATTTTAACAGTGGTCTGCGCTGGAGTTACCGGCGTTGGAGCCACGACAGTTTTACGCTGAATAGGTGCTGAAGTATCAACGACTTGAGTAGTCGTACTGCGTTTGGTATTTTTCAAACGGATCGATTGACCGACATAAATACGGTATGGCTCAGGAATGTCATTCATTTCCGCGACACTGATATAACTCAGACCATAGCGTGCTGCAATGCCACTTAGAGTGTCACCTGAACGAACCGTATAAAAATCAGGTGCTGCAGCATAACGTGCGGAATTATTAATATAAGGTTTGGTTGCACACCCAGTTACGATAACTGCTGAAACCACTGCTGTTGTGAGTACTAACGTTTTAATCAGGCCTGTAGGCAAAGCAATAAAGCGTTTCGGTGACACCAGGAACATTATCTTCCTCTCTAACATCTATACGGTTTAAAAAACTCGATTAGATTAGCAAAAAAACACAGCAAATAAGGTTGCAATGTCAATCTATTCACAAAGTTATAACATTAGTTAGATTTTATTTAAAATCTGACCCTGTAATTCGTGAAGTACGTCATAGTTTGTAGCATCCATCTGGATTGGCGTCACACTGACATAACCATTGGCGATGGCAAGAAAGTCTGATTCAATTTCAGTTCCTTGATGCTTTGGCATTGCAACTGCTTCACCAGATAGACCAATCCAGTAAACCTGACGGCCACGCGGATCCACATGACTGCTAATTGGTTTAGACTGGCTACGGCGACCTTGGAAGGTCACTTTGGTTCCTTTTAGCTCAGCGATATCCGGAATATTGACATTAAAGATCTGACGCTCAGGCAATGCTGGCAAACCTGCTGCAATAAAGTCATGAACCCATTGCGCTGCAACACGATAATCTTCTGGTGAGGTATAAGCACGCACATTTTGCCCACACAAAGAAATAGCCAGTGCAGGATGTTTTGCTAGACGACCTTCAAATGCTGCCCCCACTGTGCCTGAATACAATACATCATCCCCCAGATTGGCACCGCTATTAATGCCACTCACCACAAGATCGAATTCGACATCAAATAAGCCATTCATGGCCAGATAAACACAGTCTGCCGGAGTACCATTTACTGCCCAAACATCTGGAGCAATCTGAATCGGTCGCAGTGGACGGTCAAGGGTTAATGCACTGGAAAATCCGCTACGTTCGCTTTCAGGTGCAACAACCACTACACGGCCTAAGGCTTTTAAGCTCTGCGCTAGTGCCTGTATGCCCGGAGCAAATACGCCATCATCATTTGATATCAATATATTCACAGCAAAATCCCGTTCGTCCCAAAAAATGACTGGTTGGGACATTTGTTTGTATTAGCCACGGAATTATATATATTTATCGTTCAACATCCATCTTTAATATATGTGGTTCATGATGATTAAAAATACGGTTGCTGTAGCCGCATTGGCTTTTGCTCTGACTGCTGGCCTGAGCTCTCCTGCTTTTTCAGCTGAAAATTTATCTGCTGAGGTAGATTTGACTATTAAGGAAGACCTGGCTTCAGTCCAAGTGCTCACTGAAGTTTGTCCGGGGATTGTGGGTAAAAATGCCAAATTTGAGCAGAACACTCAACAGCTGATTAAACAATACTTATCCGATTATTCTGATAAATCGATGACTTATGACAAGATCCAGCAGGACAAGGAATATCAGTCAGCACTTCAAGAAGCACGCCAGGAAGCCAAGCAAACCGCTAAAGATGAACATCAGGCAGTGTGTAATGACCTGATCACTCAACAAATCTAATTCAGACTTTCTGACAGGATGATGCAGCGCCATCATCCTGTTTATATAACGATTTTCTCCATTATTTTACTGCTTCCTTACATTTTTAATCTTTTCATTCCTTCAAAATTAGTTAATCTAAACCCATCTTAATTTCTAATTTGAGCTTTTGATTTTCAATGAAAAATTTATTCATTAAAGCCTTTGGCATTTTTACTCTTTCAACTTTCAGCATTTTGACTACACAAAGTTTTGCAGCCGATACCAATATTGAAGTCACTCCAATTCAAGAAGTGACTCAGCATGAGCTTGCGGCCATTTATGTACTTTCAGAAATCTGTCCAGGTATGGTGAAAGACCAGAATAAATTTAAAGCGGGTTATAGCCAGCTGGTCAGTGAATATATGCCTGGTCAAAAGAACCCGGTAGAAGCCTTGAATCAGCTTAGCAAAAACACAAAATTCCAGCCGATCCTGAAAGAAGCACAACAGGATGCGCAGAAAGCAGGTCAGCAGAAAAATCAAGCGATTTGTACAGAACTCACTACTTATAGCAAATCCTGATTTTTTTCTGCCGCCATGCTTACAATACTTTTGAAATAAGCCGCTGCAAACCGTAGAAGTCCGCCTAGCTTTGTCCTAAAATGCTAGGCTCTTCGTGCTTACATCAAGATATTGGAACCTACTAGAAATGACCCAAAAAACTGCTCTTGCTGCATTATTATTAATTCCTAGTTTTAGCTTTGCAGCAACTGTCC
The DNA here is from genome assembly GCF_002381195.1 of Acinetobacter sp. UBA3461. NCBI lineage: Bacteria > Pseudomonadati > Pseudomonadota > Gammaproteobacteria > Moraxellales > Moraxellaceae > Acinetobacter > Acinetobacter sp. UBA3461. The sequence goes on along the minus strand of NZ_DFRO01000026.1, from coordinate 235,522 downwards.
TATCTGCACCACCAGAATTGAATAATAAATCTTATGTGCTAATGGACTACGAAACAGGGCAAATTCTCGCATCTAAAAATGAAAATGAAAAACTAGCCCCTGCTTCAATGACTAAAATGATGACCAGCTACATCATTGAACAAAAGTTATTAAGCGGTGAACTGACTGAAGATGAACAGGTTCGTATGAACGAATCGGCATGGTGTCGCGGTAGTAGTTCTGAATCATGTATGTATGTTCCGCTAAACGGCACGGCAACAGCACTTGAGATGCTGCGCGGTATCATCATCCAGTCAGGTAACGATGCTTCCAAAGCAATGGCAGAACATATTGCAGGTAACGAGGGTACCTTCGCACATATGATGAACCAGGAAGCAAAACGTATCGGCATGACCAATACCAGCTTTGTAAACTCAACCGGTATGCCTGCGGAAGGTCACTATTCGACTGCCAAAGATATGGCCATGCTGGCACAGCACATCATTAAAGACAGTTCAAAGTACTACCCGATTTATTCTGAAAAAGAATTTACTTTTAACGGAATCAAGCAAGGCAACCGTAATGCCCTGCTGTATACAGATCCAAGTGTGGATGGTTTGAAAACCGGTCATACCAATGAAGCGGGTTACTGCTTAACGACTTCTGCAAAACGTGGTCCAATGCGTTTGATCTCTGTGATCTTCGGTGCGCCATCTATGCAGGATCGTGCAACACATACACGTGAACTTTTGGCATGGGGTTTTGCAAACTACGAAACTAAAAATGTTCAGGCCGGCAGACAAGTCTTAGCCAAGTCTAAGGTGTGGTTTGGTAAGGAAAATGAAGTTCAAATCGGCCTTGCTGAAAACTTCAATGTGACCATGCCAAAAGGCAAAGCGAATGAGATTAAAACGCAAATCGTAGTTCAACCTAAATTGACTGCACCTTTAAAACAAGGTCAAGTGGTAGGTAAATACGTTGCTTCTCTTGATGGTAAAGTGATTGCTGAAAAACCGCTTGTTGCACTAAAAGCTGTAGAAGAAGCTGGTTTCTTTGCGCGTATGCTGGATCATATCAAACAGTTCTTCAGTAACTTATTTTAAGTTTAAACAGACTGTTTTAGCCTTAGACTAAGACCAAAGCACTCATTCAGATGGGTGCTTTTTATTTTATACTCTATACATGACGTTTAAACTTTTAATGAATAGACCACTATGAGCCAAAACATACGTTCTTATTTAGACATGATCCCACAGATTGATGAATCTTGTTATATCGATCCTATGGGGATTGTGGTTGGCGATGTGGTTTTGGCTGAGAATGTCTCGGTTTGGCCTTTTGCCGTAATTCGTGGTGATGTCAATCATATCCGGATTGGCAAGAATTCCAATGTGCAGGATCATGCCATGTTGCATGTCAGTCATAAGAAAGCCGATAAGCCAGAAGGTTCGCCACTGATCATTGGTGAAGATGTCACCATTGGTCATCATGTAAAATTACATGGCTGCACCATTGGCAATCGCGTTTTGGTCGGTATTGGCACGATTATTTTAGATGATGTGATTGTTGAAGATGATGTGATGATTGGTGCGGGTTCACTTGTTCCGCCAAATAAAGTTTTGGAAAGTGGTTACTTGTATGTAGGAAGCCCTGTGAAAAAAGTGCGTCCACTTACCGACAAAGAAAAAGCTTTTTTGCCGTATTCAGCACAGAATTATGTGAAGGTTTCAGTTAACTATAAATAAACTTTAGACAATTTCATTTGTCGAAAGCTTAAATCTTCTGTATGTTCATTTAAAAAATAATTCAAAGAATAAAAACCATGAAACATACAGAAGATCCTCATTGCCCGGATCGCAATGAACTATTAAATCAGACCAGAATTAATATTCGACAGTACGGCGTACAAATCATTTCGATCACTCATACTGACTATTCTCCACCTTTTAGCTATAGCATTGGTCTGTATGAAAGATTCCAGCATCCAGAAATTATCTGTTTTGGACTCACTGCTAAACTTAGTCAGACTATTCTGAATCATGTGACTGAGGTTGTTCAAAAAGGTCAACGCATCCAGCTCAGTAACACGTATCCGAATGTATTTTTTAAAGAAAGCCGCTGTAAGTTTCTAAAAGTTGATCGTCGAAATATCGGTGACTATTTTGGGATTGCGCAAAGTTATTACCAAGATGAAGCGTTTCCAGCCTTACAATTAGTCTGGACAGATCGGAATGATAAATTTCCTTGGGAAGATGGCTTCGAGGAAGTTTTTGAATTTGATCAGCCCCTGCTGGATCGCAATGCCGAGTTTAAATTCCGCGAACCACGGAATTTAGGCATTTATACGACTAGGCAATGGCTGGAACTGGAGCAGCCAATTGTTACCGTATTGCATGAACGCGATGGTGACTGGCAATTTTTGACAGCAGAACCCTTGGCTGAGGAGGATTATATACTGGTTGGATTAGAGCACATCCTCCAACGCGATCCAACATTAAATGAGGTATTCGACCTGCAATATGGACAGGCAGCTGACCGGAAATTTATCGGGGATGAATGGATGATTACAGAACTAGAGGATAATGATCAACTCGCTGGTTAAAGTAGTGAGTTTAAGATGATATTCAACTCTCTTTAAACACCTAATATTTCATTTAAAAAAATTAAATACCGGGAGTTTTATAGCAATATCACTTCATGAATATCAGAATGGCCACTTCATTTCGATTAGCCATTTTTTAAATTACGGAATAATCAGATAATCGTTCTTAAAGCTGTTCGCTTCAAATTCCCCTTCGATCAAATGTATAAACTTCTGATCAATCTGGTTCAATTCTAAACAGTCATCAATATCAATCACTGCATCGGTATGTGGTTTATACCAGCCTTTTTCAATTGCCAGTTTACCTTGGGCTTTAGCTTCTGTCTTGTTTTTGGCAGCCACAACCAGATATTTATGTACTTCCCCAAACTGGTCTGGAATATAAGCACCCAGATTAATCAAAAACAGTTTTAAACCGCTATTTACAGGCAAATCACTAATCTGGACCTGATAATTTACTCCTTGGTAACTCACTCCATTGATTTTCATCCAGCCATCGACATGCAGGCCTTTTTGCAAGCCAAACCATTGTTGTTTTAAATAAGGATACGCGGATTCAATATCTGAACTGATGACCGGAATTACATCATGTACTTCTACATTGGCTTTTTCATGTTTACCGCCCAGTAAGGTGATGTAGAAGTGTAGTTCAGGCATAGGAGATTCCTTTAAATAGTAAAATAATAAAGTAAAGATCCATAGCTTAAATTAATTCGATTTCATTAGTTAAGAAGTATTCTCTACCCCGACTTACGAATAAATGATATTTTCCCTTGTTTTATGAAGGTTTAGGTAAATATTTTTAGGAGATATCAATAAAGCTCTATTTCGTATAACAGCGATTATATTAAATGGATTCACTTTTGATGTTATACAATTACCTAGATTTGAAAATAAGTACTATAATATGTTGTAGTATTAGTTTAGATCCAAACATAGTATAAGACGTTATTGTATAACATCAGTTAAGTTGATAAATCTTTTAATGGACTCAGTTACCTCGATATGTCGAATAACCATACGGACTGAGTAATAAAGGAATATGGTAGTGATTTACCGAACCATCTGTTTGGAAAATCACAGGAACTTCGGGAAAGAAGGTTTTCTTATTATGTTTATTAAACCATTCACCCGTTTTGAAAGTCACTTTATAGGTGGTATTTTTAAATTTCTGATTCTCTGGAAATAATGCGGTTATACGTCCTTGTTCATTGGTTTTAGCTTGTGAAATTTGCACCCATTTTCCATTTTTTTGCTCTTCTAAGGTTACATTCACCTCAGGTGATGGTAAACCATTTTCCAGGTTAAGCACATGCACGCTTAAAGGATTTTGTGCCATGCTCCATGTTGAAAAGAATACTGAGCCTGCAAATAAGCATAATTTTTTCATAACAATTTTCCTCTATAAAATGATATTGTCTTAAAATAATTTAAGGGTGTTATCTATCCCTTGCTGCGCGCATTGGTCATCTTGTAATGACCCTCCTGCACCTGCCACACCAACTGAACCCAGCAACTGCTTTTTATAAAAGACTGGCACGCCTCCGCCCAAAAGCAACAATTCGGGTAAGCTGGTTAAATTCTGTGAATCGCTATTCTTCTGAGCATTACGCATAAATTCTAAGGTCGTAACCTTGGTTGAGTATGCGGTAAAAGCTTTCCTTTCTGCTGCGATGAGATTATGAATACCCACTGTTTCATGACGCTGACTTGCCAAAACATTGCCACCTTGGTCAAGGATGACCACCGCCGCAGGTTTTGCCATATCGGTACACGCTTGCATAATATTTGTCGCGAGTTGATTCGCAATTTTTAAGTCCATCACATAGCTGGTTGATGGAGCAGCATATGCGAGTGAGCTAAATAGAAGGGCCGGAACACATAGAAGTTTTTTCATGAGTTCTATTAAGCTAAATGAAGAGATGACTTAGCTTAGTCAAAATAAAGCCATTACTGCATGACAATGAAATTACAGATTTGTAATGTTGAGGCAGAGAAATTCATATAATATTTTTGAAATGCATATACTTATTGTTGAAGACGAAACTAAAATTGCTGAATTTTTAGCAAAGGGCTTAAATGAATCTGGTTATTTATCCAGTATTGCTCATGATGGATTAACAGCCCTTACATCCTTACAAGAAAAAAATTATGATTTAGTCATTTTGGATGTCATGTTGCCTGAAATTGACGGTTGGCAAGTATTAAAGACGTTAAGAACTTTCTCGCAGATCCCTGTACTCATGCTGACTGCAAGAGATCATGTTTTAGATCGAGTTAAAGGCTTAGAGTTAGGGGCAGATGATTACTTAATAAAACCCTTCTCCTATATTGAACTGTTAGCACGAGTCAAAAGCTTATTGAGACGTAGTGTAAAAACAGACGCCGAATACTATCAAGTAGCGGATCTGATTTTATATCGACTAGAACATACAGTTTATCGAAACCAACAAAAAATTGAGTTAAGCGCTAAAGAGTTTTCGCTCTTGCAATTCTTAATGCAGCATCAAGGGGAGTTGTTAACCCGAGCGCAAATTGCATCTAAAGTATGGAACATTAATTTTGATACGGACACCAATGTGGTCGATGTGGCTATTCGTCGATTACGCGCCAAAATTGACGACCATTTTCACCCTAAATTAATTCATACTGTTCGAGGTATGGGTTATCGCTTAAGTGCCAATCCATGAAAAGTCAGCTACAACACTTGAGTTTAACCACACGCTTAAGTATTTCCTTTAGTATTATTTGTTGTACTGTATTTTTGGGTATTGGTTTACTGTCGTATTACAACATGCAACAGTTGTTAGGGAAGCAACGTGATCAAAATTTAACGGCACGTGTGGAGCGTATTGAAATTTTTCTCAAAGACAAAGAAAGTTTTCAAATCCTCGTTCAGCACCCTCGTCTGTATGAAAATATGCTAGGAAAAGAAGATAATCTTTTAATCTTAAAAAACCAGCAACAGACCTTAATTGAGATTAATCCGCTTAATGTCCATATTCCTGCTATGGCGGAATCAACAAAAATTACCTTTTTAGATAATCAAGATGAGTTCGCTACAACTCGTTTAGCCTATAAAACGGTTGTTTTTAATCATCAATATTATCAACTCATTGCTGGTACACAATTCGATGAAGCCCAAGCGACTTTAGATCAATATTTATGGAAATTGATTCTCTATAGTCTACTGGGCATTATTATCGCCAGCTTGCTTGGACGTTGGGTCGGCTTATATTTACTGAAATCTTTAAATCATCTGATTGAGCAAACCCGTCAAATTCAAGGGACTCGACCACATCAACGAATCGAAGCTCAGAGTACTACAGTTGAAGTGGAGCAACTCCGTTCAGCAATGAATGCCATGTTAGAAAAAATTCAACTGAACTATGAACAATTGGCACGATTTTCTGAAGATATTGCACATGAACTAAGAACCCCCTTAAATAATTTAATGGGTCAGACACAAATCATGCTCATGCAATCTCGCTCGCAACAAGAACTGGAACAGCTTTTATATTCTCATCTTGAAGAATATGAGCGCCTTAGTAAGATGATCGATAATATGCTGTTCATCGCCCGTTCTGAACACAGTGATTATATTATCGACAAAGAAATCATTAATTTATCTACACTGATCTTAGAACTGGTGAATTACTTTGAATTCTTAGCTGAAGATAAAAAAATGACCTTTGGTCTAGAATTAGAACGAGAAATTCAAATATATGGGAATTCAGATTTACTCAAAAGAGCACTATCCAATCTGATCATCAATGCCATTGATTATGGTCTTGAAGGTCAAGACATCGTTATTTCAACAAAATTAATAGAGAATGTTTGTCATATTGAAGTATTAACCAAAAATATTTTTATAGATGAGCATCATTTGAAGCATTTATTTGAACGTTTTTATCAAATTGATAGTAGTCGACACTTCAAAGCAAAAACGGGTGGCTTAGGGCTATCAATCGTGAAATCGATTATGATGTTACATGATGGGGAAGCCTATGCGTATAACACCCAGCAAGGTATTGTATTTGGTTTAAGCTTAGATCTTAATGCTGTTTAAAGCTTATGCTTAATATTTCTCAATTAACATGATACACGCTATGAGAAAGTCTTTTTTATAAATCTTTTGTTATACACATAAAAGCTCAATGCTGTTGAATTGAGCTTTTTTAGTGATTTTCAGTATTTCACGCTTAGAATAGAGGCAATATTTCATAAAATTGCTTATTTATTTAAAACTAATAATTTTTTAGCAGCTAAAGAAATCCCCTCTCAACATAGCCACACACCACAAAATTTTATACAATAGTGCATCATTTTCCATGGTGCTGTTTCTATGACTGCTTGGACTGCTCACGTCACTGTCGCAACCGTTGTCGAAAAAGACGGAAAATTCCTTTTTGTAGAAGAACATACAGAAGGTGTGACACACACAGTATTTAATCAGCCAGCAGGTCATGTAGAATGCGGTGAAACCATTGTCGAGGCCGCAATTCGTGAAACCATGGAAGAAACCGGACATACGGTTGAAGTGACCCATCTTTTAGGCATGTATACCTATACCCCGCCGATGTTCCCAGACCGTACTTATTTTCGCTTCTGTTTTTTAGCCAAATCCATTGATTATGACCCACACGCCACTTTAGATACGGACATTGTCGGTGCAGTCTGGATGACTTTAGATGAACTGCAAGAGTCAGCTCGTGCGCGTAGTCCGCTGGTGATTAAAGCCGTACAGGATGCGCTTTCTGGTCAAAAATACCCTTTATCGCTCATTTACGAGCACCAAAACTCTCCCTTAATTTCAAATTTGGATGCCTAATCCTATGCAACAACGTGTCATCGTCGGAATGTCTGGTGGTGTAGATTCATCTGTGTCTGCAGCACTCCTACTTCAACAAGGTTATCAGGTTGAAGGTCTTTTCATGAAAAACTGGGAAGAAGATGACGGCACAGAATACTGCACGGCAATGGATGACCTTGCCGATGCTCAGGCCGTTTGTGACAAGATCGGAATTAAACTGCATACTGCCAACTTCGCAATGGAATACTGGGATCGCGTATTCGAGCATTTCCTGGCTGAATATGCGGCCGGCCGTACCCCAAACCCGGATATCTTATGTAATAAAGAAATTAAATTCCGTGCCTTCCTGGATCATGCGATTAACCTGGGTGCCGACTTTATTGCGACGGGTCACTATTGTCGTCGTGGTGAAGCCATGACCAATTCTAAAGGTGATCAATATGCACCTTTATTGCGTGGCGTAGACAATAATAAAGACCAGACTTACTTCCTGCATGCCGTTCATGGTCGTGAAATTAACAAGACCCTGTTTCCGGTTGGTGAAATTGAAAAGCCGCAAGTGCGTAAAATTGCAGAAGAATTAGGTCTTGCTACAGCGAAGAAGAAAGACTCGACGGGCATCTGTTTTATTGGTGAACGCCGCTTTAATGACTTCTTGAAGCAATATTTACCGGCTCAACCCGGAAAAATCGTACTAGAAGACGGTAAAGAGGTTGGTGAACATCACGGCTTAATGTACTATACGCTCGGTCAACGCGGCGGGATCGGCATTGGCGGTATGAAAGGCGCTGAAGAAGGTGCCTGGTTTGTACTGCACAAAGATATCGAGGGTAACCGTCTCGTGGTTGGTCAGGGCCATGAACATCCACTGATGCAAAGCACCATGCTTTGGAGTGAAGCGATTGACTGGGTAGCTGGTGAGCAGGAGATCTTTGAATCAGGTTTCCGCTGTACGGCAAAAACCCGCTATCGTCAGCCTGATCAGGCGTGTACCATTTATAAGGATCCAGCAACACCTCAAGGTGTTCGGGTAGAATTTGATGAACCACAACGAGCTGTGACCCCAGGTCAAAGCGTGGTGTTCTACTCAGGTGAAGTATGTTTGGGTGGCGGTGTGATTCATCATACCAATGCACCTAAACCTGATTTTATATAAGGATGAGGTCGGCATGACGAAATTACCTTTTCAACAGGCCACAGCGTTGAATGTTCGTCAAAACCGTGCTTTGGCGTTAGCGGGTGTGTTTCAGGCCACCCAGCTGACCCATATGACTGCTTTAACCGGTCAGCAAAGCATTGGGGAAAGTGGTAATTTCTATTTTGAACAGCTGATTAAAGCCAGTTTAAATATCCGACCAAGCGGCTCGCTCAATGTCCAGACCCTGGATTTGTTTAATCAGCTTGCTGATATTTCTCTCGGATTAAAGACCTTAGAAAGTTCCATTACTCAACCCTTCGATACCAGCCCAAAATCCAGACTTCCAAAACTCTCCTCTACCAAGCTGCCAATGTCCTATGCGATGGCACTTCTTCAGTTAGAAAAGAAGGTCTACAGCAATCCTAAATTTGTTGAAATTATTGAACAATCCCAGCAAAAAATTCTAAGACAGCTTTCCTTTTTCGATAATAACTATATGCACCCCAGCATCATTGCCAATCTCGCACAAACCTATGTGGATACTGCCGGACAGATTAATCCGCGCATTATGGTGCGTGGTAATGCTGAAGCCTTTAAAGATGCCGGTCACACCAACCGTATTCGTGCTTCATTGTTTACTGGCCTGCAGATGGCGCACCTATGGCGTCAACTCGGCGGCAGTTCCTGGGGTATGGTTTTTGGCAAGCGCAAGCTGCTACAGGATATCCAAAATCTCGCGCGCTTACAGTTTCAGGCAGTTTAACTGATGCTGTACGCGTATCTCGTTTTTCGTTTAATTCCAAAATTTAGGGAATCGATATGAACGCTTTAACTGCACTTTCTCCATTAGATGGACGCTACGCTAGCAAATGTGATGCGCTGCGCCCTTTTCTTTCTGAGTTTGGTCTGATCCATGCTCGTGTGACTGTTGAAGTGCGTTGGTTACAAGCGCTTGCCAACCGTCCTGAAATCACTGAAGTTCCTGCGTTCTCAAGCGAAACCAATGCCGCTTTAGATGCAATCGTGGCAAACTTCTCTGAAGAAGATGCAAACCGCATTAAAGACATCGAACGCACAACTAACCACGACGTTAAAGCGGTTGAGTATTTCCTGAAAGAAAAAATCGCCAATATCGATGAATTGAAAAATGCTGGTGAGTTCATTCACTTTGCATGTACGTCTGAAGATATTAACAACCTGTCTCATGCATTAATGCTGAAAAGCGGTCGTGATGTACTGGTTGAGTCTATGCAACAAATCATTGATTCAATTGTTGCATTGGCTGAGAAACATGCGGATCAACCAATGTTGTCTCGTACTCATGGTCAAACAGCAAGCCCAACCACTTTGGGTAAAGAAATGGCGAACGTGGCTTACCGTCTTGCGCGTCAAATCAAACAATTCAACAATGTTGAACTGCTAGGTAAAATCAACGGTGCAGTCGGTAACTACAACGCTCACCTTTCTGCTTACCCAGACATCAACTGGCCTGCACATTCACAAGCATTTGTTGAATCTTTAGGTTTAACTTTCAACCCGTACACCACGCAAATCGAGCCACATGACTACATGGCTGAACTGTTTGATGCGCTGCGTCGTTTCAACACAATTCTGATCGATTTCAACCGTGACGTTTGGGGTTATATTTCTCTTGGCTTCTTCAAACAAAAATTGAAAGAAGGTGAAGTCGGTTCTTCAACCATGCCACACAAAGTCAACCCGATTGACTTCGAAAACTCTGAAGGTAACCTGGGTATTGCCAATGCAGTTCTTGCGCATCTTGGTGAAAAACTGCCAATTTCTCGCTGGCAGCGCGACCTGACTGACTCTACTGTGCTTCGTAACATGGGTGTTGGTTTTGCACAAAGCTTGATCGCATTCGAAGCATGCTTAAAAGGCGTGGGTAAACTTGAACTGAATGCTGCGCGTATTGATGAAGACCTGGACAATGCTCAAGAAGTATTGGCTGAGCCTATTCAAACGGTTATGCGTCGCTACAACGTTGAAAAACCATACGAAAAATTAAAAGCCCTGACTCGTGGTCAAGCAATGACACGTGACATGATGGTTGATTTCGTCAATGGTAACGAGTTAGAAGCTGTTCCGGCTGCAGATCGTGCACGTTTGGCTGAAATGACACCTGCAACATATACAGGTAATGCATCTGAACAAGCAAAACAAATTAAAGACTTAATCTCTAAAATCTAATTTAGAGCATTAAGACCAAAAGCGAAGTTCCGGCTTCGCTTTTTTTATTTATAATCATGTCTAACTTTAAGAAAAATGATATAGAAATAGATGATGGATCATCGATTAAGCAGCAAACATTTTGTTAGTTTAGGGATTTTGGCAATTGCGATTATCTTTGCCAGTATTCAGCCTTTAGAAATGGAATCTTATCTGCTCCATCAAACAGGTACGGTTTTTATGATCGTTATGTTGATCTTGTGCCTGTATAAAATCGAATTGAGCTTCTTCAGTTTCAACCTTTATCTGGCTTTTCTGCTGATTCATGTGGTTGCTGCACATTATCTGTATTCTTATGTACCTTATAATGAATGGACTCAGACACTCTTTGGCTTTGACCTGAATGCTGCCATGGGCTGGTCACGCAACATGTTTGACCGTTTTGTACACCTGGCTTTTGGCCTTCTACTCTACCCGGTATTTTACCGGCTGTTTCAGGTCTGGCTACCGCTGCAAAAACCATTCACAATTTTCTTGTTAGTCATTCAATTTGTCATGGCAACCAGCCTGATTTATGAATGGATCGAATGGCTGATTGCGATTGGCTTATCCCCTGAACAGGCAGAAAGTTATAATGGTCAGCAAGGCGACATGTGGGATGCACATAAAGATATGTTTTTAGCAACAGTCGGGTCGATGTTTACGGGTGCACTGATGCTGATTTCACAAAATAAAAAAAAGCTCATTAAAGTGAGCTTTTTAGATCATCATGAATTAAAGTTTTGAATCATGGATTTAATTACCTTCATGTTTTTCAATTCTGGAAGTGGGCAATATCGCTTCCAATCATCTTTCATTTTTTGCAATTCACTCCCCGTCAATATCTCGCTGTAATAAATGAAATAGATTGCATCAGGATATTGAATTTCATGGCGGAACATCATGCCACGCAGTGACACAGATAACTCCTCAGGAAAATCATCCAAATTCAATTCTTCAAACTCATAATTAAAATAACAGTTTTGCGTTGCAAGATATGCTTCAGCGACAGCCATGTTTCTGCTCTAACAGTAAAATATGCTTTATTTTATCTGATGAGCTTCAGTGATGGTCGGCATTTCAGTGGGGTCAATCCATTTAACCAACTTGGATTTTGACAAGTGTGGGTATTTAAACTTATTTAAATACTCAAAACAGACCCTTTGCCCTTTCGGCATTTTCTCAGAATCCTTATTGAAATATAAATAACGACTATACTTGGCACCATTGAAGCGAATGATTACGCTTTCATGCTGAGTTCCACCTCGAGTTTTATATACCTGATAAGACTGCACCACACCACATTCTTTCGATGGAGTAACGGGTGGATTATTTGGCTTTAAAACACCATACAGCAGAAAAATACAAGCACCGGGTAGGAAGCTCAGCCAAAACAGAATCTTCTTCGAATCATTATTTATGAATTTGGCTTCAGCATAGAGCATACATAACATCGGAATAAACACGATGCTAAAGAATCCCAATAATAAAATGAACGTGAGCATATGAGCCTAGACTCAATTAAAGTACTTCACTTATATCATAATGATTTGATTTCAAAAATAAAAAAGCCCACCAAGTGAGCTTTCCATATCCTCTACAGAGAAATAAATTAAAGTTTCGGATCACGCATCTGAACCAGATTTGAATTGGCTTTCGTCAGCGTGTCGACTACTTTGTTCATTACAGTAGGAATTAGAGAGTCAGCAATTTGTGCTGCCTGCAAACCCAGTTTTTCACCTAAAGTTGGTTTCTTACGCGTATTGATCGTATATACATCATGCTGAGGCAATAAACCCAATACGTACTCATCCGATGTTTGCAGCTTATCCACCAGATTCAGATCCAGCGCATCCTGACCATACCAGTGCTCACCTGTTGCCACTTTTTCAACATTGAGTTGCGGACGATACTTTTCCACAAAATGCTTAAACAGCGCATGCGTTTGCTGAATTTCTTCTTCAAACTTGGCTTTACCTTCTTCAGTATTTTCACCGAACATGGTTACGGTACGTTTGTACTCACCTGCCGTAAACAGTTCAAAGTCAATCTTGTTGTCTTTTAACAGACGGTTAAAGTTCGGTACTTGAGCAACTACACCAATTGAACCCACAATCGCAAACGGGGCAGAAATAATTTCGCTGGCAATACATGCCATCATATAGCCACCGCTAGCAGCGACTTTATCGACGCAAATCGTCAAATGGAATCCTGCTTCACGTAATCGCACCAGTTGGGCAGCTGCCAGACCATAGCCATGTACCATACCACCGGGACTTTCCAAGCGTACGATTACACGGTCGCGTCCAGCTTTTGCTGTTGCCAGAATCAGGGTAATTTCTTCACGTAGCTGTTCAACTGCAGAAGCAGCAGTATCTCCTTTAAAATCGAGCACGTAGATTTTTTCATTAGTTTTTTTACGGGCACGTGCTTCTTTTGCCAGTTGCTGACTTAACTGCAACAGCTCCAGTTTAGAGGCAGTAGTTTGCGCAATTTTTTTTCGTTGTTCATTAATACGCGCATTCAGGTGACTGATACGGATTTCAGCCGGTAGTTTCGGAGTATGAAATAACATATAAAATCTATTCTCAGTTTAATTCGGGCTATAAACCTTAGATTAGGTCAATTTGGTATTTTTTCAACCATATTATTGACTGAATTCTCTCGCACTGCTCTTAGTTGCAAAATTCCATATTGTTCTTGTATTTTTGCAATTGATAACCACCGTAGCATTAACGGAAATTGTATATAGTAAAGCATCCCGATAATAACAGCATTAATCGGCCACCACGCGAGAATCCAGAAGCTCGATCCTCGGCTACTCGTGAATGGTGTGACCCAAATATACATTGCAATACAACCATAAATCACCACACCAATCAGTAAATATTGAAACCATAGATATTTCAAAAAATGCCGAGTCATTGAGTCGCTTAACTTTTGCTGACCAGACCTGTCATCATCTACACTTTCTACCACTTGTTTTAATTTAAACTGATACTGCGCATAAGCTCGAATGTATGCGTTCCATTTTCTTCGGAAAGCGACAGAGCCTTCGAGCTGCTTAAAACGCAGATAGATTAAAGGTACAATGAATATGGAAACCGTCACATAAACATCATACAACCAACGATGATAATTGCTCATACCTTGGCTTTGTGAAGTGGGAAACCACCCTTCATGCAGAACCAAAGTCGCCATAAAAAGACTAATACCAACCAGAAAGATGCTTAGATTTCTTGGAAAATTCACTGAACCGAATAATGCTCGATAGAGCGCTTGCTGTGTTTCAGCAACGACCTTGCCTTCTTTTTTGGTCAAATTATAATTACGCATCTCAATTTAATTTTATAATTTTAAAAAATTACATACAGCATAACAAAAAACAGAATCCTAAGATTCTGTTTTAAAATATTTTTTAAACGCGTATTAACCAAAACGACCAGTAATGTATGCTTCTGTCAACTGATGATCCGGCTGGCTAAAGACTTTTTCTGTCGAATTCACTTCAATTAGATCGCCTAAATGGAAGTATGCTGTTCGATCTGACACGCGTGCCGCCTGCTGCATTGAGTGAGTCACAATAGCAATCGTATATTGGGTAGAAAGTTCGGAGATCAGCTCTTCCACTTTTGCTGTCGCAATCGGATCCAGCGCTGAACATGGTTCATCCATCAGGATGACATCCGGGCTTACCGCAATGGTTCGCGCGATGCAGAGACGTTGCTGCTGACCACCAGATAAAGTTGTTCCCGGCTGATTCAGTCGGTCCTTTACTTCATTCCACAATCCGGCCTTACGTAAACTATTCTCGACAATTTCTTCCAGATCATATCTATCGCGAGCCAGACCATGCAGTTTTGGACCATAGGCCACATTGTCAAAAATAGATTTTGGAAATGGGTTTGGTTTCTGAAATACCATGCCAACCTGCGCACGTAGCAATACTACATCCAGATTAGGATCATAAATATCCTGATGATCCAGCAAAACTTTACCTGTCATACGGCAACCATCAATGGTGTCGTTCATCCGGTTAAGAGCGCGCAGGAAAGTCGATTTACCGCAACCCGATGGACCAATAAAGGCGATCACTTCATTTTCATAAATGTTCAGGTCAATACCTTTGATCGCTTCGAGTTCACCATAGTAAACATGTACATCCTGCGCGCTCAGCTTGACATTACCCGTCTTGTCTTTTTTCTTATTTTCAGCTTGGGTCTCGAACTGAGAATTATATGAAATCAGGGGCTTGGTTGCAGCGGCATCTGCAATAAATTTATTTTGCTGGAGGTTCATGGATAGATCCTTTTTTAAATAGTTTGAAATATTCATTGTTTTCATTATTTTCTCCTTACCAACGGACTTCAAACTTCTTGCGTAACCAGATGGCTAAGCTGTTTAAGCCAATCATCATGACAAGGAGAACAATAATGGCGGCAGCAGTACGACCTTCAAAGAAGTTACGCAATTCATTACCCTGCCACAGGAAAATCTGTACAGGCAAAGCAGTCGATTGATCTAGTGGCGTTGCCGGTACGCTAGCAACAAAGGCGCTCATCCCGATCAATAACAGTGGTGCGGTTTCGCCAAGTGCCTGTGCGACACCAATAATCGCTCCGGTCAAAATACCTGGTAGTGCGAGTGGTAAAATATGATGGAATACAGTCTGTAAACGTGAGGCACCCAAGCCTAAGGCTGCCTGACGAATTGATGGTGGCACAGCTTTTAGAGAAGCTCGTGTGGTAATAATCACGGTTGGCAAAGTCATCAGACTAAGTACCAGACCACCGACTAATGGCGCTGAAAGTGGTAAATGCATCCAGCCGATGAAGATCGCTGCACCAAGTAGACCGAAAACAATAGACGGAACGGCTGCCAAGTTATTGATGTTGACTTCAATGACATCGGTGATCCAGTTTTTTGGTGCAAACTCTTCCAGATAGATGGCTGAAGCTACACCGATTGGAATCGAGATAAAGATCACGATCAACATCATGAACAGCGAGCCCATGAATGCACCTGCCAAACCAGAGGTTGCAGGCGAACTACGAGAGTCCGGATTGGTAAAGATATTGGTATTGAAGCTGTTTTCGATCACGCCTGAAGCTTTCATGTCATCAGCAATCTGGCGGACTTCAGGACTTAGCTGTTGCTGCTCATCTGGCAGGTCACGGTCAATATTACCTGCAAGCCATACATCAACATTGGCGTCGGCCAAAATTTTAACTTCCTGGGTTTTCCCGACTAGACTTGGATTGTTCAGCACCATGTCACGCAGACGATAGGCTTCTGAACTGGTATATAAATAACCCAGTTCATCACGCTGGTTTTCCAGCTTGCTGTCTTTGGCAATCATACCGTTAATGATCAGGGCATCCCAGTCGACCATGCCAGCCTGCATCTGCCAATCCACCATACGCTGTTCAAACTGTGCAGGAGACTCGCCGGCAGTCTGTTTGGGTTGTGGACCAATATTGACAATTGCCGGATCGAAATGGATAGGCAGGCTCATACTGCTTTGCCAGAATGCCGGCAAGCCTTTGGCCAAGATACTACCGAACAGCAATACGACAAAGAACAGACCCGCCAATACTGCAGAAAAACCAAGCATACGAAAGGTTTTTTCTTTGCGATGGCGCCGTGCAAGAGAGCTTTGAATGGTCTTTTTACGCTCTTCACGCAGCTCAGCATTAACAGATGGATCAATACGCTGATCTAAAGGTGTGGTATTTGAAGTACTCATTAGTCGTATTGCTCACGATATTTACGCACGATGTACAGTGCGACAATGTTCAAACCTAAGGTAATAACAAAAAGAGTCAGACCCAATGCAAACGCAACCAGTGCTTGTGGACTGGCAAAGTCAGTATCGCCAGTTAACTGGTTCACAATGGTAATGGTTACAGTTGATACCGCTTCCAGTGGATTAGCATGTAACAGCGGGCTATTACCTGCTGCCAGTACTACAATCATGGTCTCACCAATCGCACGGGATGCTGCTAGCAAGAAGGCACCGATAATGCCCGGCAAAGCGGCTGGTAGTACCACCTGGCGGATCGTTTCAGATTTGGTTGCGCCTAGACCCAGTGAACCGTCTCGTAAGGCACGTGGTACCTGGGTAATAATGTCATCTGATAAAGAAGATACAAATGGAATGATCATGATGCCCATAACAAAGCCGGCAGTTAAGGCACTGGTCGCATTAATATCAATACCGACCATAGCACCGAGCGTTTTAATAAATGGGCCCAGAATCATCAAGGCAAACACACCGTAAACGATGGTTGGAATACCAGCCAGAACCTCAATAGTCGGTTTTGCCCATGAACGGAATTTTGGTGAGGCATATTCGGACAGATAGATCGCAATCATCAGACCCAATGGAACTGCTACCAACAGGGCGATTCCACTGACCATCAAGGTGCCCCACAATAAAGGCAACAGGCCATAACTTCCTTCAGCATTGCCTGAAGTGCTAAAACCAGGGTTCCATTGTGTGCCAAAGAAAAAATCAATTGGGCTGACGAAGCTAAAGAAGCGCATTGCTTCACCAAACATCGACATAACAATGCCGAGTGTGGTCAGGATGGCAACACCAGAACAGAGTGCCAAGCTGATATTGATAACTTTTTCAACCTGATAACGTGCACGCAACTGATTACTGATACGTTTTTTGGCCCAAACCAGTCCAGCAACAGCAACAGAGATCACCACCACCAGCTTGGCATAGCTGCTAATGCTCATGATACGTGCCACCTGCTCTGCTGCAGCCAGTTCATAGGCCTGTGGTGTATCACTGACGCCAAAACCGGAAGCTAGTGCCTGTACCCGATCCACGATCACACTCAGAGCTGCAGAATCCATGCCTGCGACCATCTGTTGTGGCAGGTGTTTCAGCACTAGCTGTTCCAGGAGCACAGGCTCAACCAGATTCCAGATCATGAAGATTAAAAATGCAGGAATACCACACCATAAAGCCACCATGGCGCCATAGTAGCCAGGACGCGAATTCAGCATTGCTGTGTTTTTGCCTTGGCCTGCCAATTTCTGGCTTCGACTTAATCCGATCTGATAGGCAACGGCGATAATCGCCAGTAACACACCCAGGAGTAGCAGATTCATGTATGCTCCACTGTTTTTTCAATCTTCATATTTTTAAAAAACCTATCTATGACTAAAAGCCGGTGACCGTTTCCAGCCACCAGCTATTTCATTATTTACTTACTTCACTACAACTACTTTAGCTGCCTTAAAGTTAGCAAGTACTGCTGCACGTTCCTTATCAGACATTGAAATCAAACCTGCTTTTTCCAGTTTTGATCCTTTACCAGATACTTTCTTGCTCAGGAAGTATTCAGTGAACTGTGGCAAACCTTTGATTGATTTCAGGTGTTCGCCTTTTACATAGAAGAACAATGGGCGAGATACCGGATAAGAACCATTCAGGATGGTCTGCTCAGATGGTGCAACATTGTTAACTGTTGCAACACGCAGCTTGTCACGGTTCTGGTCATAGAAACCTAGACCAAATACACCAACTGCACTTGGAGAGGTTTTCAGACGTGCCAGTGTTTCGGTGTAGTCACCTGAAATTTCAATAACACGACCATCTTTACGGAAAGTGGTACAGGCTTTCTTTTTGGCATCTTTATCTAAAGACTTAATTGCAGCATATGTTTCACAACCTGCATCCACCATCTTCTCCTGGAAGACTTCGCGTGTTCCATGATTCGAAGCAGGGATTACCAGTGTGATCGGCTCATTAGGAAGTGACTTGTCAATCTGGTTCCAGCGTGTATACGGGTTAGCTACCATTTTGCCGTTGGCTGGTAACTGTGCTGCCAAGGCTGCAAAAACATGTTGTGGACGAAGTTTATAAGCTGCTTTTTTGGCATTCGATGCAAAGACAATACCGTCATAACCGATTTTGATTTCTAGCACCTGGTTAACGCCATTCTTTTTACATTCTGCCAATTCGGAACTTTTGATCTGGCGAGATGCGTTTGCGATATCGATGGTATTATCACCCACACCATTACAGAATTGTTTCAAACCACCTGACGAACCGCCTGAGCCGACAACTGGAGTTTTAAACTGCGGGAAAGTGTTGCCAAATTCTTCAGCTACAATACTTGCATATGGAAGCACAGTTGAAGAACCTGCGATTTGAATTGTGTCGCGTGCTGCATTCGCTGCAGTCATGCCTAGCCCCATCACTGCAAGTGCAAGTGTAATTTTTGTAAAGCGCATTCTGTATCTCTCACAATCATTTAAATTTGGAGTACGCCACTTTTTTTGTCGTGTTGTACTTGTTTCGATACAAGTATTTTGATTTTTAAATATGACAGGCGGGTTACAGATTTATGAAGATTTTATGATAAGTCTTACAGCACCAAATAACTAAAAAATATTTATTATTTTCAATTTATTATAAATTATTTAAGAATTTTTTCGACATTTTTATAGCAAGAAAATATGTAAAAAATTTTGTATTTCTTACAAAGAATTTCTTTCTTTACCACAATTTTGATGCATGAATAACCACTATTTAAATTCGATCTAGAAACAAATGATCTTTGTTGAAATATAAAAAAAGGAGACCAATAGGTCTCCTTTTTCACACCATAATCACTTATGCAATTGGTGGTGTATAAGTACCGTCAGCGATGGAATCCTTGATTCGATCCGCTTCTGCAAGCACCAGTGCCAGCAGGTTCTTCACGTTTTCAAGTGTTGCCACCGGACTTAAAGTCGTCATTTTCAGAGATTGAACCTGACCGACTTTAGTTACACCAATGTTCGCTTCACCACGGGCAAACAGTTCATCTGCCACGTTCTGGTTCAGGGCATCCACAAACTCAGCTGGATAACCTGCTGGAACCACACGGAACAATACTGATGCAAACTGCGGCTCAACCAGAAGTTCCAGACCATCCGTTGCCTTGATGTAGTCTGCCACTTCACGTGTCAATTTCACGCCATGATCAATCATTGAACCGTAAAGCTCTTCACCCAAGGCTTCAACCGTCATCCACAACTTCAACGCATCGAAACGACGCGTGGTTTGCAGTGACTTCGATACCAAGTTCGGAACGCCGTGCTCTTCATCATAAGCAGAGTTTAAATACTCTGCTTCATAATGCATGAAACGATAGTTCGCTTCATCTTTTAGCAGGAATGCACCACATGAAATCGTTTGGAAATAATGCTTGTGGAAATCCAGTGTGATCGAATCAGATAACTCAATCCCATCCAGCATAGAACGATAGTCATTGGATAGAATCAGTGCGCCACCCCATGCCGCATCGATATGCATCCACGCGCCATATTTATTGGTGATTTCACGAATTGCTTTCAATGGATCAATCGCGCCCGCATCGGTTGTACCTGCGGTTGCTACCACACATGCGACGATTTTGCCTTCAGACTGAAGATGCGCCATGGTTTTTTCCAGAGCATCAACATCCATCTGTGCATTTTCATTTACAGGAACAGTAACTACTGACTGGAAGCCCATACCCATCATCGCCATGTTCTTTTGCACAGAGAAGTGCGCATTTTCAGAACAGATGACTTTGACGTTACGCATCGCGTCCGCAGGGATACCATCACGCTGAACCGACCACGGATTGCCGTTTTCGTCTTTCCAGTTTTTCGCGATGCAGGCATCACGCGCCAGCAATACACCCATCAGGTTCGACTGTGTACCACCTGAAGTGAATACACCCGCCTGACCTGAACCATAACCAACCTTTTGACGTAGCCACTCGATTAACTGCACTTCCATCAAAGAACCCGCTGGGCTTTGATCCCAAGAGTCCATTGACTGGTTAGTCGCATTGATCAGCACTTCCGCAACCTGGCTTGCCACCATGGTTGGACAGTGCAAATGCGCTAGAGAATGAGGGTGATGTACTTTCAAGCTTTTGTTAAGGAATAGCTCAACCATACGCTCTAAAGACTTTTGAAGACCCAAACCATCTTTAGAAGGGTTGAAAGCAATTGCGCTACGCAATTCCTTGATGCTGCCACCCGTGTACATTTTGTCATTTTGCAACCATGCTGCAACCGCTTCGGTCGCCTGGTCCATCGCTGACTCATAGTCAGCGATGGATGCAGCATCATTGCAGAGTAACGCTTTACGATGTTCTGCAAAATCTACCATAAATTAAGCGCCTCGAACTGCGACTAAAGCTTCAGCAACCGCTTTCTTGAAGCGAACCAGAACTTCTTCACATTCTGCCTGAGTAATAATCAACGGGCAAAGCAAACGGATCACCGTACCGTTACGACCACCTTTCTCAAGCAATAATTTATTGTTGAAACAAGCAGTCTGGATCGCTGCAGCCAATTGACCATCAGCAGGTAACGAACCCATATGATCAGCAGGTTTACGTTCGTCTACGATTTCAACACCGATCATTAAGCCACGACCACGCACGTTACCGATACATGGGAATTCAGCAGCTAGCTTTTTCAGTTCAGCTTGCAGGAAATCACCACGTTCTTGTGCGTTTTGCGCAAGGTTTTGCTCTTTAATGGTATTGATCGTTGCAAGACCTGTACCCATTGCCAGCTGGTTACCACGGAATGTACCGGTATGGCCAGCAGGTTGCCATGCGTCGAACTTACGTTTAATACCCAGTACCGCAAGTGGCAAGCTACCACCGACCGCTTTAGACATCACCACGACATCAGGTTCAATACCCGCGTGTTCAAATGCAAACATTTTGCCTGAACGTGCAAAGCCCGCTTGAACTTCATCAAGAATCAATACGATGTTGTGTTTTTCAGTCACTTCACGGATTTTCTGTAACCATTTTACTGGTGCTGTTACCACACCGCCTTCACCTTGAATCGCTTCAAGAATCACAGCTGCTGGCTTCGTTACACCGCTTTCAACATCTTCAATGAAGTTTTCAAAGAAGTAAGTTAAAGCGTCAACACCCGCTTCACCACCTAGACCCAATGGGCAACGGTATTCATGCGGATAAGGCATGAACTGAACGCCTGGCATTAAACCATTCACGGCATTCTTCGCAGACAGGTTACCTGTCATGGCCAATGCACCATGCGTCATACCGTGATAGCCACCAGAGAAGCTGATCACTGAACTACGGCCAGTAAAGGTTTTGGCAAGTTTAATCGCTGCTTCTGTTGCATCTGCACCAGATGGGCCACAGAACTGTAAGCAATATTCTTCTTTACCACCTGGAAGGTAGGAAAGAAGAGCTTCAGTGAAAGCATCTTTTAAAGGAGTGGTTAAATCCAGGGTATGTAGTGGGAGACCGCTTGCAAGCGTATCCTGGATACTTTGAATCACCGCAGGATGATTATGGCCCAAAGCCAATGTCCCTGCCCCAGCTAAACAATCAAGGTACTCAGTACCTTCAACATCGGTAACCCAGCAACCTTGTGCTTTCGCTATCGCTAACGGTAATTTACGTGGATAACTACGCACATTCGATTCCATCTGACTTTGGCGAGTCAAGTAGTATTCGTTTGTGGAATTGGTGGCAGGGTTTACAGAAGTAACGCTCATATCGAATTACCATCTCTGATATGGGTTGAAAGAAATAAGTCTGGTGACGTTTGGTCCTTTGACTCGGTGCTTTATAAGATTTTAGTTAGCCATAATCTTAGTTAACTAACTTAGGAGGCGGATGATACCGAATTTTTCAGGAAAATAAATAACTTTCAACTCAATTTACCTGAAAATTTATCGAAAAAAAATATCATGCCTGTCTAAGCTCTAAATTATCATCTTAACGTGTGACAAAGGAAAGAAAAGCAGCTTCTTTTATACTTTTTTGTAGCCTTTCAGAAAAGTTTGCAATTATTTTAATAATGCATTAATAAATATATAATTTTTAAAATAATTAAACTTTAAAACTACAGAAAAAATAATCAAAAACTTAACACTCTTACCACAAATATTTCGCAAAAAGAGCACAATTGAGATTTAATATCTGAGGATCAGCCAAGATGGCTAATTTTAAGAAAAACAGGAAGAAAATATGCGCCTCCTAGCATTGTCCAGCCTTATACTTGCAGGCACCTTGGCGAGTACTGCATTTGCAGACCAAAATGAGCCACTGAATTATAATATTATTAATATTTCAGCAGAGGCCAGCCGCGATATTTCCAATGACCTGATGCATGCCAATTTATATGTAGAAAAATCCAATAAACAGCCTGCTGAGCTTGCAGCGCAAATTAATCAACTCATGAACCAGGCCATCAATGCCGCAAAGAAATATCCGAGTGTGAAAATTGAAACCGGTTCACAACACACTTATCCAGTCTATGACAATGACAACCGTAAACTCAGAGAGTGGAGAGCTCGTGCTCAGGTACGTATTGAATCGACTGACTTCAAAGCGGCTTCACAGCTAATTGCCGAATTGCAGCAAAACTTCCAGACTGAATCAATTAACTTTACAGTATCTGAAGCAAAACGTAAGAAAGTTGAAAATGAGCTGATGCTGGAAGCATCCAAAAACTTCCAGCAACGTGCACAAAGCCTGGCTCAGGCTTGGAACAAAGCTGGATATCAACTGGTAAATATGAATATTAACACCAATAATTCAGGCTACCCACCGGTTCCACGTATGGCAATGGCCAAAGCGGCTTATGCAGAAGCAGCTATTCCAGATCAGGAAATGGCAGCGGGTGAGTCTAAAATGACTGTGAGTGCCAATGGTTCGATTCAGTTTAAATAAGTGTTAATAAAAGCACTCTGATTTTAAGAACCACCCTTTTGGGTGGTTTTTTATCACTTGAGTTTGCTTTAAAAAATCAATGCTACAAATTCATACATACTTCGGTATAAATACCACTTTAATCGGTTTAGAGTAACAGGCATTCATATTAATCCTCTCACTTTATGTCCCTTGATCAACTCAACTTATATCTGTTTCATCTTCTTAATGCACCTGATCACGCTTCAATATGGATGATCAACTATGCCTGTCTAATTGCACATGATCTGGTGTATTTATTCCTGCTGATCTTTGCCATAGCCTGGCTACGTGGCAATCGTGAAGTGAAAACCGGGATTATTAAAGCCTTTATCTTCACTGCCATTACCTTATCCATAAGTGAAGTTTTATCTGCTGTGTTGAATACGCCTCGTCCATTTGTCATGGAAATTGGTCATACCTTAATTGAGCATGAAGCCACAGGTTCTTTTCCCAGCAACCATATGAGTATTTTTAGCGGGATTGCTCTCGCCTATTATTTTTCACCACAACGGGACTTGGGGCGACTTCTGCTCTGGACAGCCTGGCTGGTAGCTTGGTCGCGGATCTATGTCGGTGTACATTTTCCAATTGATATGGCGGGAGCTTTCCTAATTGCACTTGTTGTAAATCTGGCTGGTTTATCACTCTGGTGGAAATATCAGGAAAAACTAATGGATTTTATTCTGAGCATTTATCAGTTCCTGTTTGCGCCTTTAATCCGGATGGGCTGGATTAAATAAATCTAATGAAAATGCCATAAAAAATCCCGCTCGAAAGCGGGATTTTTTACATTTCTTTAACTTAATAGATCGCCATATGATTGCGATGAATCATTTCTAGTGAACGTGCCTCACCTAACACCTGATGTACTTTATCTGATGCCAGACCACGAACGATATCTGCTGAACGTGAACTAAAGTTCACACGTCCGACCGCAATACGGTGACCTTGTGTATCGACACATTCCACCACATCACCACGCTCGAAATGACCTTCAACTGCTTTAACGCCTACCGGTAACAGACTGCGGTGATTTTCTTTAATGGCCTTAACAGCACCATCATCAATCACCAGACGACCTGCCGTTTGCAAATGCGCTGCCAGCCATTGCTGATGTGCAGTAACACGATCATCATCAGTGATGAATAAAGTGCCCAACATTTCACCCGTCATAAGACGCGATAAAACGCAGTCACTGTCACCACTGGCAATCAGCGTTGGACAACCCGACTTCGCAGCCAGACGTGCAGCGCGGACTTTGGTCAGCATGCCGCCACGACCAAATTTGCCACCACCACCAGCCATATCAAATAGACTCTCATCCATCGCACGTACGGTATGGAACAGTTTGGCATCCGGATTAGAACGTGGGTCCGAATCAAACATGCCTTCCTGATCGGTCAGGATAATCAGCAGATCCGCATGCACCTGACCTGCTACCATGGCAGCCAAGGTATCATTATCACCAAAGCGGATTTCATCGGTCGAAACAGTGTCATTTTCATTAATCACCGGAATCACACGCCATTCAATCAGGTGCTGCAAGGCATCACATGAATTGAGATAGCGGCGACGATCTGCCAGGTCATCATGGGTTAACAGTACCTGAGCAGTCCGGATCTGGTGTTTATCCAGCACGCTTGACCAGGTATGAATAAGCCCCATCTGACCAATGGCAGCGCAAGCCTGAAGACTGGGTAGATCGGTGGGTCGATTCTCTAGTTTCATTCGAACCATACCTTCAGCCACAGCACCTGATGACACCAGAATAATCTCGTGTCCTGCATTGTGTAGATCTGCGATTTGTCCCGCCCAGTGCGAGATAGCATCTAAATCTAAACCTTGCCCGTTTGCTGTGAGTAAAGATGATCCGATTTTAACAACGATTCGTTTACAACCCTTGAGCTGACGTTGCCCATCTACCACTTCTATCATCTTGTCCTCAGACTTATCTTTAAAAGATTAACGTACGTAATATACTTCTACGTCGCTGTCGTCATCATCTTCATCATCAAAGTCATCGCCACCCAGACGTTGAGCGCGACGCATTTCACGATAAGCTTCTTTCGCAGCAATCGTTTGTTCACGTGTTTCAGCTTCCAGCTGATCACGGAATGCTTTCATTTCTGCTGCATATTCTGGATCTTCAACTTCACGTTCGCGTTGCTGTTCGATTTGATCCATCAGGTAGTACACAACGTCTTTCGTCCCTTCTGCCGTTAAGCCAGAAGTTTTAAAGACAGGGCCTTCCCACTGTAATTCTTCAAGAATATGGTTACACCATTCGTCACGTGTTTCTTCTGCTAACTGGTCAACCTTGTTCAGAACCAATACCACAGGCAATTTAGAAAGCGTTGGCGAGAATTTCTCGAGCTCTGCAATAATTGCTTTGGCATTGTAAGCAGGATCTGAACCATCAATCGGTTGTACATCGACAATGTGTAGCAAAATGCGTGTACGTGCCAGGTGTTTCAGGAAGCGAATACCCAGACCCGCACCTTCAGCAGCACCTTCGATCAGACCTGGAATATCAGCCATCACAAATGAACGGTAACGATCCGCATCCACAACGCCCAGATTTGGCATCATTGTGGTAAATGGATAATCTGCCACTTTCGGTTTTGCAGCAGATACTGCACGGATAAAGGTTGATTTACCTGCATTAGGCATACCCAGTAAACCAACATCTGCAAGCACTTTTAGCTCCAGACGGATTTCACGGAATTCACCTTTAACACCATGGGTACACTTACGTGGAGAACGGTTAGTCGACGATTTGAAGTGGGTATTACCCAAGCCACCATCACCACCTTGAGCAACCAATACCTTTTGACCGTCTTCGATCAGGTCACCAATAATGTCGCCAGATTCACTATCTACAATAGTTGTTCCTACAGGAACTTTTAAAATAACTGATTCGCCACCACGACCAGCACAGTTTGCGCCAGCACCGTTTTTACCACGTTCAGCGCGAAATCTACGGGTATAACGATAATCTACAAGGGTACTCGTGTCGTCGTCAGCCTGAACATAAATGCTGCCGCCACGACCACCATCACCACCATCTGGACCACCAAATGGTACGAACTTTTCACGGCGAAAACTGGCTACGCCATTGCCACCGTCGCCAGCCTCTACGGTAATGACTGCTTCATCAACAAAGCGCATATTGCCAATCCTCTAAAAACTTTAAAACCGCCTATTCTGCCATATTTTAAAGCATTTCTCGACTACATTTATGCACTATTCCATGAAGATCGCTCATTTCAAGGGTAATTTCATTCAGCTTGTCTCAAAATACAAAACAGTCTGAAAAATATTCAGACCTATAAAAATTCAAAATATAGTTTTTAAAGCTTAATTGATCGTTTTTTATTATTTCTGATTTGGCATCGAGCTGCCTATAGTGCTCAACGTCGAAAAAAAGCCCATGGTATAGCTATGACCACAGAAAAGAATTCTGTCAGCCCATTGTCATCACAATTTGTATTACTTATGGCAATGGCATGTGGTCTCTGTGCCGGATCGGCTTATTTTAATCAGCCCTTGATCTATTCAATCGAGGAAAGTTTAGGAATTACAACCAGTCAGGCTGGCTTAACGGTAGTGATCGCCCAGATTGGATACGTACTGGGCTTAATGCTGTTAGTACCATTGGGAGATTTCCTGAATAAACGCAAGCTGATTCTCAGTCTGATGGTCTTTGCAGCCATTTCGCAGATTCTGCTTTCATTCAGCACGACTTTATCAACGCTTTATGTATTTACCTTATGTGCGACATTTGGCGCAATCTCGGCGCAGGTTTTAATTCCTTTTGCTTCTACGATTAGTCCACCTGAATCCAGTGCCGCCATTGTCGGCAAACTGATGAGTGGCTTGGTGATGGGAATTATCCTGTCACGTACTTTTGCCGGATTTGTTTCGACTTACTGGTCTTGGGAAGGTGTGTATCTATCAAGTGGCATTATTACCCTGCTGTTTGCAATCTTAATGTGGAAAAAGCTACCCAATACTCAACCGCAAGCAGGTTTAACCATTGGCGACATTTACCGCTCTCTATTCATTATCGCTAAACAGAATCCACATCTGATTCGTCGAGCTTGTGCCGGTGCCTTGGCTTTTGGCATTTTATCCATGATCTTTACTTCTATGACTTTCGTCTTAGGCAATGCCCCATATTACTTTACTGACTTTGAAATTGGATTGTTCGGCTTACTCGGTGTTATTGGGATTTACTCATCGAGCTGGTCAGGTCGAACTGTCGGTGCAGGTAGGGAAAATCTGGTCGCTATGCTTTGTATTAGCCTGATGCTGCTTTCTTGTATTCCGTTATATTTTGCTCAGCAAAATATCTTGGTGTATGCAGTTGGTGTATTGATGGCATATTTTGGTTTGACGGCATTTCACGTGCTCAATCAGAATTTGGTATATCGGATTGATCTGAAATCACGTTCTCGTATTAATGCGGTGTATATGACGATTTACTTCAGTGGTGCAGCTTTAGGCTCGTTAGGTGCAGTGTATGCCTGGGAGCACTTTGAATGGGTTGGTTGTGTGGTAATTAGCCTTGTTTTCTCGATTGGGATTTTGCTGATTGATCGGTGGGATTTTAGGAAGATGTTTGAGACAAAAATTTCATCTTAATTGACCTCTCCTTAACCCTCTCCTTTAAGGAGAGGGAAATTTATTAATTTTTTTTAATTCCTTTTTACCGCTTTCGTCACTTATCAGCTCTTTTAAAACCAAACACTCTTTTTTAGAAAAATACAATCATCGTCAAATAGATGAGTTGTCTTTTTTAAATGATCATAATTATTATCACCAACTAAAACTATATTTTTCAATATATTATATTTATTCTCCACCTTAATTAATTGCATCAATATACTTATATTGTTGAAATATAAGCTCTGTACTTTTTTGTTTTTTCAACTTGTATAAATTACAAACACCTCTATAGGTGCAAACATTGTCGCTGACCAAATCAAAAGATTTGTTACGGTAGACTTATCTTCTACAAAAATTTGTATCAGCTCATAAAGAGCAATACTGATCGCACATAAAATCCCATAGATCGCCAATTAAAGTAGCAACCAAATTTTATAACTTTTTCATTTATTGCTTCCCCAAAAGCAATTTAGCTTCTATTTTGCAACACGTTCTTTATTTTCTAAAATCTCCGGCAGACTACGCTCTAACCAGCCAATCAAATTCATTATTTTTTCAGCTGCTTGTGAGCCGGTAATGGTCAACTGATATTCCACTTTTGGTGGTACGACAGGATAGACCGTTCTTAAAATGAACCCGTCCTGCTCCAGCATTTTTAAAGTCTGGGCCAGCATCTTTTCACTCACCCCTTCAATGCGCTGTTTCAGCTCACTGAAACGATGTACGCCATCACTTAAGCAACGTAACACCAGAATCGACCATTTATTGGCTAAGTGTTCCAGTATTTCACGTGAAGGACATTCCGTTGATAAAACCTGACCCAGCAATTTACTGGTTTCATAAGCTGACATAATATTTCTCTTAATTTATAAACTTACTTTTCAGCATGTACTTTCATTTAGAAAGTTATCAGATCAAGAATTCATCAGCAAGGTAATATTCAAATTAATATTCCATTTCAATCCAAAAATTAAACCTAAAAAATATGCAATAAAAAAGAGCCTCAAATGAGGCCCTTTTTTCAGCTCAATACTAATTATGCATTAGTTTCAGCAGGAACTTTTGGATAGCTTACGCCGCCCATTTGTTCAGCAATACGTAATACCTGGCAGCTATAACCTACTTCGTTATCGTACCAAACATAAGCAGTTAAGCGGTTGCCTGAAGTGATAGTCGCTTGCGCGTCGAATACACCTGCAGTACGTGAACCGATAAAGTCAGAAGATACCACTTCAGTCGAGTTGGTATAACCAATTTGACCTTGAAGGTTAGAATTGATAGAGATTTGGCGAATATATTCATTCACTTCATCACGATCAACTTCTTGACCCAAAGTCAGGTTAAGAATCGCAAGAGATACGTTTGGTGTAGGTACACGTACAGAGTTACCTGTCAGTTTACCTTGAAGTACTGGAAGCGCTTTTGCAACGGCCTTAGCAGCACCAGTTTCAGTAATTACCATGTTCAGTGTAGCAGCACGGCCACGACGATCAGCTTTGTGGTAATTGTCGATCAGGTTCTGGTCATTCGTGAACGAGTGAACTGTTTCAACATGACCATTGATCACTGTGTACTTGTCGTTTAACACTTTCAGTGTTGGAGTGATCGCGTTCGTTGTACAGCTTGCTGCAGAGATGATTTTGTCTTCATCAAGGATGTCAGCCTGGTTTACGCCATATACAACGTTCTTCATGTCACCTTTACCAGGTGCAGTCAGAATGACACGCGCAGCGCCCGGGCATTTCAGGTGTTGAGCAAGACCTTCAGCATCACGCCATTTACCCGTGTTGTCGATTACTAGTGCATTTTCGATACCGTATGCAGTGTAATCCACTTCAGATGGATTAGATGCATAGATCACTTTGATGAACTGACCGTTTGCAATAATTGCTTCGTTTTCTTCATCTACAGAGATCGTGCCAGCGAATGGACCATGGATGGAGTCACGACGTAATAATGATGCACGTTTTTCCAGGTCACCGTCAGATGATTTACGAACCACGATTGCTTTCAGGTTCAAGCCACGGCCTAGACCTGACTGGCTGATCATCAAACGTGCAAGAATACGGCCGATACGACCAAAACCGTAAAGTACAACGTCCTTACCTTCAACTGAAGTTGCATTGCCTTCAAGAGATTTCACAGCGTCAGCAACGAATGCGTTAACATCACCACCTTTTGCTTTGAATTCAACAGCAAGTTTGCCTAGATCAATTTCAGCAGTACCGATGTTGTCAATGTTCGCCAATGCTTCAAGGATTGGGAAAGTGTCTACAACAGAAAGCTCAACGTCCAATACGCGAGTACGACGATGCGCTTTAAGGATCTGGATTACAGAACGGTTAATTAAAGAGCGACCGTAAACTGTAGCTACGATATTTTTTTCACGATATAACTGACCTACTAGGGCAATCATACGCTCCGCGAGTTCTTCACGGTTTTTCCAGCGACCTTGGTGCTCTGCATGGAGGGCAACGATAGTGTCTTTGCTCACAGATACGTCCTCTAATTAATTGTAAATCTAAGCATAAATTTCAAAACCCCATAATTGTAATGGAATTGGCAGCAAGTTTGAATCAAAAGCTGCCAAAGTCCTGAGGAAAAAGGCCTATATTCACTATAAATTTTAAAAATAGTTGTAATTAGTCAGATGATTTTGCATTTAAAAATCGAAAAATAACATTTTTCAAGCTCTAAACCAGATTTTTGTTAAATGTTGTTTATTCACACAAATCTAAATCTCGAAGTTGACTGCATTTTCATGATCCAGTTGCAGCCTGCTGCCTGCTGAAAAATTCATATCCAGACTCATAGAAGCATTAAAGTTTTCCACATCAAAATCATCATAAGTTTCTGGCAAATGAATCAGTAGAGGTAAACGGGTGAGACCATTATCCCCACAAGGAAAGGCATAGTGACGCTCAACTTTCTGGAAACTTTGCAAACTTTCAAATTCTAGAAATACACTGCTGTTTTCATGGGTTCTTGGCACCTGAATAATTTCCAGGAACATGCTACGTTTTAACTGCTGCAATTTATTCAGTGCTATTTCTATTGCCTCATCTGAATTATCTTTACGCCAAAGCTTTTTCAGCATGGATTTTTTTTCATATTCGGCTTTCTGACGGTTCAACGTATTGATATATTTTTTCAGATCCCGATATTGCTGCACATTATCGGCAATCGTGGTTTGAATATCTTTAATCGGCTGCTGGGAACGCTGATGCATTACCTGCCATTCATTCCGGTTCATCGGAATAAAGGTTTCACCCTTACGCTTTTCCAGCAAACGGATAAATGCCAATAACTTATATTCGAAATTCTGGATATAGGAATTAAACATAAATCCTGGCTGAGCTTTGAAGTCCCGGTAATAGGCTAAAATTTCAGTAAAGATTTTATGTACATGCAAATAGAGATAAGCAAACTCTTCAATATGCGATAAATGATCACGAATCGCATCCCGCATTGGCAGCAGCAATTCCCGCGTCAGAATTTCCTCCAACTGCTTCAAATGGCGTTGCGCCACAACATCGGCATTCTTTTCGACCACCTGAACCGGTTCGACCAGCAGAGGCAATAACTTTAGTTCAGAGACCTGCTCCAGATTATGTACAATGTCCCTGACGTCCAGATGGATCTGGCTTTGCAAGGTTACCATTCGCTGCAGCTGGGATTTCAGGGTCTCCACTACCTCCTCATTCATATCCTCTTTCAGATCCAGAACCAGAATATTCAGATAGACTTGACCTTCTAATGCACCTTTTTCTTCTATGAGGAAGCGACGAATAGAATACGGGTTTTGTTGTACATCCATCACAGGCGCAACGATAAATAAAAACTGTGAAGTGCGGACAATATCAAAATGACGGATTTGCTGTTCTTTAATCAGAAAATAACGGAATAGCGGATGTTGCATTTCCGCAGTCTGTTTTTTTAATAAAGGTTTATACCAGTAGCCCAACAACTGTTGCTTGATAAACACTTCAATAATGAAGCATTTAACCTGCTGTTCAGTGAGCTTACGTACGCCCTCAACCGGCTGTAATTGAAGACCACGAATAATTTCAGCAGCATTCAACAAAAAGTACGACGTAGCTCCAGCTTTTCACGCTGCATCTGGAAGTTTTCATTGACTTCAATTTTATCAATCTGCTCGAGTACGTTTTCCAGGTAGTCTGCAACTTGCAAGCTGTCATTTAACCCGAGCAGGCTTTTCAAAGAGAGACCGAACGTGCTGGCATAATAACGCATCCGGTCATTCAGAAATTTTTGGCTTAAAGCTTCTACCGAATGATAAGCCTGATAACGGTATTGATTGGTTTTCTGATCCCAGAGAATTCTTTTTGGCTTTAAAATCTGAAAATCGATACTTTCCTTGAGCTCAGGAGAGATATCTGCCAGAACGGCTTTAAGCTCCCGCTCCCATTCTAAATCGAGGCTCGGCTCCAGTTGGGATAAACGTGCACGTAACTGATATGGAATCGCAATCTGTGACATGTTTATCCCCTTTAAATATAACGAACATTCTTTTAAACAAAATGGTACATGAATTAGATAACATTTACGTCAAAATTATCTGACGAATATCACACTTATGCAAATAGCATTATTCATTATTTTTTTTGAGTTTTTCCATTTTTTCAGCTTTTTTTTCAAGTTCATCTTTTTTCAACTGCTGCTGTTTTAAATGCAATATTCCTTCCACAATTAGCACCATCACTGCCAACCAAATCGGGATATAGGTCAGCCATTCTCCAGATTCCACCCGTTCCCCGAGTGCCATCGAGGCAAAAGCCAGTAACACTGGTTCCAGATAGCTCAGCAGACCAAAAATCACGAAAGGCAGATAACGGCTTGCCAGAATATAGCTGCCCAAGCCTAAAGCACTTAAGAAACCTAAGCCCAAAACTGCCAAGATGAGATGAGGGAAACTGACCATCAGCTTGAGAGAATCGCTGTGTACAAAGCCCAGATAGAAAGCCACTGGCAGAATCAGACATAAGTCCCACCAGAATCCCCCCAAGTGATCCGTACCAAAGCGACGGCGCAGGAAGAAATACAGTGGATAAGCCAAAGCCACATAGACCGTTTCCCAGGCAATAAAACCAATCCGCCAGATTTCATGTCCCACGCCCAGTACCGCACAAACCACCGCCGTCATCTGCCAAGCAGACAGTTTTTCTTTATAGAGCGCACAGCCAACCAGAACCATCACCAAAGGCAACAGGAAATAACCCAGCGACACTTGCAGGCCGCGACCATTAATCGGCCCCCATAAAAATAACCAGAGTTGGGTTGTACAAAGTAAAGAGCTGATAATTAACCAGATCAAAAACGTCGGCTGCTGTAGAATTCGCTTAAAAATACTGCTGATATGATTGAGATCACCTGACCACCACATAAACGCCGTCAGAAACGGGAGGGTCGCCAACATACGCCATGCAAAGGTTTGCTCACTGTCTAGTGGCTGCAGAAAAGGCGTGAAAATATAAAGCACACCAAAAACCAGTGACGCCAGCACTGACAGCGCGATCCCTTTATACATTCACTACCCCAAAATCTCTTTGCGCGCATTATATCGGGATGTCTTCAAGAATACTTGTCTCTATTCTTTGATCGAATGATAAATTTTCAATGTGTAGCTTCTGATTGTATAAATATAAAAAAACCATGCCGAAGCATGGTTTGAGGATAAACTGAGTTTAGCGTGCAGTTTGTTTGGTATGAATCACATCACTTAGGTCATAACCGACTGACTGAGCATATTGTAAATATTCATTCACTACATTTTTATCCAACTGCGGATCACGTGAGAGTATCCACATATATTTACGTTTAGGCTCACCGACCAGAACGGTTTGATAGTTTTCATCCAGTTTCAAAACCCAATAATCACCACGCCCAACAGGAATCCAGCGAATGAAGTCTGGCAAGAAACTGACTTTTAATTTGGTATTTTGGGGTGGATTTTGCACAAATGCCTCACCCACTGACTGGGTTTGTTCACCATCTTTTTTAATACAGCGGTTATCAACCACGATATTGCCATTTTCATTCAAAGTATACGTTGCTGTGACATCACGGTCACACTTATTCTGAAAATATAAAGGCTTACGCGCCACTTCGTACCATGTACCCAAATAACGGTCCAGTTCAACTTTTTCCACGGTCGGTAATGACTCTTTTTGCGCATATGCCATGGTCGTAGCGCCCAAACCCAGAAGAACAGCACTACCAACCGCAATTTTGGCAATTTTTAGACTTGCCTGAGAAAAATTCTTAGTTGTCATAAAGTATCCTTTCATTCACACAGATGAGTGAACCACATGTTTTTGTAAAATTTTATCTGTAACAACAATAACGTCATTGTGTGAATGATTGTGTATCGATATGTAAGATTTATGATTAGTTTTGCACAACTAATCATAGGCAGATCAGATGCTTAACTCAGCATCTGAGCTTTCAAGCGCAGAATTTCATCACGCAAACGCGCTGCCTGTTCAAACTGCAGTTCTTTAGAAGCTTTCAGCATCTCTTTTTCAAGCTTAGTCATATGCTTTGCAAACAGTTTCGGATCTGCCAGCAGATGCCGCTCATCCGCACTTAAAGCTTTAGCCTGATTTGAAATACGTTCATCAATCTGATCATCATCGAGCACCTCACCAGTATCGATTTCCTTAATCACCTGACGTACGGCACTGCGTGGGACAATGCCATGCTCTTCATTAAACTGAATCTGTTTGGTACGACGACGATCCGTTTCATCAATTGCTTTTTGCATGGAGTCCGTAATCCGGTCCGCATAAAGAATTGCTTTACCTTTCAAGTTACGTGCAGCACGACCAATGGTCTGAATCAGGGAACGTTCGGAACGCAGGAAACCTTCTTTATCTGCATCCAGAATCGCTACCAAGGACACTTCTGGCATATCCAGACCTTCACGTAACAGGTTAATCCCGACCAGCACATCGTAAATACCGGTACGCAATTCATGAATAATTTTTACCCGCTCTACGGTGTCGATATCTGAGTGCAAGTAGGCTACCTTTACGCCATATTCTTTCAAATATGAAGTCAGGTCTTCTGCCATACGCTTGGTTAATGTCGTTACCAGTACACGTTCATTCAGATCTTTGCGGATATTGATTTCGGACAATACATCATCGACCTGGGTCAGCACTGGACGGATTTCAATTTCAGGATCCACCAATCCTGTCGGACGCACCACCTGCTCTACAATCTGTTCTGACTTTTCCAGTTCATATCGTGCTGGCGTTGCACTGACATAAACCGTGGTTGGAACAATACGCTCCCATTCCTCAAATTTCATTGGGCGGTTATCCAGTGCACTCGGTAAACGGAAACCATAATTCACCAGATTTTCCTTACGTGAGCGGTCACCCTTATACATCGCACCAATCTGTGGAACGGTTACATGTGATTCATCAATAATTAGCAAGGCATCATCAGGTACATAATCAAACAGTGTTGGCGGTGCTTCACCTGAGGGACGGCCAGATAAATGACGTGAATAGTTTTCGATCCCATTGGTATAGCCCAGTTGCTGCATCATTTCCAGATCATAACGGGTACGCTGTTCGATACGCTGTGCTTCCAATAATTTGTCATTTTCACGGAAAAACACCAGGCGCTCTTTCAGCTCTTCTCGGATGGTTTCAATGGCACGGGTCAGATTATCCTTTGGTGTGACATAATGGCTTTTTGGATAAATTGTCACACGCGGTACTTTGCGGATCATTTTGCCAGTCAATGGATCAAACCAGCGGATCGAATCTACCTCATCATCAAACAGCTCGATACGGATTGCATTCTGGTCCGATTCCGCAGGGAAAATATCAATAATTTCACCGCGAATACGATAGGTACCACGCAGGAACTCCAGTTCATTGCGGGTATATTGCATCTCGACCAGACGGCGAATAATATCATCCCGACCAATACGATCCCCTTCCACCACATGCAGTAACATACTCATGTAGGCATTCGGATCACCCAAACCGTAGATTGCAGAAACTGAAGCAACAATAATGGCATCACGGCGTTCCAATAAAGCTCGTGTTGCGGACAACCGCATCTGGTCAATATGATCATTAATTGCTGAATCTTTCTCGATAAAAGTATCGGAAGATGGCACATAGGCTTCAGGCTGATAATAATCATAGTAACTAACGAAATATTCCACCGCATTATTCGGGAAGAATGCCTTAAATTCGCCATAGAGCTGAGCTGCCAAGGTTTTGTTATGTGCCATGACAATGGTCGGGCGTTGTGTCCGCGCAATCACATTGGCCATAGTGTAAGTCTTACCCGACCCTGTTACGCCTAGCAATAGTTGATTCTTATAGCCCCGCTCAATTCCCTGAACCAGTTTTTCAATGGCTTGTGGCTGATCGCCAGCAGGTTGATAGCTGGTCACTAAATCGAAAGGGGTTTTATCAGACATAATTGGCGGCAATTCACTGGCAATATTTTGTTGCTCTAATTATGGGGTTAAATCTGAATTACTCAATGCCTAAACAGGTGTCTATTTGGTAAAAATTGAAGTCTATAAGTAACTTAATGGAATGATTACAAAACAGTTCCATCTCATCTTATCCGCCTTGAATATTTTATTAAATTTCAAGAATATTTATTTAAAAATTAGCTAATAATATTTAAGAACTCAAGCAAGTGGCACGTTAAACATCTCTATGAAGATAGCTAAAATTCAGTTACATAAAGTTCTAATTTCTCTTGAGACTTTTGCTTTCTTATAGACACAATTTGCCTTGACCCCTAGCAATTTCAAAGGCAACATGAAACCAATAAGGATATCGAATCAAAAGCCATGACTTACCAATACCATGATGAAAGCATCGTCAAATCCTTGCCAGAAAATACTGTATTTGTATTTGGCAGCAATATGGCAGGGCTGCATGCAGGCGGTGCCGCAAGAACAGCGCTTGAGCACTTTGGTGCTGTAGAAGGGGTTGGTCGTGGCTGGTCTGGTCAAAGCTATGCTATTCCTACAATGAATGAGCATTTGCAACAAATGCCATTGTCACAGATTCAGCATTATATCGATGACTTTAAAATTTATACCAAGAATCATCCGAAAAATAAGTATTTCCTGACCTCGGTCGGCTGCGGCATTGCAGGTTATAAAGTGGAAGAAATTGCACCTATGTTTAAAGGGATTTCACATAACGTGATTTTCCCGCAATCTTTTCGCCCGTTTGTAGAAAAACCGCTTCCGAAATTGAATGAAAAATTCCTTAAAACCATTTTCCGTGACTCTATCATTTTTGCTGACCCCACCGATGAACTGATCGAAGTGCTTGCAGTGACCGATAGTGAAAAAAGCCTGGCTAAAATTTTACTGAATACCCAAATGTATCCAACAGATAGTAATGGCCGTGATCGTGTTTTTGAGATTCAGGACATTCTGCATAATTTGAATGGTAAGGTTTTCGATTTCCAGAACAATTCTGAAGGTCCAATGGTCTTTGGTGGTGTGATTCTGGCACTGCTCGAACTGTATAATATTAATGAACAGGATTTTTCAGATGTTTGGCATGGTAAGCGTGAAATCGCGCCACCAAAACCTGAAAATAAAGCACGTAGAAACCCTCTTTAATTTCAGAATTATTGTCAATCAAAGCCAATTCCTGAATTGGCTTTTTTATTGTGAAATATAAAAGGTGATCTAATAAAAATAGCGTTCAATTTCAAGATAAATATTTAATTATCACATTATTCTAAAATCATTTTTTTGGTCTTATACTTGCCTCATTAAATTAAATAATAAAATTGAGCTGCTTGAATGAACATGCTGGATTCTCCAATTTTTGAACTATCTCCTATTGCCATGTGGCTTGAAGATTTTAGTGAGGTAAAAAAACAATTTGATCTCTGGCGTGCTCAAGGGGTGCAGGATTTACTCACTTTTTTGCAAGAAGACGAATCACGTATTTTAGAATGTGCGAAAAAAATTAAACTACTTAAGGTCAATCCTAAAACACTAGAACTTTATCAGGCAGATGACTTTAACCATCTCAGTCAAAATTTGGATCTCGTGTTCAAAAAGGATATGAGCAAATCCCACATCCAGGAACTCGTCGCTCTATGGAATGGAGACACTCAATTTTCCCATTCAGCAGTAAACTATACCTTGACTGGTCAACGTCTGGATATTCAGCTGAAAGGAATTGTCCTGCCACAACATGAGCATGATCTCTCCTTACTCTTGATTACTACTGAAGACATCACTGCTTATACACAAGCTCGTCGTTTAGAAGAACAAAATCGCCATCTGGCTGAAGCTCGTTTTATTTATTCACCGGCTTCATTATGGATCGAGGATTTTAGCCATATTAAAATTAAACTAGATCATTTACGTGATTTAGGAATTGAAGATTTTCAAACTTTTCTGGATGTACATCATGATTTTATTTATGAATGCATTAGAGAGATTAGAATCATTGATGTCAATCAGGCCACTCTCGATCTGTTCGGCGCCTCAACCAAAGATGCTCTATTAAAGAATGTACATAAAGTCTTTGCTAAAGAAATGGTACAGACCTTTAAAGAACAACTTATTGAGCTTTGGAATGGTAACCTGCATCATCAGCGTGAAGCCGTAAACTATGCACTGGATGGCAGTATCCGTCATGTCCTGCTTCAATTTACCGTATTTCCTGATTACCTCCATGACTGGAGTATTGTTCAAATTGCCCTGACAGATATTACCGCACGTAAAAAAGCTGAACATTATCTGGAATATCTAGGCAGACATGATGTCTTGACTCAGCTATGTAACCGTTCATTTTACATGCAGGAACTGAACCGTCTGGAGCGTAATTTACTGCGTCCAGTATCCTGTATTTTTATGGATCTCAACGGACTCAAAGAATTAAATGACTGCCTTGGACACGATGCTGGAGACAACCAGTTACGTCGCGTGGGTAATATCCTGAATCAACTTATTCAACATACGCCCTATTCTGCCTCTCGAATTGGTGGAGATGAATTTGTAGTCCTTTTACCTGGTGCGGATCAAACTGCTTTGCAAAATTGTCTCAATAGTTTGCATGAACTTTTAGTGGTTGATAACCAGTTTTACTCACATCAGCCAATCAGCCTATCGATCGGACATGCAACCAGCTATGCAGATGAGCGTCTTGAAGACATGCTAAAACGTGCCGATCAAGATATGTATCATCAGAAAAGAAGTCATTATCAAAATAATGACCGCAGAATGCCAGCTTCTCAGTAAGTTAAATGACTTAAATAGCAATAAATAAAAAAGCCATGGTCAAACCATGGCTTTTTTATTAGAAAACTTATCGTTTTCCCATTGAACGACGGGTGCCACGTGGTGGCATCCAGGTTCGATCAGCATAACGTTGTGGCTTGGGACGAAGATCCTCTAAGATCTCATCTGTTGCACCTTGATCAGCTTGCTTCAATGGAAACGGCAAATTAACTAAAGGCTTTTTCTTGGGAGTATTTGGGGAGCTCATCAGCTTGACTCAATAATAACTCAGTCTATTGTACAAAAAAAAAGAGCGAGATGTAAAAACAAGTCTTTTTATTGTGTTATCAAACGATGTTTCATTTAATGTTGCTACCATTTTTTGATTAAAAAAACAACGTCTCAAGTATTCCATTTATCTTAATTTAAGCAATTTTAGAGTAGAGTAAATACTCTATAATTATCTAAATTGAACTTATAATAATCCGTCATTTAAACTTCATGGAGTGAACTTTAAGATGAAAAAATCAACTTTTATATGTATGGCTACCGGACTTATTGGAATTACTTCCACCACTCAGGCGGCCGACTATTCAAAATATTTCAGTATGGAAGCCGAGGGCTTTAAACGTTTTTCAGTCTCAGTGGGGGCTTTACATGTCATGCCGCAAGGCAAAGCACAGCCGTTTAAAGTAAGTACAGCTGCTTATGAAGGTATTCAATCTGATGTTGGAGAGATCTCGTCCCAGGCAGTTATTGATAACCGTGCAGAAAACTCATCAGGTTTGGCTAATTGGCTAATTGATTTAATTAATGGTGTAAATCCAAATAGTACATTGCCCGCGTTCATGAGTGGTACGGCAAATATTTATGGTTTAGAAAACTGGAATAATCCGGGAACTGGGTTAGAGGCAGATGATGTCACCACCTTAGGCATCATGACCAATTATTTCTTTACTGATAATATTTCTTTTGAAATGAAAGCTGGGATTCCACCTAAAGTAGACTTACAAGGAAAGGGAAAAATATACGCTCCATTTAGTGCAATTGCTTCGCCAATCGTCGGTTCTATTGAGTTAGACAATGATATTTTTATTACAGATTTAGAGGCACATGGTCCTGCAGCTTCTGCCCGAGCATGGACACCAGCTTTTGAATTCCAGTATCACTTTGGTAAAACTGGCGTAAACAAGTTCCGTCCTTATATTGGCGTAGGCCTCATGTATGCTTATTTTAATGAACTTGAAATTAATCCACAGACAGAAAGAGACCTGATTGCTGCGGGTCATATGATTGCTAATATTTTGGATAATAAAGCTGGAGCATCATTAGATGGATCACCAAATGAAAACGCTAATCCAAAAGTTAAAGTTGAAGCAACAGATGCTTTTGCTCCAGTCGTCACTGCAGGTTTTACTTATGACTTCAATGATAAATGGTTTGCGGTAGGTTCAATCTCTTATGCTCACTTAAACAATGAAACTACGATCACAGTTACAGATAATAACTTCGGCAAACTAATTGAATCCAAGGCAGATATTGAGGTAAACCCGATCTTGGCCTATGCAGGTATTGGTATGCGATTCTAATTATATAGATTTCATTAGATACCCAAAGAGCAGAGTTAAACTCTGCTCTTTATCTTTAATTTAATAAATTACATAATTACTAAAATAAATTAACACATTGAAATAAAAATCATTATTTATTAACTTTTCACCCACTTAGCACTCTCGTTTTTTATACAGATTAATTGAACTAAGTTTAGTTTATTAACAATAACAAAAACAAAGATGAATAAATTGAACAAGGAGTTCAAATGAAAAAGATTTTAGGGACATTCATTGGATCAATGGCATTAATGCCTATTCTGGCTCATGCAGACTCTCCTTATTTCAGCTTGCAAGAAGGTGATGGCTTTAAGCGTTTTTCAGTCTCAGTAGGGGCTTTACATGTCATGCCACAAGGTAAAGCACAGCCCGTTCGTGTAAATACTGCAATTAATGAAGGTTATCAATCCAAAGTTGGAGATATTCAAGCACAAACCGTCATAGATAACCTTGATCCCGACCGTAGACCAAATCGTGTTGTTGAAGGATTAGTAAGATTAATTGGTGCATTTGGGGGTCAGGTATCTAGTGGCCTTTCTGGAGATTCTTATGTATATGGTCTTTCAGAATGGGATAACCCGGGAACAGGTCTTGAAGCAGATGATGTCACTACGCTTGGCATCATGACCAATTATTTCTTCACTGATAATGTTTCATTTGAAATGAAGGCTGGTATTCCCCCCAAAGTAGATATCAAAGGTAAAGGTACAATTTATGCCCCATTTGCTGCTGTGGCAACGCCTTTGGGTGGGATTGCAGGCAATTTAAATCTTGCCAATGACATTAGAATTACAGACCTGGCGCAGTCTAGCAAAGCTGCCGAAGCTCGTGCATGGACGCCTGCTTTTGAATTCCAATATCATTTTGGTAAGACAGGAGTAAATAAATTCCGCCCCTATGTAGGAGTAGGGTTAATGTATGCCTACTTCAATGAACTTGAAATGGATAAAGGCATTGAAGCTGATCTGGTTGCTGCAGGTCATATGATCCAGAATATTATTAATCAAAATGCTGGTGCTTCTCTTGAAATGAAGGACAGTAATGGCAGAATGAAAGTGGATCTCGAAGCCACCGATGCTTTTGCTCCTGTAGTGACTGCCGGCTTTACTTATGATTTCAATGAGAAATGGTTTGCAGTTGGCTCAGTGTCTTATGCCCATTTGCAAAACGAATCCAAAATTACTGTAATCAATGAAAATACCGGGCAAACGTTAATCAATTCTAAAGCCGATGTAGAAATTAATCCGATCCTAGCTTATGCAGGTATTGGTATGCGATTCTAAGACAGTTCAATTTTAAAAGCAGAGCTTAGCTCTGCTTTTTTAAGTTCCGAATTCACCAAATCAGCCAAGACTTTACGCAATATCTAGATTCTAATCTGGACCTGTCTATCTCTATAAACATCGAATCTATAAAAAAAATTTATCTTTTAAGTAATTATTATTCTATCGCGACGACAAGTCGAATCGACTAACATAGGTTGCGATACTCACAGTACAGACTCTTTATGACCAACAGCCAGTTTTCCAAACCACTTATTTATATGCTCATTGGTTCAGCAGTGATTCTGGCATTGTCTTTAGGTGTCCGTCATGCCTTTGGCCTATATCTGGTACCGATGAGTGAAGAATTTGGTTGGGGACATAATGTATTTAGTTTGGCCATTGCCACGCAAAACCTGATCTGGGGTGCAGTACAACCGATTACCGGGGCATTTGCCGATAAATATGGCAGCAAAATTGTCGTAGCGATTGGTGGTGCTTTATATGCCATTGGCCTACTCTTGATGGCATTCAGTTCGACCGGTCTGCTACTCAATCTCAGTGTGGGCTTAATTCTGGGTCTAGCACTATCTGCAACTTCTTTTCCGGTGTTATTGTCTGCAGTCGGACGTGCAGCACCACCAGAAAAACGCAGTCTGGCCATGGGCATTGCCAGTGCAGCCGGATCTTTTGGTCAGTTTATCATGCTGCCCTCGACCCTGCTGCTGTTACAGAATGTCGGATGGTCAGCCGCACTGATGGTCAGTGCCATTTTAATCGCACTGATTGTACCCCTCGCCTGGATGCTGAAAGCACCGATGTATGTTGCTGCTAATGCCATTCCTACACCCAATAAAGCATCGCTCAGTTTTAAACAGATTCTAGTGGTGGTTAAAAACCATAAACCTTTCTGGTTTCTTGCACTGGGCTTCTTTGTCTGCGGGTTCCAGGTAGTCTTTATCGGAATTCATCTGCCTGGCTATCTGATTGATCACGGGTTTAATGCCACTACTGGAACAATTTTCCTGGCACTGGTCGGTTTGTTTAATGTGGTCGGCACCTATACCGCCGGCTGGCTCGGTGGGAAATACTCTAAACCGCACTTATTGATGGGCCTGTATGGTCTACGCGGCATTGCTATTATTGCATTTTTACTGCTGCCCCTAAGCACATGGACAGTTTATGCCTTTGGTGTCATCATGGGTTTATTATGGTTGTCTACCGTACCACTGACCAATGGTATTGTCGCCAATATGTTCGGGGTTAAGTATCTGACCATGTTGAGTGGTATTGTATTTTTCACCCATCAGGTTGGCTCATTCTTTGGTGGATGGCTCGGTGGTGTTAACCATGATATAGCAGGCAATTACAATGCCGTATGGATGCTGTCGATTGCATTAAGTGTGTTTGGTGTACTGGTACATTTCTGGGTCAATGAGGAGCAAATTGTGCATGACTGATTCTCTGCTAAAACTCAAAATCTCGATTGCTGTGGCAATCCTGCTTTTACTCACATTCTCGATTGCACTATGGCTGCAAACCCCTGAACTGTTTGAATATTTTAATCAGGCTTTCTGCGCGCATTAAACTGCTGAAATAGCATCAGTAAATTTCACTATGTTTCAGCACAAAAACTAAAAGTAGTAAAACCCAACAATTACTATATTTCTTTATTATTCCAAAATTTTAGAATTCATAATAATTTTGCGCTGTCTGGGTTTAAGTTTTTTCATATGTTTTGATTATCAGACATAAAGTTGAGGCCTCGTAATAACAAATTTATCCCAGTGATTACGAGCAAATTATTAGTTAGAATTGTATTCCGAGACAATCAGGTCATTCCATCTTCCCGGCACTCTTTCCAACTGGTCATTGCCCTTTCTTGGAACGCTATAGCCTGGCGGGTTTCCGTCCATTTTAATAAAAAATGAGAATAACGAGAAAGGCAACCTAAACCTTTGATAAGAATGACTCTGCATATAAATTTTCTACCATCAATACTGCGACCGCACCAAAAATGTTTCATTTCCAAACAAAAAGTTAACTCTGAATATTAGGTTTGATCTAATCGATCTTTAACAAAATAAGGTAACTGTTTACTTTTCCTCACCTAATCTGCCTAGTGTATTTTCCTTTTTCTGCTTAGCGTATTAGAAAATCAGGATTCAGCATATGAATAGAGGAAAAGACCATGAATGAGCTTCAATTTTCAGATTGTGTTCGGGCCTGTATGAGCTGTTCACTCGCATGTGCCAACTGTGCTAGCGCCTGTCTTAAAGAAGAAGATCTGGAGATGATGCGGGAATGTATTCAACGCTGTCTGGATTGTGCAGATATTTGCCAGCTTTGCGCCCGTATAGAACAGAAACAGTCTCCTTTCATGCATGAGATGTGTGAACTCTGCGCCAAAGCGTGTGACTACTGTGCAGAAGAATGTGGTCAACATCAAGACGATCATTGCCAGCAGTGTGCCGAAGCGTGTCGTCGTTGTGCTGAAGAATGCCGAAAAATGGCGGCTTAAAAAATTAATTTTATAATCCTGTTCTTCATT
This sequence comes from Acinetobacter sp. UBA3461, assembly GCF_002381195.1. NCBI lineage: Bacteria > Pseudomonadati > Pseudomonadota > Gammaproteobacteria > Moraxellales > Moraxellaceae > Acinetobacter > Acinetobacter sp. UBA3461. Next base: position 190,670 of record NZ_DFRO01000026.1, on the reverse strand, counting down.
TCAAATGGCATAGGTCAATAGTTGTATGTTCTAACCAACTCAAACCATTCCAATAAAAAAAAAACCCGCAAGCAAATACTTACGGGTTTTTGATCTAACTTGAATTAATCAAATTAGAATAAACGGTTCATGCCATTCAACGTTGCTACACGATACGCTTCTGCCATCGTCGGATAGTTAAAGGTGGTTTCCACGAAATACTTGATGGTATTGTTCGGGCTGTTCATTACCGCCTGACCAATGTGGATAATTTCAGAAGCATTGTTACCAAAACAATGAACGCCTAAAACTTCTAATGTTTCACGATGGAACAGGATCTTCAATTCACCTACCGTATCACCGGTAATCTGGGCACGTGCCAGATGACGGAATGAAGCTTGGCCAACTTCATACGGAATTTTTTCTTCAGTCAACTGCTGTTCAGTCTTACCAATTGAAGAAATTTCCGGAATGGTATAAATACCAGTCGGGATATCCGTCACTGGTGCAACATCTTTTTCTCCGCTCATGTTTGCACCTGCACAACGACCTTGGTCATAGGCAGCAGAAGCAAGAGATGGCCAGCCGATTACATCACCCGCTGCGTAGATATTTTCGACTTCGGTTTGATATTGATCATTTACAGTCAATTGACCACGGTTGTTCGGTTTCAGGCCAACGTTTTCCAGACCTAAACCATCAGTGTTCCCTGAACGACCATTACACCAAAGGATGGCATCTGCTTTAATTTTCTTGCCACTTTGTGTATGTAGAACCACATAATCATCAGATGTTTCAAGGTAATCAATCTGCTCATTGTGACGGATCAACACGCCCTGCTCACGCAAGTGATAAGACAAGGCATCGGAAATTTCATCATCCAGATAGCTAAGTAGCTTCGGTTGCGTATTGATCAGGTCAACTTTATGGCCCAGACCAATAAAGATCGATGCGTATTCACAGCCAATTACACCTGCACCGTAAATAATGATTTTTTGGATTGAATAATCCAAATCCAGAATTTTGTCTGAATCAAATACACGTGGGTGATTAAAGTCTAGAATTTCCGGACGATAAGGACGAGAACCGGTAGCAATCACTAATTGTTTAAACTGAATCGTTTCCTTGATGCCATCTGGAGTAAATACAAAAATGGTATTTTCATCCTGAACATAGGCACGGCCATGGAAGATATCAATTTTATTACGGTCGTAAAAACGTGAATGTGTTTCAACCTGCTGTTGAATCACTTTATGCGCATTACGAAGTACCTGTTTCATGGTGAACTGTTTCCATTCACCGACTTTCTGGAACATTGGATCACGTTGATAACGGATGATGCTTGATACCGTTTGACGCAATGCTTTACTTGGAATCGTACCAACATGCGTACAGTTACCACCAAGTTGTTCACGCATATCAACGATTGCAACGCGCTTACCCGATTTGGCAAGTTTCATTGCCGCGCCTTCGCCCGCAGGGCCTGAACCTAGAACTACCGCATCGTACTTAACGAAAGTCCCACTAACGACCTCTTTCTTACGTGGCATTCAACGCTCCTTTATAAATTAAATTCATCTGCAATATCTGTTTGCCATATTATGACGTAAATCATGTCATTTTGGTGTATTTAACTGACATATATTGTGTGATGAGAACATTTTTTAAATGAATAGTCCTTTTTGCCCCATTTGTAGCTAAGTCCGTTATAATAAAAACGCTATCTTTGATTATCTCCTCCCTTCAAAAACAGTGGAAAAGTTAAATATGTCTGAAAACCGTAAACCTGAACAGGGTGTCAAACTTCGCGGCGCGGAAAAGGTCGCCCGTATTCCTGTAAAAGTTGTACCTACGGTTGAAACACCACGGAAGCCGGACTGGATTCGCGTCAAAATGGCCGCACCTGAAGAAGTACAACGTATTAAAACTACACTTCGTCAGCAAAAATTACATACCGTATGTGAAGAAGCCGCCTGTCCTAACCTGCCTGAATGTTTTGGCGGTGGTACAGCAACCTTTATGATTATGGGTGATATCTGTACCCGTCGCTGTCCGTTCTGTGATGTGGCACATGGCCGTCCAAATGCACTCGATGCAGATGAACCGCGCCATATGGCAGAAACGATTGCTAACTTAGGTTTGAAATATGCGGTAATCACTTCGGTAGACCGTGATGATTTACTGGATGGCGGTGCACAGCATTTTGTCGATTGTATTAAAGAAGCACGTGAACTGAGTCCAAAAACTTTATTAGAAATCCTGGTTCCTGACTTCCGCGGTCGTATGGATATTGCGCTACGTATCATGACTGAATGTCCACCAGACGTGTTTAACCACAATATTGAAACTGTGCCACGTCTGTATAAAGCGATGCGTCCGGGTTCTGATTATCAGCACTCTTTAAACCTGCTGAAAATGTTTAAAGAATACTGCCCGGATATTCCAACCAAATGTGGTTTGATGGTCGGCATTGGTGAAACTGAAGAAGAAGTTATTGCGCTGCTGGATGACCTGAAAGCACATGAGGTCGATTATGTAACGATTGGTCAGTACTTGCAGCCTTCTAAACAGCATGCGCCAATTGACCGCTTTGTAACACCAGAAGAATTCGAGCGCTACGCAGAACATGGCCGTAAGCTTGGCTTTAAGAATATATGGTCGGCTCCAATGGTACGTTCAAGCTACTTTGCCGATCGTCAATACTACGGCGAACCGGTTCCAGCAGTACGTCGTAAAGTTGATCCGGCAAAAAAAATCACTGTTCAGACGATTGAAGCTTAAAAATCGCTTCAGCCCAAGCCCTCTTAAATAGAGGGCTTTTTTATAGCTTATGAGTTTAAATTTAATTTAATCTTTAGTAATTTTTTTCTCGTCTTCATTCATTAAGTTATTACTTATCTTCACATTTCTTTGCGTGTTCTCACTTGAATACTGCTTACTTTTCAAACAATCTCAAAAATAGTTAAAACACTTTAATATGTCGTTGAAATATTTAATAACGATAGTTCTCACAAGAACAGCTGTGAACTTGCCAGTTGCTTAAGCGATGTAAAAAAATTGATCAAGTCTTATGAAGACACCTTAGGGAGATCGGCAGCATCACAATTGTATGACCCTGGAGAAATATAACAATGCTATTTATTTTCGCCGTACTTCTTCTCATTGCCAGTTTATGGGCGATTTTCTTTTTTCAACTCTCCCGTACCACTGGGGCAATTACCCTGATTGTCATGTCAGTGGTTTGTGCCTTTATCAGTCCTTGGTCACTGATTCTGGGTATTCCCCTGATCCTGATCAGTCTGGTCGTCATGATCGAACCTTTACGTATGTCTTTTATTTCCAAGCCAGCTTATAAGGCTTTAGCGGATGCCATGCCGAGCATTAGTCCGACAGAACGTGAGGCTCTTGATTCCGGCACTAGCTGGTGGGAAAAAGAGCTCTTTATGGGGGCGCCGAACTGGGAAACCTTTAATAGCTATCCCTATCCAAAACTTTCCGTTGAGGAACAGGCATTCTTGGATAACGAGGTCGAAACGCTGTGTAGCATGCTGGATGAATGGGAAATTCATGAGAAGAAAATGCTGCCTGAACATATCTGGCAATATATTAAAGATAACGGTTTCTTGGGACTAATTATTCCCAAAGAATACGGCGGTCGTGCTTTTAGTTCCTTTGCTCAAAGCCGGGTGATGAGCAAAATTTCTTCACGCTCTCTCACTGCTGCTGTGAGCTGTATGGTGCCTAACTCACTTGGGCCGGGTGAGTTGTTACTACATTATGGTACCGATGAACAAAAAGATCGTTATTTACCCGGTCTGGCCAAAGGTGAAGAAATCCCATGTTTTGGTTTGACCAGTCCTGAAGCCGGTTCAGATGCCGGTGCGATTCCAGATACCGGTGTGGTTTGCTATGGACAGTTTGAAGGTCAGGAAGTCTTGGGATTGAGAATGAATTTCTCCAAACGCTGGATTACCTTGGCACCGATTGCCACTGTCGTCGGTTTAGCTTTTAAAATGTATGATCCTGACCATCTACTCGGTGATAAAACGGATTATGGGATTACTTGTGCCTTGCTACCGGCCAATCATGAAGGGGTAAAAGTCGGTCCACGTCATAATCCTGGCTCCCCTTTTATGAATGGTACTGTTGAAGGTAAGGATGTATTTATTCCTTTAGACTGGATCATTGGTGGCGTGAAAAATGCCGGTAAAGGCTGGCGTATGCTGATGGAATGTCTAGCGGTTGGTCGTGGTATCTCCCTACCGGCTTTGTCTACCTCCAGTGCCGAAATGACTTACCTGAATGTCAGTGCATTTTCTCGAATCCGTCAGCAATTCAAGATTTCAGTGGGTAAATTTGAAGGCGTACAGGAAGCCAATAGCGAAATTGCCAGTGATGCCTATATGCTGGAAGCTTTCCGTTATTTAGTGACTTGTGGTCTGAACCAAGGTGGTAAACCGGCAGTCATGACGGCAATTGCTAAATACTATGCCACTGAGACCATGCGTAAAATTGTCAATCACGGTATGGATGTCGTGGGTGGCCGTGCGATTCAAATGGGACCTCGTAACTTCCTGGCTCTCAACTATCAGGCCATTCCAGTATCGATTACAGTCGAAGGCGCCAATATTCTGAGCCGTTCATTGATGATCTTTGGTCAAGGCTCAATGCGTTGCCATCCTTATCTATATGAAGAATTACAGCTTCTGCAAGCTGAAGACCCAAAAGCCGCTCTGAATCCATTCGATATTATGTTATTTAAGCATCTGGGTTATACCTTTAACCGGACTGCCCGCTCTTTTGCCTATGCTTTTAGCGGTGGTTCAAGTGCTGCGCCACAAAGTGCAGTTGATTTTACCCGTCCTTATTACAAGATTATTAACCGGCTCAGTGCCAACTTTGCCCTGACTGCAGATATGTGTCTGGGTTTACTTGCCGGTGATATTAAACGCAAGGAAATGCTTTCTGGCCGTCTGGCTGATATTCATGCCCATCTGTTTATTGCGACGGCAATCCTGAAATTCTTTGAACATAGCAAAAAAACTGAAGCTGAACGTCTGCATGCACAATTGGCAATTGAGAAATCTTTATATACGGCTCAGGAAGCGTTTTATGACCTGTTTGCAAATTTCCCGGTGGGTGTTGCTGCTGGCATGGTCAAACTTATCTGTTTCCCATTTGGCCGACCTGTCGCGAAGCCATCTGACCGACTTAAACAGGAAGTCGCAAATGTCATGATGGAAGATAACGCTTTCCGGAAAGTACTGAAAAAGCATGTTTTCTATAGCACAGCGGAAGATGATGTGAATGGTCGTATGGAATCAACCTTCACCATGTTATTGGAGATTGAGCAGCTTTGGGATCGCTTTAAAAAAGCCGAAAACAAAGGTCAATTTAAAGGACTCAGTTTTGCTGATCATGTGGCTGATGCGCATGAACAAGGCTTTATTAATGAAGAAGAAGCCAATAAGTTGCTGGACTATAATGCGCGTCGCTACGACAGCATGTTGACTGATGTCTTCGATCTGCATTTACAGGAAGTATTGGAACTTGAAAATCCTCATATTTCGAAAGCAGATGCAACAGGTACCGATACTTCAGTTCAAAGTGCACCTTCACATTCAACCAGTCCTTGATAGATCTCTTATCTCAATCGGATCTTGCTTTCCAAAGTGAAGTTATTTCTTGACTTCACTTTAGATATTTCAAGTGGCTATTCAGCCACTTTTTTACGACTATTGCACGATGGTATTTAAGAGATAAAACGTTAAGCTAGACTCATAATAAAATTGAGGGTCAATGATGTCACAACAAGATTATGAAAATGGCTTGAAAGTCCGTACTGAAGTGATGGGTGCAGGTTTTGTAAAACGTGCTCAGGACAATACAGTTCCTTTTACTCAGCCTTTGCAGGACTGGATTAATGAACATGCTTGGGGTTCAACCTGGCAACGTGAAGGGATTTTACCACGTAAATACCGTTCTTTAATTACCATCGCTTTTCTGACTGCGCAAAAAAGCCCAACTGAATTGAAAGGCCATGTTCGTGGCGCTTTGAATAATGGGGCAACAGTAGAAGAAATTCAGGAAGTACTGTTACATAGTCTGCCTTACTGCGGTGCCCCTGCCACTCAGGAAGCCTTCCGTGCAGCGCTTGAAGTGATTCAGGAATATCAAGTAAATCAGCAGAGTTAAGATTTACTTAGGCTATTGAGCTGCCTAATGAATAAATAAAGCCGGGAATTAAAATTCCCGGCTTTTTAAATTTTAAACTGATATATCTATAGCTATAACGTCTTTAACACTGTCTTTAATATTGTTTGAAAAGATTATCCTCTTAATTCAATTTGAGTCCGCTGTTCCAGTCCTTGCACCGCAGCGGAGAAATCCAGCTGACTGGCCTGTGGTTTGGCAATCTGCTGAAACTCTTGCTGAACCAAAGACATTACTGATAAATCCAGTTGCTGTTGCTGTACCAACTCCAAGGCAATGCCAATATCTTTCTGTAATAGATCCAGTGCAAAGGTCTTATTAAATTCACGGTTCAGTACACGCTGTGCCATGATATTTTCCGACATGCTGCTTTTACCACTGGAATGATTAATACAGTTTAGTGCACTGCTTAAATCAACACCCTGCCCTTTCAGCACAGTCAGCCCTTCAGCCAATGCCCATAAGTGAGTCGCCATTAAGGTATTATTCACAGCTTTTACCGCAAAGCCAGAACCGCTTTCTCCCACATATTCAATCAGGCCAGCAAAGGCATCAATAATCGGTTTGGCTTGTTCAAAGGCTTGTTCATTGCCACCCACCATCACAGTTAAAGTACCGCGTTCCGCTCCAATGGTTTGGCCAGAAACCGGTGCATCCAGATAAAAACACCCTTGTTGTTCCAATAACTTCGCCAGTTTCTGTGCAGATTCCGGTACACCACTGGTACAGTCAATCCAGATTGCACCTTGTTTGGGTGGATGAGCTTCAATTAATGCTTCCACATCCTGACTGGTCGGCAAACAGGAAAAAATAAAATCCGCCTGAACTGCCTGCTCAATACTCACTGCCTGCGTTGCAAAAGTTTCAGCATGCGCTACAGCTTTCTGTTCAGTCCTGTTCCAGACCCACACCTGATGTCCGAGTTTTGGCAAATGGGAGGCCATATGCCAGCCCATTGCCCCGAGTCCTAAAAATGCAATTGAATGACTCAAAAAATGCTCCTCATATTAAGCGACTGGCTTAGCCTCAACCTCAGTTACGGTTTCAGTTGGTTCAGATGCTGGTAATTCTTTATCTTCACCACGGTTCAGGAATAGATTCAATAGAATTGCGGCTAAGGTTGCGGTACCAATACCACCCAGATCAAAACCACCGATCTGCAAGCTATAGTTCCCTGTACCCATGATCAGGCACACGGCACCAATGATCAGCGTACTGTTCTTGGTGAAATCAACACGGTTATCTACCCAAATTTTCGCACCAGCCACCGTAATCAGACCAAATACGACAATCGATGCACCACCCAATAAAGCGACTGGAATAGTACTGATTACTGCACCGAATTTAGGTGAAAGTCCGAGTAAAATGGCGAAGATACCAGCAAAGACAAATACAGTGGTTGCATAAACTTTGGTGACTGCCATCACACCGATATTTTCAGCATAAGTAGTCATGCCCGTACCACCGACAGAAGCTGACAACGAAGTACACACACCATCAGCAAAGAAACCACGACCCATATATGGAGACAGGTTTTTACCGGTCATCGCAGAGACTGCCTTAAAGTGCCCTAGATTTTCTGCAACCAAGATAATTGCTACTGGTGCAATCATCAGCATGGCATTCATTTCAAATACCGGGCTCTGGAAATTTGGTAAACCAAACCATGCGGCTTCGCTAACCTTGGTAAAATCAATCGCAGGTCCGAAGCCCATCACGTTGGTGAAAAGGAAGTAAATCAGATAAGAAGATAATAAGCCCAATAACAACAACAGACGGCGTACCATTCCTCGGGTAAATACAGCAATCACACTGATACAGATAATGGTGATTAATGCCATCCAGGAATCAAACTGGTTCGCTGAAACACTCTTAATCGCCACGGGCGCCAGGTTCAAACCGATGATCATCACGATCACGCCTGTCACTACAGGTGGCATCAGTTTTTCAATCCAGTTGGTACCAGTTTTCATCACCAGTAGCCCAATCAAGGCATAGACAATACCGCAAGCAATCGTACCGCCAAGGGCTAATCCTATATTTGGATTGGCTCCAACCCCTGAATAACCCGTCACTGCGACGACCGCACCAATAAAGGCAAAGCTTGATCCCAGATAACTAGGCAATCGACCGCCCGTGATCAGGAAAAATAAAATGGTCCCAATCCCAGTAATGAAAATCGTGAGATTGGGATCAAACCCCATTAATAAGGGTGCCAGCACGGTTGCGCCAAACATGGCAAACACATGCTGCAACCCGAGAATAATACTTTTTCCAGCAGGCAGATATTCATCTGTTTGCACGGGTGTGGTATCTAGATTGCCTTGGTAAGGCTTAAATTTTGGAAACCACGTTTCTTTTTCTTGCATCGGCTTCCCCTCCTTGATTAGGATTGAATTGAATTAGCACATTTTGTGTGGCTCACAGTAAGAACGGTTGAAGTACATCAGCGCATTGCCTTGACTCTGGCACATCGCTTTCACCTCACAGAACAGCACGTCATGACTGCCTACGGATAAACATTGGACCACCTCGCAGTCAAAACTGACTAAGGCATCCTCAAGTACAGGTGACTGGGTCACCAAAGTTTTCCAGTTCCCCTGACTGAAACGCTCTGCCATTGGTGTTTTTCCACCAAACAGATTGGAAAGATGTTGTTGATGTGATGCCAGGGTATTCACACACAACACCTGATTCTTTTTAAAGGTTTCATAAACTGAAGCAGAACGGTTCAGACACACCAGCAACGTTGGTGGTGTATCCGTCACGCTACATACGGCTGAGGCAGTAAATCCTGCCTGTCCTGCCTCACCTTGCGTGGTAATGACATTGACTGCAGCCCCGAGATTGGACATGCCTTGACGGAAAATCTGCTGATCAACTTGGGTAAAGATGTCATCTGATGCGTTAGTCGCCAAAACCTTATTTAATGCGTTATTTTCTGCAACTGTTTCTGTGATGATTTTAGATAGTTTGGCATTCATGCTGTTCTCCCGCCCCCAAGTCAATATTCAGTTTCAGACCTGGGGCATCTAGTAATGAGATTGAATCAGGTGGATCGGCTTATACATGGGCAATCGAAGCAATTTCGACCAGCGCATCAGGTTTGACCAAACCTGTCTGTACGCAATACCGTGCCGGCTTATCTCCCGGGAAATACTCTGCATAAACTGCATTAATCGCAGCATAATCTGCCCAGTCTTTGACAAAGACATGGTTAAAGGTCACGTCATCCATACTGCCGCCTGCTTCTTCAATCACACGCTTGATAGTTTCCAGAATATGACGGGTCTGTGCTGCGGCATCAGCGACATGCACCACATTATTATTTTCATCAAAAGCTAATGTACCGGATACATACACGATATTGTCTGCCTTGGTTGCCGGTACATACGGTGCTAATGGTTTCGATGTTCCTGCTGGAATAATGATTTCTTTAGGCATACTATTTTTTCCTTAATTCTGTTCTTTAATTCTTTATGCGCTTACAGCTAATTTAGTTTCTTTTAGTGACTCACTTTCTTTTTGAAAGGTCTCGACAAAATTTTTGGTATCTGATACCCAGCCAAAGAAAGTCTTGATGTTATACAGACTGACTTCATGCGCTTCGACTGGACCGGCCTGATGGCAGGCATCAGCAAGTGCGACACCGAAATACTCCAGGAAGAAGCCATCACGTAGCGTCGACTCCACACACACGTTGGTGGCAATCCCGACAAAGACCAGATTGCGAATACCTCGGACACGTAACATGCTGTCCAGCGCAGTATTAAAGAAACCGCTATAACGTGGCTTTTCGATCACCAGGTCTTGTGGCAGTGGCTTTAACTCATCAATCAGCTCAAAATCCCAGCCACCTTTTGCTAACAATTGCCCCTGTAATTCAGGACGTTTACGCATGGTCTTTAAGGCATTGGATTTATGGAAATTTGGAGAGTCCTTACCACCCGCTTCCTTATATTCTGCATCCCAGCCATTTTTGAAATAAATCACCTGAATACCGGCTGCATGTGCGGCATCAACGGCCTTTTTAATATTTTCAACCACGGGCTTGGTTTTCGAGACATCAAAGCCCGCCAGATCCAGATAGCCACCCTGAGAGGTATAGGCATTTTGCATATCAATCACAATCAAGGCTGTCTGTTCTGGTGCAAGACAAATCGCTTCGGGTTCCGCTTTAAGCGTTTTTCCTGTGCCGAGTTTTTCCGTAAAACCGGCTGTTACGACTGATTCACTCATGCGCTTTTCTCCAAAACTGGCGCTTCATCTTCAATGACAATATGATCACGGCATTTCATTAGCGGCTGGATTTTTTGACCAAAGTCTTCAACCCCCTGAATAAAATCATCAAAAGTCAGCAGCACACCTTCTGTACCCTTGATTTCGCCAATTTCATCCAACATTCGTGCCACATTTTTATAAGAACCTACCAGAGTCCCCATATTGATATTTACAGGAGATACACTAGACGCCATTTGACGGATATTGGTATCTGTACCAGAAGTCGTATCTTTCCCACCCTGATTCATCAACCAGTTAATCGCTTCCATGTCGGCACCATCGTTATAGTGCTGCCATTTGGCTTGAGCTTCTTCATCAGTTTCTGCAGCAATCACCATAAACAGCACATAAGTCTGTACATCACGGCCAGTCACGTCCGTTTTTTCTTTCAGGCGGTTATTAATTTCTGCATAAGCTGTTGGAGTATTCAGGCCTTTACCAAATACGAAGTTATAGTCGGCATATTGTGCAGAAAACTCTAAACCTGCATCAGACTGACCTGCACAGATAATTTTCATATCCGCTTGTGGACGTGGGCTGACACGGCAGTCTTCCATCTGGAAATGTTCGCCCTTAAAGTCTGATTTACCAGTAGCCCAAAGTTCACGCAGAATTTGTACATATTCAGACAGATATTCATAGCGTTTACCAAAATAGTCATTGCCTGGCCACATACCCATTTGGGTATATTCAGGTGGCTGCCAGCCGGTCACCACATTCAAACCAAAACGGCCATTTGAAATCGAATCAATGGTTGATGCCATTCGCGCGACAATTGCCGGTGGCATGACTAGAGTTGCAGCTGTTGCATAAATTTGAATTTTGCTGGTCACGGCTGCAAGGCCGGCCATCAGGGTGAAAGTTTCCAGATTATGCTCCCAGAATTCGGTCTTGCCACCAAAGCCACGTAGCTTGATCATGGAGAGTGCGAAATCGAAACCATAGTGTTCAGCGCGCTGCACGATTTGTTTATTTAACTCAAAAGTCGGCATATATTGCGGTGCATTTTCAGAGAGTAACCAGCCGTTATTTCCAATTGGACAGAAGACACCTATTTTCATTTTCACACCTCATTATTTTTTAACACTTATTCAAAATCTGGATTCCACTTCGGGAATTTTATTTACAAGATAAACATTGCAATCCGTGTGCCAATTATATTTATTTAATTTATTTCAATAACTTAATATTTATTTTTTTGAATTTTTAGTAAAATATCTATTTTTACCTATGAGTCAATTTTGAACATACTGTTTCATTCAAGTGCACTCGTAGCAATTTGTGCATTTGCAGTTCATGCATCAATTCGAAGTAAAAACCATGCTGATGCTACAAAATGATTGATTAGAAAAAATGAAAAACCAGACACGAGGTCTGGCTTTTAAAAAATCTTCAAGCTAAGGGGGAAATCAGGAAGGAAAGGATCCGTTGATTGACCTGATCTGTCTCGGTCACAGTGGAGGCATGCGCACCTGTAGCAAGCAAACTGAGGTAACTATGCGGCAGGCATTGCTGTAATTGCTGTGACCGTTGATAAGGCACCAGAAAATCATCCTGATTGGCAAGCAGATGCACACGAACATCTTTGAGTGCTTGCTGATGCTCTTCGTTCAGTTTAAAGGCCTGTACAGCTTGTAAGCGTGCTAGAACATTTGAAATTGGAGGAAAATCTAAAAGCTGCTTATTTTCTGCTTCAGTTAACTGATCAATATGAGTCGAGATCCATTGCGGAGGATAAAGAAATAAAGCCTGTGCTCTCACATAAGCCTCTGCCCCGCTATTCACCAATAAGGAAGTTCGTGCCTCGAAACATTTCTGAGTATGAGCATCCAGCTCTCCCCAAGCATTTAACATGGTCAGACTGAGCAGCTTAAACTTTCTTTCAGCCTGATAGGTCGCCAGTTGCATGCCGATATGTCCGCCCAATGCATGCCCGATAAAATGAAACTCTCGAATACCATCATTGATCAATAAATCCAGAATCTGGCAGGCCATATGGTCGATCGAATAAGACATGGGCAAGAGTTCAGAATCTGAATGACAGCCTTCCTGATCATAAGTGACTACATGAAAATGCTGCTGTAAAACTCTAATTTGAGGATTCCAGAAACTGGCATGCCCGCCCAGTCCGGGTGAAAGCACCACATAAGGTGCATCTGCCCGTGCTGCAAGATGAATAGATAAAGACATATCACTCTCATATTTTAACTATGAGTTGAATGCAGCAAGATATATGCCTGAACAGGATTTTTTTTGAACAATTGATAAAATTATAGCCAGTAGACATTAAAGCTATAATAAAATTCCTGCACCTCAAAGCGCACGTTATAGCCCAGTTCAGTCAATTCTGCCGAAAGACCACGGATCTCTTCTAAAGGCAAATGTTTTGGAAATACCGTTAATACAGCAGTATTGCCTTGTCGGGCATTGTCCTCAATTAATTGAGCCAAACGGGGCTTATACATTTCAATATTCAAGTTGGCTACATTCGATAAAACTTTGGCCTGATCAGCAGTCATAAAACTCATTGTTTTTACTCTTTTTTGATTTTATTCAATGAAATTAAATGATTTAAATCACATAAAATATTCGTGTTTTGTAAACCAAAAATAAAAATTGGTCATAAAAAAATCCCTCACCAGGAGAGATTTTTTAAGCGATTTAAATTTTATTCTGGTAAAGGAATATATTGCGATGATGTATTTTGCTGCTGTTTACGTTCACCCACCACAACCTCCAGATCCTGTTTTTTACCTTCACGTTCCACTTCAATCCTAATTTTACTACCTGGAGCTTGCAGAGCTACGTAGTTAATCAGATGTGAGGCTGAAGTAATCTGTTCGTCATTGACCATGATTATCTTATCACCGCGCTGAATACCTGCTTGGGCGGAAGGACCATTTGGCAATACTTCTGCCACAGTCACGCCCTGTTCGGATGGTTTCATTACATCATTTCGTTGTGGAGGCAACAAGCTAATACCTAACCAGCCACGCACTACACGGCCATCTTTCAAAATGGCATTCATGATCTGCTGACAGACTTTGGCTGGAATTGCAAAACCAATGCCTAATGAACCGCCAGACTGAGAGAAAATTGCCGTATTCACCCCAATCAGATTCCCTGAGACATCAATCAGGGCACCACCTGAGTTTCCTGGATTAATTGCTGCATCCGTCTGGATAAAGTCTTCATAGGTATTGATACCCAGATCAGAACGACCCGTCGCAGAAATAATCCCCTGCGTCACGGTTTGACCCACACCGAACGGATTACCAATCGCCAGAACGACATCACCAACTTCATTACCACTCAATTTAAATGGCAATACCGGTAATTTATCCAGCTCAATCTTGATCACTGCCAGGTCAGTATCCGGGTCAGTCCCAATCACTTCTGCTTCAGCACGGCGGCCATCATTTAAGGCGACAATGATCTGGTCAGCCTGTGCAATCACATGATTATTCGTCAGAATATAACCATCTGCACGCACAATTACGCCTGAACCCAGGCTATTTTCATTTGGCCCCTGAGAGAACTGTTCTGGTAACTGATCACCGAAAAACTCACGGAACACAGGATCATTCAGTAAAGGATTATCCTGTCTCTTCACTTTTTGTGTGGTAAAGATATTCACTACAGCCGGTGCAGCCACTTTCACCGCAGCGCTGTAAGAAACCACCCCACCAGCACGTGAAGTATCCAGTAATGGTTCAACTTTTTCAGCAGGCATTTTGACGCCATCTGGCGCAACAGGTGCTTTTGGCTTTTGCAACTGTTGCCAACCTAGAAAGACGATGATCACTAAGATCAGCAACACCCAAGGTAACCATGTAAAGGTCCGACGCACGTTATTATCCTCTGACAATATTTTTAATTTATTGATGACTAAGCAATTTGTGCTCTATTGTAAAGCTAAACACAAAACTAAACATAAAAAAAGCAAAAGAGATTTGTGCTGCTTTAGTTACAATTCAAAATATGTTTTGATGATGACAATTGAAAGGTTTAGAGAGAAATTTATGGCCAGATTGCAGGACATTATTCAATGGTGCGACCAAACGCTGATTGCACATGAATTCAAGGACTATGCCCCAAATGGTTTGCAAATTGAAGGTAAGTCTGAGGTCAATAAAATTCTGTGTGCTGTGACTGCTTCTCAAGGAGCCATTGAAGCCGCAATTGCTCAGGGTGCGGATCTCCTACTGGTACATCATGGCTATTTCTGGAAGGGTGAACCCTACCCAATTACTGGCATGCGCGGTAAACGGATTAAGACGCTAATTCAACATGATATCTCACTGGTTGGCTATCACCTGCCTTTAGACAGTCATCCGACTTTGGGAAATAATGCGGCAATTGCCGACCTGCTGGAACTGGAAAATCTGGAACAATTAGATCCAAATGAACGTCGTCCAATTGGCAATATTGGCTATTTAAAACAGGCCATGACACCAGAACAATTTAAGGCTTATGTTTCTGAAAAATTGGGCTTTGATGCGATTCATTTACCAGCAGACAAAACTGAAATTCGTAAAGTTGGTTTCTGTACTGGAGGTGCGCAGGATTATATTCAAAAAGCTGCAGCACAGAACTGTGATGCCTATATTTCTGGTGAAGTGTCTGAACGGACCTTCTATGAAGCTCAGGAACTGGATGTGCATTATTATGCCTGTGGTCACCATGCAACCGAGAAATATGGTGTTCAACGCCTTGCAAAAGCTATTTCCCAGCAGTTCAATATTGAGTATAGTTATTTCGAATTAAACAATCCGATTTAATTTCACCTGACGGTATTTGACAGCGGCTTTATACGTATAATTTCAGGCTTTATTCTGTATTCTTATTTATCTACAATGCGCATTTCTGCCTGTTTTTCTATTACAATAAAGCCACTTATTGTCAAAACCCAGCAAAATGCAAGGAATTGAAAACATGACAACCATTACTTTACCAGCATTACCTTACGGCTACGAAGATCTTGCTCCACACATCAGCAAAGAAACTTTAGAATACCATCACGACAAACACCACAATACTTACGTGGTTAACCTGAACAACCTGATCGCTGGTACTGAGCTTGAAGGCAAAACTTTAGAAGAAATCATCCTGGCTTCTGCTGGCGATTCATCTAAAGCAGGTATCTTCAATAACGCGGCTCAAGTTTGGAACCACACGTTCTACTGGAACTGTATGGCGAAAAATGGCGGTGGTGCTGCAACTGGCCCATTGGCTGCGAAAATTGATGAAGCTTTCGGCTCTTACGAAAAATTCGCTGAAGAATTTGCCAATGCTGCTGCAACTCAATTCGGTTCAGGTTGGGCTTGGTTAGTTGCTGACCAAGTTAACGGCAACCTTTCTATTCTTAAAACGTCTAATGCTGATACTCCAATGGCACACGGTAAAATTGCTGTGTTGACAATTGACGTTTGGGAACACGCTTACTACATCGACTACCGCAATGCTCGTCCTAAATATATCTCTACTTTCCTAGAAAGCCTGGTGAACTGGGACTACGCAAACGCGAAATATGCAGGCCAGCCTGCAGGTGTTGAGAAATAATTCTTTATTTCTTTACTAAAAAAATCACCCATTTTGGGTGATTTTTTTATTTTTAGGCTCTAAATGAATATTTATAAAGCAAACAATTCATTTCTTTACATTAATTGATTGACGACCTGCCGATTCCTCCCTAAAATGCCGATCAGATTCTCCAATAGCTCAGTCGGTAGAGCGACGGACTGTTAATCCGCAGGTCCCTGGTTCGAGCCCAGGTTGGAGAGCCAATCTATTCTCCCATAGCTCAGTCGGTAGAGCGACGGACTGTTAATCCGCAGGTCCCTGGTTCGAGCCCAGGTGGGAGAGCCAAGATTCCAGAAAGCCCTCTCATTGCGAAGTGGGCTTTTTTTATACCTATATTTTTAGATTGAAATCGTGTTGATCTGTATGCACTGTGCCATATTATTTCCGACATTTCAGATCATTTACAAGAATTAAGGCTTATTAAAATCTGACCACTGGCCTGTTTTAACTAAAGATAACAGTTTGAACTAAAAACCTTTTCGACTATTTTTAAAACACTTGATTCAATTTCTGCAGCTTTTTGCTAAAAGTGCCTTGACCCCTTTTCAAATCTCTCTATAATCGCTTTCAGATTCTCCAATAGCTCAG
>NZ_DFRO01000026.1:128018-173747 GCF_002381195.1 Acinetobacter sp. UBA3461 | reverse complement strand
AGGTGGGAGAGCCAAGATTCTCGAAGAACCCACTCATTATGAAGTGGGTTTTTTATTTGCCCTAAGTTCTGCTGTGTTTCATTTGAGTCAGATTATTTTTTTTGTGATTGGCTGTCTGGCAAGTTTCGCTTTATTTTGCCTGCTCTTCCCGCACCTGTTTACCCGCCAGCAAAAATTTTATCCCAAACGTGTCATTACTGCCTTTGAAAGCAGGATGTTTACTCGTCTGAAAGATGCTTTTCCCCATCATCATATTTTGGCACAAGTTGCTTTCAGTGCCTTGATTACTCATGACCAGATGAATATGCGGAGTAAATTCAATCGCAAGGTGACTGACTTTGTAGTGATGGACCGGGAATATAATGTCGTTGCAATTGTAGAGCTCGATGATCCGAGTCATTTTGGCAAAGAAAAGGAAGATGCAGAACGCGATGCCATGCTGATTGCAGCAGGCTATACCGTTGTCCGATACACGGAAATACCGAGCATCAGACAACTACAACGGGATTTAAGATAATAAATTTATATAAAATACTTATTGCTGAATATTGGCCTCTGAGGCTGCCTGCACATCTGTTTCAGCATTTTCTTGCTGTTCCACTGCCTGCTTTTTCTCAGCTGCCTCTCGTGCTTCAATTCGGGCGATCATTTCAGTCTGCTGCTGTTTATACTTTTCCTGATTTTTGGCATCACTATTTACAGCCAGAAATGCCATCGTGACCAAAAAAATTGGAATACATAAAGCCAGGGTTCCAAAAATAACCAGTTTCTTGACACTGCGGGGTTTTGTCTGTTGCGACATAACAAACCTATACTCTTGACCTAAAATCTTGAGCCACTATAACAAACTCAGATGATTGCTCAAGACTTAGCAAGATAACAAATAAAAAAGGAGCCGAAGCTCCTTGCAACATTCTATTTCTATTGATTCATAAACTCGTCTACTTTGTCTACAATAGCAGAAATATTCTGCGTCATAATCGTTTGATGATTAGCATCTGGATCAAGAAATAAATCATCATTATCCATTTCTTCTGCAACCTCTAAAAGTTTCGGAAACAATAATGTTGTAGTTATATAAGCAGGCACAGTTGTATCTTGTTCACCCTGGAATACATATACAGGTTTAGGAATTGGATTTTGTCCTGGCAAGTTTTCCTCTAAATAAGTACTCACATCATCATCCAGGATAAAGTTGGGTTGCAAAGCCTGATAAGTAGCGTACGTTCCACCATTATCAATATAAGACTGAATATCATTCCTAAAACCTTCAGCAACTCGTGGTGAACATTCAACTTCCGCAATTTGTGCAAGAGGAACTTTAGTTTCCAGGAAAGCCTGACTGTATTGGAAAGCTGGTCTTTCTGCCTTAATTCCTGAACTTACAATTGCCGCATAACCATATAAGGTTCCAGCAATCTGTTTTGCCGCCTGGATAGCTTCCGGTGTACCGGGATCTGCAACAGTAGCAGCAACACCCAATCCATAATTTAAAGTTTCTGCCAGATAAGACGCTGGAGCAATTGCTACTGCACCCTTGTAATCAAAGTTAGTTAGCACACTACTAAATTCTGCAGCAGCAAGCGCTGCATGCCCACCTTGTGACCACCCTACCACGCTCCACTCATCAGCTAAAACATTGCCATAATATTTTTTAGCTTCGCTAATAGCAGAAAGAATAGAATTGGCTGCACTTTCAAGATTTAAATAAGGATGTGGTTCATTATTATTACCCAGACCCTCATAGTCTGGTGCAATGACCGCATAACCGCGCTCTACCAATTCCATGACCAGATCTTTTTCCTCTCCAGTTAATGGAAGACGTGAAGGAGCACATTTGTCTGCCGCTCCGGTCGTGCCATGCGCCCAAACCACAATCGGCCAACCACCTGCAGGTGGTGTACCTTTAGGTGTAAAGACCAAGGTTGTAGCACGAATATTTTTATCTTGAACGCTCTGCATGCTATAGCTGAAAATATCATGACGGTCGACCATTGCCTTTACTTCATCATCGACTGCATAGATTTGTACTGGATTAAATCCGATAAATTCATCATCACCGTCATTACATGCTGTTATTAACAGTGTCATTGAACATATGACTGCCAAAGAAGTTTTTTTGAAACCGTTTTTCATTATGCTATTCATATTCTAATCCCTTATTGTTGTTAATCTTTTTCATGGAGCAGATTTGAATTAATCATAAAAAAAAGCACCCTTATAGGATGCTTTTGTTATGAATTGACAGTATGCAGTTACAGAAGTGCAGCAAAGATTCCCAGGAAAATCATCAGGCCAACCCAACGGTTATGCCGAAAAGCCCAGAAACAGCGCTGCGGATCTTTGTCTCTGGTTTTTAACCACTGGTAAGCAAAATCGATTGCTACCGCAATTAAACCAATCAAGCCAAATGGAACGAGTAAGCCTTCGACCCATAAGGCTGTGCCAATCAAAACAAGACTAATGACCTGCAGTACACTGATGATTTGAATATCATATTGACCAAATAAAATGGCAGTCGATTTCACGCCAATTTTCAAGTCATATTCACGATCGGTAATTGCATATTGGGTGTCATATGCTACAGTCCAGGCCAGATTACCAAAATACAGCAACCAGCAGGTTAAATCCGGAGTCTGCCCTACTGCGGTATAAGCCATGGGAATGGACCATGAAAATGCCGCACCCAAGAATACCTGCGGTAAATGCGTATAGCGTTTCATAAAAGGATAAATGAAAGCTAGAAATAAAGCCCCAAATGACCAATAGAACGTTTCAATCGGTAAGAAGAACAGTAAGCAGGCACTAGCAGCCACCAGCACCAGGAACACCATCACTGCTTCTTTACCACTAATGATTCCAGTTGCCAGTGGACGTGTTTTGGTTCGCTCCACATGTGCATCCACCTTTCGGTCGGCAAAGTCATTAATGGCACAACCTGCTGCACGCATAAGGATGACACCAAGAATCATCAGCATCAGAATACTCAGATCAGGTATTCCCTTTGCAGCCACCCAAAGTGCCCACATGGTGGGCCAAAAAACCAGTTCTGTGCCAATAGGCTTATCAAAACGACAAAGATAATAATAGGCGCTCAGACGTTCACGCCAGCTAATTGCTTGTGCAGTTGCCATATCAAGTTAAGCCTGTTGATTTTCTATATATTGCTGGAAAGCCGGTAAAAATGTTTCTTGTACGATAAATTTACAGCCATGCCAAGTATAACAGCTCTGGCGGGTCCACCCATCTTCAAGATAGATCACACGACGCTCACAATACGGATTGGTACGCTGGAATAACAACCAGCCAATCGGCTTCGATCCAATATGCTGAAAAATCCGTGCCCGTTTTTGCAGGCTTAAAATCGGGAAAATACTTTTAGCCTTCACCCAAGGTTGTTCATCACAACCATATAAATAGCTTTCCCGCACCCAAGAGGTATGCTGATGTGGCATCCTCATCCAACTGGCATTTTCAAAGCTTAATCGCTGAAAATGTTCTTTTAACGGCCGCACCCTAAATTGCCCATCTGCCAAATCAGTTAGTTGCTGGGTCAATGATCCTGATGCATATAGCCATTCCCGAAATACAGCTGGTATCTGCTGTCTAGGCTGATTCTTAAATTTTAAACTCACAACATTCCCAACTTCATGATCAGGCATTATCTGTCTTGGCGATAACTTCATATTTGCCACTTGGCAGTTTTTTCAGAATTATTCCATCTGTGGTGATATAAAAGCTTTGCGGATAGTCATAATCCAAAGCCAATTCAGGATTTCGCAATGCAATGAATTCCACCTGCTTATAACCTTCAGGTGTACGTCCGACTTCTATATAGGTCACTTCAGAAAAATTCAGTTTAAAACCTTTACTGTGATCTTGCGGATCAATCCAGGGAAAAAAGCCAGTATGTTTTTTACGTGCTGCCATAATCATTTATCTTTAATCAATAACAGCATCATACAAAAAAACCCGCACTAAGGCGGGTCTTTTTTACAGTGAAATTCTTGGAAGAATTACAGGCTGTAGTACATATCAAATTCAACTGGGTGAGTAGTCGTGTTCAGACGACGAACTTCTTCAGTTTTAAGCTCGATATAGGCATCAAGCATTTCTTTAGTGAACACACCACCTTTAAGCAGGTAATCCTGGTCCGCTTGAAGCGCTTCAAGAGCCATTTCAAGACTGTGTGCCACTGTAGGGATTTTAGCCTCTTCTTCTGGAGGAAGATCGTACAAGTTCTTGTCTGCAGCTTCACCTGGGTGGATCTTGTTCTGGATACCGTCAAGACCAGCCATCAACAATGCAGCGAAACCTAGGTACGGGTTCATCATTGGATCAGGGAAACGTGCTTCGATACGTTTGCCTTTAGGGCTAGAAACGTATGGAATACGGATAGAAGCAGAACGGTTACGCGCAGAGTAAGCCAACATAATTGGTGCTTCGAAGTGCGGTACCAGACGCTTGTATGAGTTTGTAGACGGGTTAGTGATCGCATTCAATGAACGTGCGTGTTTGATCACACCACCGATGAAGTAAAGTGCAGTTTCAGAAAGACCTGCATATTCATCACCAGCAAACAGGTTCTTGCCATCTTTAGAGATTGACATGTGAACGTGCATACCAGAACCGTTGTCGCCTACCATTGGTTTAGGCATGAAAGTCGCAGTTTTCGCGTATTGGTGCGCAACGTTCCAAACAGCATATTTAAACTGTTGTACTTCGTCTGCTTTACGAACCATTGTGTTGAAGCTTACACCGATTTCAAGCTGGCAAGATGCAACTTCGTGGTGATGTACTTCTACACGGCCTGGGCCCATGATCTCTTCGATTTTTGCACACATGTCTGCACGCATATCGTGGTGAGAATCTACAGGAGGAACTGGGAAGTAACCGCCTTTAACACGTGGACGGTGACCAGAGTTACCTGATTCGTAGTCTTTGCCAGTTGACCATGCAGCCTCTTCAGCGATCAATGTATGGCGAGCGCCAGACATGTCGATTTCCCATTTTACTTCGTCAAATACGAAAAATTCTGGCTCAGGACCGAAAAATGCAGTATCACCAATACCAGTAGATTTCAGGTATTCTTCTGCACGGCGAGCGATTGAACGTGGGTCACGGTCATAACCTTGACCAGTTGAAGGTTCAATGACATCACAAGTTACAACAACTGTAGGCTCAGCGAAGAACGGGTCGATAAAACCTGTTTCAGCATCTGGGCGTAAAATCATATCTGACGCTTCAATACCTTTCCAGCCAGAGATTGAAGAACCATCGAACATTTTACCGTCTTCAAATGTATCTTCATCAATAGTGTCTGCTGGGTAAGTCACGTGTTGCTCTTTACCTTTAGTGTCTGTAAAACGGAAGTCTACCCATTTTGCGCCACTTTCTTGGATGAGTTGAAGGACCTTGTTCGCCATGCTCAATTTGCTCCGATGTTTTTTTGTTGCACTTACTAAGTGCGTGTTAGTAGTTGGTAGTTATTAAGCAATTACCGTACCAACTTTTAAAAGTATAGCTAAAATCTTGAAATCCTTATGAGAATACGTGGATTGAAAGAAATACTTTCGGCCTATTATACTGTCTGTATAATTAAATGCACTATATTCAAGCATTCTCTGTGATTTTTGTTTCGTTAGATTTCACACTGCACCTTAACAGTGCGGTAAAATCACTATAGATGTTATTTCTGGTAAGTAATGATGAGCTTATGTAGCTTTTATAAACTTTAGGTGAGTTCTTAATCGATTTAAAAAGTATTTTTGTATTTTACTGCAAATATTCAGTTTTTCTTAAAAACTAAGATTAAGAAAATGCTCACCAAATTGAGTCACTTTGGATAAATAAACGATAAGAATACTATTCCATTTTCTCCGCCTGCTAATCAACTATTGTTTTTTAAAGCAACTTATAAAAAAAAATTAAAACATCAAAATTATGTGTACATATTTTTTGACCTTAACTTACTTTTAGTTATTTACTATTTTTTGGTTATATCACCGTGTGTGTTGAGCCTTATCAACCCTGTTCATTTGGCTAAGCAGAAAAATTGGGCAAATTGTTGCGCCGTAGTTTCAGATTATTTGCTATGATGATTGTCGCTTTATTTTCACACAATGAAATCAACAGTTTAATCAGCTTTTCTAGCTAGCTAAAAAACTGCTAATAAAGCACGCTCTGAATTACTCAAGCACAATTTAAGTGCATTAATTTCAATAGGTTAAGCTCATGCTTTTAATGATCGACAACTATGACTCCTTTACTTACAACATCGTCCAGTACTTTGGCGAGCTGAATCAAGAAGTAAAAGTAGTCCGTAATGATGCCGTGACTTTAGAAGATATTGAGCGATGGCAACCTAAATATCTGGTCATTGGCCCTGGTCCATGTTCTCCAAGTGAAGCCGGTATTTCTATTCCTGCGATTCAGCACTTTTCTGGCAAGATTCCGCTATTAGGCGTATGTCTCGGCCATCAAAGTATTGGTCAGGCATTTGGCGGTGACATTGTGCGCGCTAAACGTGTCATGCACGGCCGTCTATCCGACATGTATCACAGTGACAAAGGGATTTTCAGCAACCTGCCTTCTCCATTTTCTGCGACGCGCTATCACTCACTGGTGATTGATCAGGCGACCTTGCCGGAATGTCTGGAAGT
Source organism: Acinetobacter sp. UBA3461 (assembly GCF_002381195.1). Taxonomy (NCBI): domain Bacteria; kingdom Pseudomonadati; phylum Pseudomonadota; class Gammaproteobacteria; order Moraxellales; family Moraxellaceae; genus Acinetobacter; species Acinetobacter sp. UBA3461. The sequence goes on along the minus strand of NZ_DFRO01000026.1, from coordinate 167,085 downwards.
GACCTGCTGGACCAATGAAGCAGATGGCTCAATGGAAGAAATCATGGGCGTAAAACATAAGACATTACCTGTTGAAGGTGTGCAGTTCCATCCGGAGTCCATCCTAAGCCAGCATGGCCATCAAATCTTTAAAAACTTCCTAGAAATTTATGCGTAAATAATGATGAATATTCAACAAGCTTTAAACCATATTACAAAAAACATTCACCTGACTCAGCCACAAATGGAAGACGTGATGCGTTGCATCATGTCGGGTGAAGCCACCGATGCACAAATTGGCGCCCTGATGATGGGTCTACGCTTAAAAGGCGAAAGTATCGATGAAATTACTGCTGCAGCACGTGTGATGCGTGAATTAGCTCTGAAAATTGATGTCAGCGATTTGCCATATTTGGTCGACATTGTCGGTACAGGTGGTGATGGTCAGAATTTATTTAACGTCTCTACTGCTTCAAGTTTTGTGATTGCGGCTGCAGGCGGAACTGTTGCTAAACATGGCGGTCGTGGTGTATCTGGTAAATCCGGTTCATCCGATGTCCTAGAGCAAGCAGGTATTCGCCTTGATCTGAGTCTTGAGCAAAGTGAACGTTGCATTCGTGAAATTGGTGTAGGGTTTTTATTCGCCCCAAATCACCACAAAGCCATGAAATATGCCGCTACGCCACGTAAAGAATTGGGTTTCCGTAGTATTTTTAACTTACTCGGCCCGCTTACGAATCCGGCTGGAGTAAAACGCTTTGTCATTGGTGTCTTCTCGCATGAATTGTGCCGCCCAATGGCTGAAGTGCTTAAGCAACTCGGTGCTGAACATGTCATGGTGGTGCATTCACAAGATGGTTTAGATGAAATCAGTTTAGCATCTAAAACTTATGTGGCTGAACTCAAGAATGGTGAAATCACTGAATGGGAAATCATTCCTGAACAGGTCGATATTGCCTCTCAAACCTTAACAGGTCTAACCATTGACAGTGCTGCCGACAGCTTAAAACTGATTAAAGACGCGTTAAGCAAAAAGAAATCTGAAATTGGTGAGAAAGCCGCAAATATGGTGGCGCTTAATGCTGGTGCAGGTATCTATGTAGCTGGTTTAACCACCAGCTATAAACAAGGTGTTGCTCTTGCCCATGACATTATTTATGGGGGGCAAGCTCTAGAAAAAATGGGCATTTTGGCAGAATTTGGCAATACGCTCAAAGAATACGACATCTAAGACAGCAGGAATTTTTAATCATGGTAGATATCGCAAATACAATTCTAGGTAAGATCGTAGACCGGAAAAAAGAAGAATTTGCTACACGTCTGAAGCAAAAAAGTTATAAGGATGTTGAAGAGCTGGCTCAAGCTGCCACACCTGTACGTGGCTTTGCTCAATCATTGCTGGCTAAGCACCCGGGGGTGATTGCTGAAATCAAGAAAGCGTCTCCATCCAAAGGCATTATCCGTGAAAACTTTAATCCAGCGGAAATTGCCGCACAGTATCAGGATGCAGGCGCTGCATGTTTGTCCGTCTTGACCGATGTGGATTTCTTCCAGGGTGCTGATGAGAATATTCAGATTGCACGTTCGCATTGTGATTTGCCAGCCCTACGTAAAGATTTCCTGATTGATCCTTATGGGGTGATTGAAGCGCGTGCTTTACATGCAGACTGTATCTTGCTGATCGTGGCTTGCCTGTCTGATCAGCAACTGGAAGAAATGTCGAAGACTGCTTTTGAGCATAATCTGGATATTTTAGTCGAAGTGCATGATGAAGCCGAACTTGAACGTGCGCTTAAACTTTCAGATCGCTGCCTGTTGGGTGTAAATAACCGTAACTTGAAGACCTTTGATGTTGATTTAAATACCTCACTGCGTTTAAAACAGTTACTCGATCCATCTCGCTTGTTGGTGACTGAAAGTGGTATAGCAACACCTGCAGATGTCGCGATGATGCAGGAACATGATATTCATGCCTTTCTGGTTGGTGAAAGCTTTATGAAACAGCCACGTCCGGATCATGCATTCCGCGACCTGTTTGGTGAACCAGAAACTGTATAAAAATTTTCAATTCAGGGCAAAATTCGTTTTGCCCTGATTCTTCCCACTCCCTGAATCAACTTTTAGACCTTCTAATTTATCTGTTTTTCTGTTCTGCCCCAGCTTGAAATCTCTCTCTAAAATTCAGCCTATCAGCCTGGATATAATCAAATACATTCTGCTTATATGAACAGTAAGACCTAAAAAATCAAATAATAAACGTGAGCTCTTATTGTATATTCACGTTTAAATTTCATTTAAATATTCACTTGAACAGAATACCTAAACAGTATGCGCGCAATGCAGTTCTCATTTTCTTGAATCAGGACTATAATTTATCAATATTTTCGCATCTTGCATGTTTTTTGATTATGAGCAAACACGATTCTTCGCTTTCCAAAGATCAGTTTAATTTGCTGAAGCAATTTAAAAAACAGATCAGCAATCCACAGCCACGCGTTGAAGTTGAAGCACCTGCGGTGAAAACACCTGAACAGGAACAAGCTGATGAGCTGGAATTGTTTCGTAAACAGATGCAGGGTGTACAAAAAATCGATAATAGCAATATCGCAAAAATCGAAAAAGCCGGCAAGAAAAAACCGGATGCACAGACACTAGCCAAACGTGCTGCTGCTGAAGGTCCGATGCAGACTGATGAAACTGCCCTTTCAGATACCCAAGCCATGCTGAATCCAGTCGGAAGTCAGGCTGCGCTGAGCTATCGCATTGCGACCCTCCAGCATAAAGTCTTTGAAGATCTGAAAGCCGGCAATCTGCGCTGGTATGAAGCAGTCGATCTGCACGGCTGTACCGTGGAAGAAGCACGTGTTGCAGTATTGCAAATTATCCAGATGGCGAAAGATGAAAACCAGAACGTGATTAAGATCGTGCATGGTAAAGGTCCGGAAGCCATTTTAAAGACCTACGTAAATGGCTGGCTGCGTCAGCACCGTGATGTTTTGGCCTTTGTCAGCGCACCTGAAAACCAGGGCGGTACTGGCGCTGTGCTGGTTCTGCTCAAGCGTGCGGAAAAGAATCCAAAGTTCAAACAGTAATCGGAATTAACTCCAAATTAAGGCAATGTAATAGTTTTCTGCTACAATGCCGTCCTTGTTCTATCTCAGTGTAAGTGAATACGTCATATGACTATGCAGCAATCCTACGCAAACATTCTTACTGCCGTTGGTGAAGATTTAAATCGCCCTGGTCTCAAAGATACGCCTGTGCGTGCTGCGAAAGCGTTTTCGTATTTAACTTCCGGCTATAGCCAGACTCTGGAAGAAGTGACCAATAATGCGGTATTCCCGTCTGATAACCATGAGATGGTTCTGGTCAAAAATATCGAATTCTATTCGCTGTGTGAACACCATTTATTGCCATTTTATGGTCGTGTGCACATTGCTTATTTGCCAGAAGGCCATGTTTTAGGCCTGTCTAAATTTGCCCGTATTACTGAAATGTTTGCACGTCGCTTACAGATTCAGGAAAATCTGACCCAGCAAATTGCAGAAGCAGTGGCTGAAGTGACTGGCGCACGTGGTGTGGCTGTGGTGATTGATTCTGCGCATATGTGCATGATGATGCGTGGTGTGGGCAAGCAGGAATCAACGACACGTACTGTTTCTTTTGTGGGTGATTTTAAAACCAATAAAGAAGAACGTCGTGAATTCCTGAGCGCAGTACCTGAAGCTTATTAATCGTTTTGATTTCAAAAGCCTCGACACTTGTTGAGGCTTTTTTATATGTGCTTTAATTTGTTCAATTTCAGATAACTTTAGCTTGAGGATTCACTATGTCATCGATTTGGTTAGCAGGTCACGGTTTAACCCAGAGTGAAACCACAATTGATTATCCCCGTCCTGATCGCCTGGTCACTGGCAATCCTAAACGTTCTACACAAAGCTTGTATGATCATCCCAATATGAATTGCGGTATCTGGGAATGTGAAATAGGTGCATGGAATATTGTGTTCGCTGAGAATAAACAGGAATTCTTTACGGTCATTGAAGGTACAGTTCGCCTGCATGATGCCAACAAAAAAAGTTATGTAGAAATCAAAGCAGGTGATGCAGGTATTATTCCGCCAGGCTTTGTCGGTACTTTTGAAGTGGTACAGGCAGTCAAAAAGTACTTTGTCGTAGTTGAAGCCTAAAACCTGCTTTTGCAGGTTTTTCTTTTTTAAAGCTATAAATAAATTCTACTTCTACAATTCATTACAGCATCACTACCCGCTTTAGCACTCTTCCATCCTACATTATTCCTGATCATCTGTGCATTTATGCAGATTGATCTGCTTGTGTATATGCACTTAATAAAAAATACATACATTTTAAGAAAGCTCATGGACTTCAAAAATACAGACAGGCATTCATGGTTATAGGGGAAATATAGATACATAAGGAGAAAATATGACGATTAAAAAAGTTTCAAAAAATGTTCCCCGTAAAACCTCACGGGCAGTTTCGACCAGTTTTGATTACTCGCTGGATTTTGAAAAAATTGATTTTAGAAAACGGCCTGAATTGTACCGGATTGGACGTGGTGAACAGGGCGTGCTTTCAGTTGAACCGTATAAATCGGAAATTTTGCCACATTGGCGTTTTGCCGATGAAGAGAAGGCTCAAGCAAGCAGCACTAAGATTTATGCCATGTTTATAGATTATCTGGAAAAAGAAGATTTTATTGGTGCGGATATGGCACGTAAATTCTTGCAGATGGGCTATACCCGTGCCCGCCGCTATGCCAATCATAAAGGCGGTAAAAAATATGACGGTCCGGTGCCAGATGACAAAAAAGGATTGAGCGGCGCCCACGGCAGAGACGAATTACCTCGTCAGCGAGAAGATCCCGTGAAAGCTGCCGCAGCACGTATCTTTAAACAAAAATGGGATGAAGCCAAACTGCATCCCGAGTACATTAAGCAAAAACAGAAATTTAAAGACTGGATTGAATCGCTGCAATCCCATCAATAATTTAGGTCAGTGATGGCGTATTCAATACTCGTGTATCCGGGTCATTTTTTGCCAGATACACTCGATTACGACCAGTATTTTTTGCTGCATATAAAGCTGTATCGGCAGTATCCAGGAACTTCTGGTAATCTGGATGACCGTCATAAATCACACAGCCAATACTCACGGTAAACTTGAACTGAATACCCTGTGCAGTCGTGATTATGCCTTCTTCAATAAATTTACGGATATTTTTTGCAATATTCATGGCACGGCGTTGATCGGTATCGACCAGCAATAGCAAGAATTCTTCACCACCCACACGGAAAGCATAGTCACTGCCCTGACTGTATTTCTGTAATCCATCCGCAATAAATTTCAGGGCCAGATCACCCGCCGCATGACCAAATTTGTCGTTAATGGTTTTAAAAAAATCGGCATCCAGCGCCAATAAGGCAAGCGGTGTCTGGTTCTGACGTGAATAAGTAATTTCGCGGGAAATAATGGTATTTAGATAGCGACGATTGAGTAATTGAGTCAGGGAATCATTACCCGATTCAATATATTCTGCCACCTGAAATAGCTGATCAATCAGATGCTGAATCTCACGATTCAGCTCACGAATCTGCTGAATCAGGTTCAGTTTTTTTGTTTTGTCCTGACATTCTAAAATGATCTGATTTAGCGTATCGACCTGATGAATGCGTTCAATAATTAGCTGAACTTGATCTGAGCCGGTAAATGCATACGAGGCTTTATGAATAAACCATAGGCCAAATTCAGATTTGGACAGTAGCGGATGACGTAAGGTTTCCTGACCTGAGAACACTTTGTACATCAGCTCATTTTCCCAGTCGAGTAAGCAACTACGCTGCTTATCTTTTTGTACTGCAACATCCTGCATGGCAGAGAACAGACGATAACTATGCTTTATTTCCTGATTTTTGGCAGTTTTTGCCTCATAGGAACGGCACATGATTTCAGTGGCAAAGCTCATAACCTGTACCAGATAGCTACAGGTCGTCAGCGTCAGCAACTGTTCATCTTCTTCTAACAGCTCAAATATCTTGCGTTCAATTTCACGTACACCACGCATAATCAGCCAGGATGGAATACCTACCCGGGCATGGACATGACCTACGGTATGCTGTTTCTGTACTGCCTGTAAATAGTGCTTATTAATACCCACACTAAAACTTTCTAACAGCCATTGATGCAAGGTGTTGCGCAGGCGCTGCTGAATCAGATCGTCAGAAAAGAACTCTGCCGACTCTTTTTCCACCAGCATATTTTTATAAAACTCTTCCACCAGTATCAGGGCATTATCCTGTATAAACTGGAAGGCATGGACTAAATCATCTGATGAATAATTTTGGCATATATGCTGCCACTGTCCCGCTAGCATATCCATACATTCATTGTCCATACTCAAACACCCCAATAAATCAGGTGAACAATATATCAAATTTATAAGCTATCGTTATCCCATGCATCCATAATTTTGATAAAACGACATCTAAATCGGCCACAAGATCCTTATATCTTTGTAACTTCTATTTTTTATTTAAATCAGCAACTTTTAGAGATTTTACTCGAAAATTCACTTAAAAATAACGAATATAGTGTAAATGCAATGCCTGCCAGTCCAGACTCCCCTGCTGCTGGTATTGCCATCCAATCCGAATGGCATTTTGCATATTTAGGCTATATTGCAGTTCTGTATTCAGGTTGAGCATCCATTGCTGACTGTCATGCCAATAAGGGAGCTCTATCTGTACCAGACTGTTAATTCGGTCCGTCCAGATATTCTGACAGCCTGCGGTTGGTCCCAGGCCTGCACGCCAGCCATCATCAAGTGCTTTACCAGCCTGCACATGCGTTTGTAATTGCACATAACATAGATGTTCACGTTCGGCATTAGCCCAGCTATAGCCACCCTGTACCTGAAAATTGGCTACACCATGCTGCTGCTCAGTACTGAACCCTCCTTCCCGGTCAAGCGCTTCCTGTTTCCAGCCCAGATTAAAGCCCCAAGACAACGGAACCTTAAATGCATGAATCGGGTTATAAGAATTAACTGTTAACAGGTCCAGATGTTCCAGTTTTATACGATCATCACGGTATTGCAGCGCACCATCGAGAAATAATAATTGAGTGCCTGTGCGTAATCCGCCTTGTGGATCCATCAGATCATGATAAGCCTGACGGAAACCTAACTGAATCGCAGTTTGATCCTGTACCTGTCCAGCCTTAAATACGAAATTACGTGCATGATGGCTTTGTGTCGGATCTACTTTTGGAGTTTCTGGCTGCTGACGCTGTTTCTCTATGGCCAGCTGACTCCTTAATCCCAATAACTTGCGAAAGCGGGGTTGGGCAAATGCTTCATCTACTTCCTGACGCAGAAAATCCAGATATAAATGATCATAAGCCATTTCCAGTATCTTGGCCTGATCTTCAGCAGGATAATTCTGCAAGATCTCAGACATCTTAGCAGTTTCTGCATAAGCGACCTGATGTGCAGTTTTTGCCAGAACTTTACCATGCTGGCGAGATTGAGCCAGCAACTGGGTTTCGAGGGCTGGTCGGTAGATTTTTTCCCGAATCAGCCCCTGCTGCTCTACAACTTTTAGGGTTTCTACCGGAATAGTGGTCGTACCGAACTGTTTTTGCAGATTCAGTCCAGGTCGGACTAAGTCGAGCAGACCTAAGAGACGATATGAACAATTATCATTAATAAAATAATAAGGGAAATTGACCTGTTGCATTTCCCACAGATGCTGTACCAGAAAAGTGGTTTCTTCGGGCGTCAGATTAAGTTCATATTCCCATAAATCCCGGCTTTCAAAATCGCCATATTCTTTGACCTTACGGTAATAAGGCATCAGTGAATATTCACCCGGATATTGTCCGGTTAGGCCTTTCCAGGCAAAGGACCAGTTATCATTACTGTCTACGGTCGCTGCATAATTGACTGCATAAGAAATCAGCTTCAGTTCCTGCTGGTCTTTAGGGTCCAGACGCAGCAAAGTATGCCCAAACATTGAGCTCGGATTCCCCATAAAATCTGTCGCATAAATCAGGGTAGCTTTATAAGGCTTCACCTCCCCAATCCAGCGTTCAAGATCAGGGCAACTTAGCTCAGGCAATTGCTGCTCAGAGATATTTAACTGCTGCATGAGCCAGTGACTACGTGCGGGAAACTTGCAGCGCACGGACTGGTTGGGGGCAGCTGCTAAAAATAATGCCTGTATATTCTGCTGCATTTCCTGTTGCAGGTTACTTCCTCCCTGCTCTGCCAGAAAATAACCAGAGTAGCTGACCTCACTCTGACCTTTGCTATTGGCATACATTAAACGCTGCCAGGTTTCCGCCTTAAATAGCTGCTTCTGTACCGCCTGATCAAGATAAGGCTGAATATCTGGGGAAATGGTCGTAGCAAAACTTACGGGACTCGATAGCAAAGCTATGAGTAAAAAGGCATATTTCATTCAGTCAATGTATTCTTGGGTTTTTATAGTCATAAGAAAACCCTGCCAGTAGCAGGGTTTTTTAAGGATCCGTTAGATGTAAGATTTTAACACTTCATCTTTAGCCATCACGTTTTGTAATGAGCTCAAAACCTGTAAAGTATTTTGATTTTCTTCTGAATAGATTTCAGAGAAATTCTGCTTGGATAAAGTAAAGAAGCGTGCTTTATCTTCAGATTTAATATTCAGCAATTCTGCAAGTACATTCAGGCTTTCACCTTCACCAACAGCCATATCGCGTGCCAATGCTTCCGCATTTTCATTGGTAAACGTCACAACTTGTGCAGTGACTGTTCCTCCCTGACTACAACCCAAGGTACCGAAAGTAATCCCTAGCCATTGGTTAGTAAACAGAACGTTTGTAGTACCAGCAAGCAGTTTAGGAATAATGCCTGACTGACCTGCCCACACCTGACTACCGACACCACAACCAACATCATTGTCAGCCATCGCCAGGCTCGAACCAGTCGTTAATACTGCTGCGAGCATAATTTTTTTCAACATACTTATTCTCCGGTTATTCTCTGCATCTTTGTTATTGATATAATTATGTAATTTATATTACACATTAAGCAGATTAGCTGGAAGCTGATCGATACGCAATGTCAAAAACGTCCATGTTAACCAAAGAAAACATTAATTTTATGAAGAAGCTTTCAACTGCCAATTTCCTCTAGAATCACGCACCCCTAAAATCTTCATAACCAGAACCAGACTGAGCAATAATAACAAGTACCAGGAACCTAATTTTGCCCAGCCGACCATATGCCATTTTTCTACCTGACTTGGATAGAGCCAGATCTGGTAAAAGGTACTGATATTCTCTGCAATCCAGATAATAAAAGCCAGTAAAGCCAGGACCGGTAACATCGGCAACTGAAAGGAATGCCGGTTCAGCTGAAAGCGGATTTGAGTTTTCCAGAAGATCAGCGCGCTCCAGATAAAAAGAAGAATACGATAGTCTGGAATAAAGAACTTGCTCATGAAGTTAATATAGGACAACACGGCCAGTGCCATCATATTGGCAAAACCAGGCAAGTGATTAAAAGAGACCTGAAACAGACGTAATGAACGCGCAAAAAAACTGCCTACAGCTGAATACATAAAGCCTGCAAACAACGGGACGGTTAAGATCTTGAAAATGGCGGGTTGTGGATAATGCCAGGAAGCAATCGCTGGATGAGTCAGAAAAATTTCCATCACCATCGCTAGAATATGAAATAGCGCAATGACTCTGGCTTCTGCCCAGGATTCTAATTTGGCATACAATAGAATGACCTGAATCACCAGAGCATAAAATAGAAGATAGTCATAACGGTAGAAGCCGTAAAACAGTTCACTCCCCATTGAAGCACTAAAAGCAAAAGCCAGCAGGAGTAAGATCCCAAATAAGGCAGCCGATGCTGCCTTATAAGAAAATTCAACCCCTGATTTGAGTAGGTCGATCAAGGTTTACATCCTAAAGATATTTAGCGCTGTACTCATGCACGGTATCAATAAACGCTTTAGGATGGGCTGGATCTACCCATTGTGTAATGCCATGTCCAAGATTTGCCACATAACCGGTCTTTTCACCATTGGCATAGGCATCATCCAACATCAGCCGGGTAGCTTTAGCAATTGCGTCTGGAGAACCATATAAGGTTGCAGGATCAAGGTTGCCTTGTAATGCTGCACGACCAGCAACAGTCTGACGGGCAACATTCAACGGCGTAGTCCAGTCCAGTCCAAAAGCATCTGCACCTGTTGCTACCATTGGCTCAAGCCACTGGCCACCACCTTTGGTGAAAAGGATCACAGGGATCTTGCGGCCTTCTTTTTCACGCTGCAAACCTGCGACAATTTTCTGCATATAATTAAGTGAAAATTCGATATATTCACGATGCGCTAGTGCACCACCCCAACTATCAAAAATCTGCACCGCCTGAGCACCTGCATCAATCTGGGCATTCAGGTAATCCGTTACTGCATCTGCCAGACGTGTAAGTAATGCATGCAGCACTTCAGGCTGTGCATACATCATTTGTTTGGTAAAGCGGAAATCCTTGCTGGAACCACCTTCAACCATATAAGTCGCCAGTGTCCATGGACTGCCCGAGAAGCCAATTAAGGGAACTTGTCCACCTAATGCTGAACGGATCGTAGTAACCGCATTCATGACATAGTCTAGATCTGCTTTGGCATTAAATGCTGGCAGATTCGCTACATCCTGCTCGGTACGTACGGTTTTATGAAACTTAGGACCTTCACCGGCTTCAAAATACAGACCCAGACCTAATGCATCCGGCACAGTCAAAATGTCCGAAAATAGAATGGCTGCATCAAGTTCATAACGGCGCAGCGGCTGCAAGGTCACTTCACAGGCAAATTCGGTATTCTTGCAAAGAGACAGGAAATCCCCTGCCTTAGCGCGTGTTTCACGGTATTCTGGTAAATAACGGCCTGCCTGGCGCATCATCCATACGGGTGTGGTATCTACAGGTTCACGCAACAATGCACGCAGAAAACGATCATTTTTTAAGGTCGTCATTCACATTACCATCAATCTTTGACATTCAAGACATCATAGCAAAAAGCCTCCATTTTTAATAACTTCACATTACTTTAAAAATCGATCATCATAAGTGAAGAATTAAGGGTGTCACAAAACAACTACTGCATCTCCATAGTTTTTCTGTAATACTTATTACGTTATTTAAATAGTTTATGAATAATTAGGTTGAATTACATGTTCGTTCGCACAATGCTCGCAATGAGTTTAAGTTGCATTATTGCAGGTACTGCCTTCGCTGCTTCTGCTACTGAACAGCCATTAAATCCCAAAAAAGTAGCGAGCGATGTTACGGTTCAAGACCCGATCGATCCGCTTGCTACAGAAGCATCAGCAGCCAAATCTACAGATACTCCTATTTCAGCTCAGGAACAAAGCGATCTTACTCAGGCTTCTGAGACCCTGGATGGACTGCAGGCAGCTGAAGATCAAAATGCGGATATCGGTGCTGCCCCAACAGCAGCCGCTAAAAGCACTTCTGCTCATGCCAATAAAGCCTCTTGGACGCTAGATGGTCTGAATAATGCTGAATGGTATGAAGACATCGGTAAAGGTCAGTTCCCTGTATACGCACGTGCACATGTCATGTTGAACAATGCTCATGCTTCGCCAGGTGCAATTGATGGAACCAGTGGTAAAAATACCCTGAAAGCACTGGCTTCTTTCCAGCAAATGAATGGTATCAAGCCGACCGGTACATTGACCAAAGAAACCTGGGATAAGCTGATAGAGTTGCAAGCATCTAAGCCTGCATTTGTCGAATACACCATTTCAGCAGAAGATCTGAAAGTACCTTTGGCAAAATCAATTCCATCTGATTATGCGCTACAGGCTAAAATGCCTGGTCTGTACTACACCAGCATGTCGGAAATGCTTGCTGAAAAATTCCACATGGATGAAGCATTCCTGAAACAGCTCAATCCGGGAGCAAACTTCAGCAAAGCAGGCCAAAAACTTCTGGTTGCCAATGTCCGTAACAACCTGCCAGAAGACATTCATTTGATTGTAGCGCACAAAGGTGCCAAACAGCTGTATCTGTTTAACAGCAAAAATAAAATGATTGCCTCTTTCCCGGCAAGTATTGGTAATACCAGTACGCCTTCTCCAACGGGTACTTATAAAGTAACAGGTGTGGCGCGTAACCCGTATTATAGCTATTCACCTTCTAACTTTGTTCAAGGTAATAATACCAAACCGCTTTCCTTACCACCTGGCCCGAATGGTCCAGTCGGTAATATCTGGATTGGTCTGAGCAAGAAATCATTTGGTATTCATGGTACGCCAAATCCATCGATGATTTCCAAGTCTTATTCACACGGTTGTATCCGTTTGACCAACTGGGATGCCAATGATCTTGGCCGTAAAGTGAAGTCAGGTGTAACTGTCCGCTTCCTGGAATAATCAGTTCTATATAAAAAATGCCCGCTTTCGAGTGGGCTTTTTTATGCTTCAATAAAATTCAGATCGTTGCAAAACTGCAATGATCTGTCGCATGGATAGGCTTTTTATAAAATAAATACAACGCTAAGATAGGATCATGTTAAAAAAATAGATGAGATGAAAAATGGATGCTTTCCTGCATAAAAGCGAAAACCGTGGTCATGTCAAAATGGGCTGGCTGGAATCTAAACACAGCTTTTCATTTGGTAACTGGTATAACCCTAAATATATGGGTATCAGCGCACTGCGTGTGATTAATGACGACTTGATCGATGGTCACCAAGGCTTTGGTCAACACCCACACGACAATATGGAAATCCTGACCTGTGTACTTAAAGGTACGATTACCCATCAGGACAGCATGGGCAATCACGGCGGGATTTCTGCGGGTGAGTGGCAACTGATGAGTGCCGGTACAGGTGTTCGCCATAGTGAAATGAACCAGGGTGATGAACAGGTCCATTTGCTACAAATCTGGATCATTCCAAACGAACATGATGCACAACCGAACTATCAGCAAATTAAGCTGGATCCACGTGAACAACCTAACCAGTGGCATCTGATTTGTGGACCAAATGATAACGCACCGATGCATATTCGCCAGAATGCTGAAGTGAAAACCGCAGTGATTAAAAAAGATCAGGCTTTAGCAATCAAAGCCTCTCAGCATATTAACTATGTGCATGTGATTTCAGGTGCAGTACAGATTGCCGAATACACCTTAAATGCAGGTGATGCAATCGCTTTCCTGGATGAAGTAGATATGAGAGCTCTGGATGATGCTCAAGTAATCTGGTTTGATTTGCCGGAAGTCAAAGACTAAGATTTTTATCAATTTTAGTTCTAAAAGGCTATTCATCTCATCTGCAAGGTGGATAGCCTTTATTTTTGATATCGTGAACTTATTTCTCTCTATGCAAGCTTGCAGATAAAAATAAATAATACCAATCCACAGCACTTCTTTACCTAAGAGTTTCCCATTTTCAGCGATGATTAAGCTTATTCATTTTAAACAACCGTCTATTTATAACGTACGAAGAAACTTAACCAATTCTTATGGCTATCCTTCGAGTCATTTTTTATTATGAGCACAACAGAATGATTACTTGATATTTTCTAAGAATCAGAAGAGAAAATCCTTATGAACCAGATCTTAGATATAAAAACCAGCCAACAGCAGGCCTTACTTTATTTATTGAATTTCTTAAAACAGCAAGACTATCAATTTACTGCAATTACCCCACTTTCTCATCAACGGATTCTGGATCGTAAACAAAATGATTTAAATAAAGAAATTACGCTCAAGGATATATTTGGCTGGAATCTTGGATTTAAAAAAACAGATCTTGATCCTGCGCTTTTTTCCATACTTGAAGAACATCAGCTTCTTAAATTTCAGGAAAACTTATATTTAAGTCAGGTACGGGTAGCTTCTCTCAACAATGCGTTATTTATTCACTCTGCCTTTCCGACCATAGAACAAGATGCAGTATTTTTTGGCCCAGATACTTATCGTTTTGCCTATCACTTGAAGCAACATTTAGCGAGCCGATCTGATCCATTGAAACGCGCAGTTGAACTATGTTGTGGTACTTCGGCAGCTGCCGTCAGTATCGCAAAATATTTTCCAGATTATGATGAGCTGATTGTCGCGGATCTTAATCCGAAAGCCCTGTTATATAGTCAAATGAATATCGACTTTGCTGGTTTAAAAAAAATCCATCCGGTACAGAGTGATTTATTTGCAAATCTGCAAGGTCAGTTTGACCTGATTTTTGCCAATCCCCCCTATTTAATCGACCCGTATCAACGTCAATACCGGCATGGCGGTGATGAGCTAGATGGCAATGCTCTCTCTTTTCGCATCATTAAAGAAGGTATCCAGCATCTTTATCCACGGGGATGTATATTCTTATATACAGGCGTTACCGTCACTCAGGATGGCAATCGTTTTTTAGCGCATTTAGAAAACTTAATGAGTCAGTATAAAAATATCAGCTGGTCTTATGAAGAGATTGACCCGGACATCTTTGGAGAAGAATTAGAACAACCGGCTTATCAGCATGTGGACAGGATTGCTTTGGCGTTAGTGAAAATTGAAGTCAAACAATAATATTGTCGTCATTAAAAGTTCTTTATTTAATGGGTAAGTACTCAGAAAATTTATAAATTTTTATGAAAAATCTATAAAAAATATCCCAGTAATTTATTGATATTTTAAAGGTTTATCTTTAATAAAAAACCGGCCTAAGCCGGTTTTTTATTAACTCATCTATTACCAGTTCAGCTCTAAACCGATACTTCCGCCTTGATCACTCGAACTTGATGAAGCGTACTTTCCATAGTACTGACCAAAAATTGACAGATTGGTAATCGAGGTCATTTTAAAGCCCACATTCATATCAAAACTATTACGTTGTGGTTCACCACCTTGTGTCCTAAAGACATAACCTGGTGCAGAAACAAAACTTGCATCCATTTCTCGTTTGCTAGACAACTCATGGCTGAATGCAAAACGGGCATATGGCTGAATCACGCCTTCGCTAAAGACAAAGTTTTTGTCAAACTGCGCACCGATGAATAACGGCGCACTATAGACACTCGTTTTTTCATACTGTAAAGCCAATGGATCTGTACTTTCTAACGCCGATTCGCGGAATGCTTTTGTATCTAGTTGGCTATACTGCGCTCCGATAAACGGGGTCACATTTACAGCATCTAATTCAAACAGACGCCCCGTCTCTAAACGCAGACTGTAGGCATCTGCCTTAGCTTCACCAGTCAGATTATTTTCAACACCTGCCACCTGAACTATTGGATCTAGAGCAGGATCAATGAATGCATAACGATTTACTTCGGTTGAAACTTGGTCATATCCAATCAAAGCTTTTACGTATGCGTCCTGAATACGATGTGAAGCAAATATATTCACTCCTTCAAAGTCCATTAAACCTGTAGTCAAACGGTCCTGAACTTCATACTGGGTCTTGCCATTGCTATATGCCACACCAACCAGCGTATTTGGCGATAGCGCATAGTCCAGTCCGACCATGGTACGATAACTGTCGCTATTGACATTTGCCATGCCTGAAGATGTTTTGCCACGTTGCTCCTGCTCGCCATTGTGACCTGCGATCCATAAGCTCCATTTATTATCTTCCAGACAGTTTTTCACATCTGTACGTGCAGAACCGGCTTCATTTTCAGCTGAACAACTTACTGTAGCAAATCCATTATTTTGGGCATGTGCCGATTTCGAACGCCAAAAATCGATATGCATCGAAAGGTCTGACATCACACCTGCATTTTGGGTGAAGTACAATTGTTGGCTAGCCACACTCCCTTCACCACTCAATAGATTATACGTTTCCTGTAAAGCCTCTAAATCAGGTCGGTAGAATAGTGGTGCTGCAACAGGTCTAAATGTTGCAATTTCTGCTAACTGGATTTGATTAATCACTTCACCCAAACTTGCAGCATTTTGACTTAAGCCAGTAGGTGCAAAATTAATATTTGAAACAATCGCACCGTTACCATTCATCAAGCTGCGATTATAGGTCGCAACAGCAGAAGCAACTGCATCTAGTTTTAAAGCACTGATATCAACTGTATTCGCATTGATAAAATTAAGTGCAAAATCACCAGGTTTAACATAGCCTGAATCCATAATATTAATAGATAGCACGCCATCGACCACTGCATTACCACTAACATTTAAGACATCGTAATTTGGTGTTGCCGCAGCCAAAGCTCGGGCATTTATACCGGCTGAAGATGCTGCAGATTTAAAGTTCCAGTCCCAGAATAAAGTTCCCGATTGCTCCTGACTGAAGTCCCCAATCAAGTCAGTTTGACCAACCAGATTTACCCCCGATACCGCCCAGTTCGCTTCATTACGGGCCACCCCATTAATCACTTGTGATTGACCTGAAATAATCCAGCCATCACCTCTATTATTCAATGCATTTGTACCTGAACCTAAATCCAGATTTCCTGTGATAAAACCAGTGTTGTTAATCGTGTCTTCGGCATTACCGGCCAATACGGCATTTGCATTTAACAGACCAATATCAATCAAATCATGTTGACCTGATAAATATTGACCAAAGACGTTATCAGATGCGGATCCGGTCAAGATACCTGCGTTATGAATAGCGTTGTCACGTCCATCAATCAGACGAATCGCAGCACCCTCTGCTGATCCACCACGAATCAGTGCATCTGCAGTGTTGTTAATGATAATCGTGCCCGCATTAAAGCCTGTACTTTGTGCCAAAATCCCTACAGAGCCAACCCCTGTCGTATAGATATTGTCATGCTGATCCACATTCACATTACCTGCATTACCGCTCACTAATGCACTCTGAGCAACTGTCTGGTAACCAGTAACATTACCTGAAGCATCAACGTTATTGCTATAACCCCCACCATTTGAAATGGATTGAGCAATAATACCGTGGGCATAATTACCGAATGTGGTAATCCCTTTAGATGGAGTGGTATCAGTACCAGATGCTGCAAGTTTTCTTGTCGCTAAGGTTCCATTAGTCACGCTTACGTCAGCACCGTTTCCCATACCATTGCCAGCGCTTACATTGCCATTGACGACACCCGCAGCAAAACCGCCACCACCACCAATGGATTGCGCAACAATTGCAGACGAACCATCTGTGGTTGTTTCAATATATCCACTATTACTTACAGTAACATCTTCTGCATGACTGTCAGCATTATCTGCTCCACCCAAAACCAACTGATGGCTAAGTGCTGTAGCCCCACCACCCCCAGAGATGGATTGAGCAATAATCCCTTGAGATAATTTATCTTTGGTAAATAAAACACCAGAGTTACTAACACTCACTGTATTGGCTAAGCCTGTAGCGCCTTCTGCACCTAACTGGGCAAATTGACTGATTTGATCAATGCCACTGCTTAGCCCCCCACCGCCGCCAATCGATTGGGCAACGATCACACTTGAATTTTGTCCAAAGGTAAAAGCTTCACCTGCATGATCAACTTGTACAGCCCCAGAGATACCGCTCGCACCAGCTGATGCACCAGCGACAAGTAGGCCAGCTGTACTACCCGTCGAACCACCACCGCCAGCAATAGACTGTGCAACTATGGCCTCTGAAGCATGACCTGATGTCTGCACGGCACTATCCGGACCAAGGCTTAATCTGACTGTTCCTGCATCACCACCTTTAACAGATCCTGACATTAAATATTCTTTAATATACGGCGTCACCCAACCAGACACCTTTTCAATCACAGTATCTGCAAGGTCTAATGGCTTCATTAATATTTTATTGACACCGCTTCCTAAACCTATGGATTCAATTTCATCGCGAATTTCATCCGTTGAGAAACCTTTGGTACTACCTGCAACACCACCACCACCACCAATGGATTGCAGCAATATACCTTTAGAGTTATTGCCTAAGGTTTGGATCTGGGCATCATGTTTTACAGTTAAATCGTTACCATTACCACCTGCAGAACCGTTCCCCCCTACAGATAACATTGCACTCTTGGTTTCGTTGTTTTTATTGCCGCCATCGCTGTTTCCGCCAACACCACCACCACCGCCAATGGATTGAGCTAAAATTGCGGATGAGTCATCTCCTAAAGTCTGTAGATTTGAGAGGTTATCAATGGATACAACACCGCCATCACCACCTGCGGCTCCCGCTCCACCAACAGCTACAGTTCCGCTAGCATGACCACCTACACCACCGCCACCACCAATAGACTGTGCAAGTATTGCTGATGAGAGATTTCCTTGAGTTGCAATCGTAGTCAGTTTAGCTTTACTTCCACTCAAAACTTTCACTAACCCGCCGTCTTGCCCATTATTAACAGGTAAATTGGCTCCAAAACCATTTAGTAAAGTCGTGAGTGTTCCGCCACCTAATGCAATGGTTGCCTGTTCCACACTGCCACCAGCACCACCACCGCCCCCAATGGACTGCGCCAATATACCTTCTGACATTGTGCTTTGTGTATAAATAGAGCCTTGGTTATTAACAGAAACCTCACCACCTTTACCCGCCATGGATCCTGAACCACCAATACCGATGGTTGATTTTCCATCTGAATCTCCACCTGCACCACCACCACCACCAACGGATTGGGCAAAAATACCACGTGAGGATTTGTTCCCAGTATACAAATCGAGTTCGTTATTGACAGTTACAACACCGCCATCACCACCCGCACCGCCATCGCCACCGAGTGCAAATAAACCCCCATCTGCTTTCTTAATAGTCTGTTTAACTGTCTTCGGAGCATATATATCATTACCGTACTCATCTTTTTCACCAGTAGGTAAATTGACCTCAATTTCGAAAGCAATTTCAGGTGTCCCCCCTTCGACAGTACCACCTATACCACCACCACCACCAACTGATTGAGCAAAGATCGCGTCGGAGAATTGACCTTGAGTCATGATGAAATTCTTGAGCGTAAATGTAGTCTGATCCGCTCGAGTGAATTCAATTTCTCCAGCTTCCGCATCGAGTCGAGTATTTACGATGACATCACCACCATCACCAGCAGCACCATCTGTTAAACGGGGCAAAATTTTTGCAAGTTCATCTGCACCTAAGTTAGATAATGATTCTTTGAGTTTGTCGAGCAAGTGACTCATCTCATCTTGGAATGCTCCACCACCGACACCAATTTTGGAACCCGAAGTATCACCACCATTACCACCGCCACCACCAATAGATTCAGCTAAAATACCTTTTGAATTATAGCCATTGGTCATGATTGAATTGGCATGTGTGACACTCACATCACCACCATGACCACCTGAACCATAATAACCGCCAATTCCTACAGAAAAATTAGATGAACCTGCCTTTTGGGCACCAGTGATTGTCGTAGAGTTTGCAAATGTGCTACCACCGTCGCCCCCACCACCACCAATGGATTGTGCGTAGATACCGTTCGAACTATTTCCTTGAGTTTGAATTAAGCCTTTGGTATTGACGGTAACAGTATTAGCATCATTTCCAATCCCACCTAAGCCACCAATACTGGTAGAAATCGATGTTGATGGAGGTGAAGATAAGTTTTCATTTTTTAGTTGATCCGCACATACTTCATCGCATTGCATATTCACTGCGAGTGTTGAGGCATTACCACCATTACCCCCACCACCTCCAATGGATTGTGCTTGTACTGCGCTTGAACGATCACCTTCGGTATAGATATCGCCCGTATGCTGAACATCCACTTCGCCTGATTTATTCCCTTCACCAGCGAAACCACCTAGTGCAAAAGTAAATGACGTTGTTTTCCCTTGAGGTCCTACAGATGGTGCCATTAAAGTACCTGAATAGGCATTACCACCATCACCTCCACCGCCGCCAATCGACTGCGCTAAGATGGCTTGAGCGCTATCACCTCGTGTTATCAACAGCCCATCATTCTTCACTGTGACTTTATCGGAGAAGCCTCCATCACCGCCCCAACCACCTACTGCAGCTGTAATAACAAAATTACTTTTTATATTAATGCCTTTGGCATCAAATGCAGCTGAAGTACCACCATTACCACCGCCACCACCAATCGACTGTGCCTTAATTGCTTGTGATTTAAAGCCTTTTGTCAGAATGGTTCCAACATTATCTATGTTGACCTTGCTACCAGCATGTCCATCACCACCAGCCCCACCCAAAGTAAAACCAAGTTGGTAGGAGTCAGCTTTAGCTAAATTTGCAGTGATTGCCATACCGCCATCACCACCGCCACCTCCAATGGACTGTGCAAAAATACCCACCGCCTCTGTACCATACGTATAAATATCGCCCATGCGGTTCACAGTCACCACATCAGCGCTGTTTCCATTACCCCCGAAACCACCTACACTCGCATTTGCTTGAAATGTTGCAACATTACTAGACAGCGATCCTGTTACAGCAAAACCACCATCACCACCGCCACCGCCTAGAGATTTCGCATATACTGCATGCGAATAATCTCCTTTTGTAATAATTAAACCTTCTGAATCAACCTGAACTTGGCCCGCTAAACTCCCTGAACCACCTTTTCCGCCCAGTGTAACGCCTAAATCAATTCCTGTTCCTTCGGTGGCATTGATATTCACATCGAGTGCTTTACCGCCACTACCACCACCTCCACCAATGGATTCAGCCTTAATACCTATCGCATTTATACCTTTGGTGACAATATTGTCTGTGCTATCCACATAAACATCACCCGCACGGTTGCCTGTACCACCACCGCCACCAATCGTTACACTTGCAGATAATGAACTACTTTGAGGCTGAGGCGTACCTGGTATACCTTTATTATTGCCATAATTTAAGCTAAAGTTCCCCGCAAATCCGCCTTGACCACCGCCACCGCCAATGGACTTAGCCGCAATACCATGAGACAGATCCCCTAGGGTCGAAATGGTTGCAATATCTTCTAAGGTTTCAGCATCTTTTAATGAAGCCTGATTATTCGAAATAACAGTTACATCACCCGCCTCATTACCTATACCACCCCCACCTCCAACACTTGCAGTAAGTGAAGCTGCTTGTACTTTGGCATTGGTTAAACTCGCAGAAATGGACGTACCACCTTTACCGCCATTACCACCAATCGATTCAGCGAGAATAGCACTTGAGTTTTTACCCGTCGTTTCAATCAGAGTGTTCTGATTATTAACCAAGACATCCCCAGCTACACCACCATCACCACCGCCACCACCAACGGCAACAGCCAAGTTGGTTGCAGACCGGCCTGAACTTAATGTGCCATTAATGCTAAGACCACCTGTGCCACCATTACCACCTATAGACTGGGCAACAATGGCATCAGCATTCATTCCCGAGGTTTGAATCACTTTAATGTCATCAGTATGGGTGAATTGTTTTCCAACGTTCACAGTGACATGATTGAGATTGCGCTCTCGCTCTAGTTTTTCAGTCAAAATGGCCGCTAAATAGTTTTTCCAGTCCCCGTTGTATTGATCTACAGTTGTCAAAACTCGTTTAGCTTCAAAATCACTCATTTGAGGAATATTTGAGAGATCAATACTTCCCCATTGGCTCTGATCAATGTGAATAACATTTTTTTGACTATCTATTTCTTCTGTTCCATCAGCTTTAACCTTGTTACCGACCTCATTCACATTACCCTGAGCTGTAACAATGTAACCTTCTGATGTCACCTCATAACCTTGATCGTTATACCGCTTTCCATCAACTAGATAGTTACCATTCTGATCTCGCTCACGCCCTTCGGCATCTACAATTTTGTTATCATCTAAGATGAAATGACCATGAGCAGTAACACGATACCCCTCACTATTAACAATCTTTCCTGCACTATCAAGTAAACGCCCTTCTTCGTCGACCTTTTTACCACTTAAGTTTCGATAAGTCCCATTTACATTTAAACGGCCATACTGATCTTTCAGATCATTACCATCTTTATCTTTAAAGGTAGCCACGCCGCCACCTTCTCCACCAATAGAAACTGATGCAGTTGTAGCAGGACCATTGGATAAAGACACAGATGCATTTATGGCGTTACCACCGCTACCGCCATTACCATTAATTGACTGTGCAAGAATCGCATGTGAAAAATCACCAGCCGTATTGATATTGCTCTGGCTATTTACTTCAACACTTTTCGCTGTACCACCATTTCCCCCATCTCCACCAACACTTGCACCTAAGCTCAATGCAGCAGATGAGCCCGCTGCGGCAGAAACTGCCAAAGACATTCCACCTTTACCACCTGTACCACCGATTGACTGTGCATAGATAGCAGATGAATTGTGCCCCTCAGTCGCAATATCAGCAAAAGAATCGACATTCACTGTGCCTGCCTGACCACCATCACCGCCAGTTCCGCCCACAGCGACACTGGCTGCAATAGCACCTACTTTTGATGCGCTTAGGCTAAATGCACCTGAAAAACCACCACTACCACCGCCACCACCAAGTGATTGAGCAAGTATGGCATTGGAGTTATTACCTTTTGTGCCAATAATATTATGGCTGGTCAGCTCTACAGATTTTGCAATGCCTCCACTACCACCTTTACCCCCAACTGCCGCACTTAAAGCTACAGATGGGAGACCGCCTGCATTTACAATACCAGCCAATGACCCAGTCGCAGCGATACCCAATGCCATGCCACCATTACCACCATCGCCCCCCATAGATTGAGCCGTCAATCCAGTTGAATTTTCACCTTCTGTAAATATTGCATGATGTGAGGTTAAGGTCACAGCTTCGGCTGAACCTCCCTTGCCACCAGTCCCACCAAGTGCAACACCTGCACTCAAACCACCAGCGACATTTACATTGGCAGCAGCTCCAATAGCATATCCGCCATTACCTCCAGAACCACCGATAGACTGCGCCAAAACTGCACCCGAGTTAAGACCTTGTGTTATAACCACGCCTTCCAATGCAGTGGTTTCATCACCAATAACCACTTCGACAGCACCAGCTTTTCCACCAGTCCCACCTGTACCGCCAACGCCAATACCAGCTCCTGCCAAGGCTGAGCCAGACACACCAATTGCATTGCCGCCATTACCCCCATCTCCACCGATAGATTGGGCAATAATTGCCGTGGCGTTATCACCTTTTGTTATTATTCTTTCTGCAAGTGAATGTATTTTAGAAAGTTTTGCAGTACCACCTGCACGAGATTGACCACCTAAAGAAAGTCCGGCGCTTATGTTACCCAATGCACCAGTAATTGCTGTTCCTGCATTACCACCGCTGCCCCCAATAGACTGACTTAAAATGGCAGATGAACTCGTGCCTTGAGTCATAATATCCGCGCTATTGATGACGGTAACAGAATTACTAACACCTCCCGCACCACCTGTGCCACCCAGTCCAACTGCGCCAGCATACATTCCTCCCGAGAAGCTATACACTGCTCCTCCTGCACCGCCATCACCACCGATCGACTGCGCAACAATAGCTGACGAATCAGCTCCTTGAGTATGGATTAAGCTATTATTGTTGACTTCGACAGTTCCCGTTGTACCTCCATGTCCACCTTCTCCCCCCAAACTTAAGCCAAGGCTAAAACCAACTGATACACTGCCAGTTCCAGCAACACCACCATCACCACCTGCACCGCCAATGGACTGTGCAACAATAGCAGCTGAACGATCTCCTTGAGTAAGAAGCTCCCCACTTAAAGTATCAATCCGCACATCACCAGATGTACCTCCAGCACCACCATCTTTAGCCATCGCTAAGCTAAAGCTAAATCCGCCGCCAACACTATTAGATACTGCATAACCCGCATTACCACCACCACCGCCAATCGACTGTGCTTTAATTGCGTTAGATTGATTTGCTTTTGTTGAAATCCTCGGCTCAGAACCATCAGTACCACCATGACGAACCTGGACATTACCTGAGTCACCTCCAGCTCCACCTTTGCCGCCCAGCGCTAAACTGACAAAAGCCCCTGTTGCAACTGAATTACCACCATTACCACCACCACCGCCAATCGATTGGGCCAAGATACCAATGGAACCAACTTGCTGTGCTTTTTCTATTTGTCGTTCACTATCATTATTTGCTGTAGATAAATAATTTGTTGTTATATTTGCATTATTATTGACAGTAACCGTAGTACCGTGACCACCTTTACCGCCATTGGCACCGAAAGAGACTAAACCTGTGCTTAGGCCTGCATTACCACCACCGCCACCAATGGACTGTGCAATCACCGCATGTGCACCATCACCGAGGGTTGCAATATCTCCACCAATGGTATTATTTACTCTAACTACACCTGCATTACCGCCACCAGCACTACTTTCTGTCTGCTTTCCACCCAATGCCACCATGCCAGCAGTTAAACCAGTATTACCACCACCACCACCAATAGATTGGGCAACAATACCGTGTGATGACTGTCCCTCAACTGTCAGTTGATTACTATTCGTGACATCAACAATTGAACTATTACCACCTGCACCATTCATAGAGCCTAGTGTAACCAGTCCAAATCCACTACCGCCATTACCACCACCACCGCCAACCGATTGCGCAGTAATCGCATTGGATTGTGTTCCTTTAATTACTATCTCAGCTTCATTTATAATTTTTACATTATTGGCATTTCCACCATGACCGCCTTGCCCACCCATCGATACAATACCGATACTGGCACCGGAGGAACCGCCTGCTCCCCCCACCGATTGTGCTAAAAGACCATTACCATGTGATCCAATAATTTCTATTCGGCTTTGGCTATCTGTATAAATTTCAACTTCGCCAGCTTGTCCAGCGTTATTTCCTTTACCACCAGATGAGACAATACCTCCAGCTTTACCACCATTACCACCATCACCCGCTGCACTGATCGCAACCACGCCTGATGAATAATCATCATTAATCATGATGTGAGTATTGAATATATTTGCAGATGCTTTTTTGCCTTCTCCGCCTACATTCCCTTTTCCGCCCCCAGCGTCAATCGTATAAGAACCACCACCATCACCACCATCACCGCCCTGAGACTTCACTAAGACGCCGGTACTGCCTTTACCTACCCCTGTTGCTCGCGTTGACGCAACAATAGCAATGTCTAGATCATGTAAGTTTAGAACCGAATTTGAAGCATCCCCACCTACACCGCCCGGTTTTCCTTTTCCACCTAAAATATATTGCCCGCCATTTCCGCCATCACCACCGCGACTGCTTAATTCCACAGCGGTCGCTGTTTTAGTAAAGTTGAGCGTCTGATTTTCCCCATGAACGGAATAGTTCAGTTCAGCATTAAGATGTTGACCTGATGTACTGGTCTGGTCTCTATCTTCTAAATCTATATTCAAATCATAATGCGGAATTTGAACACTTTTTAGATATGTTTCTTGACCAGTATTTGAATCGACATTGAATTCTAAAGTGACATTTACCGTAGTTGTGTTTATTGCTGAAGCCACACCACTCGATGAATAGTTAACGGTATTGACCTGATACCTAGGATTGACTTCATCTAAAAAAATGTCATTTCCATCTACATCATGTGGAGTGAATGTAGCCTGCATATATTCACCGCTTGGCACACCTCCACCATTAAACGCCCCATCATTATGGTAAATGACAACAATTGGATCTAAGCCGTTTGTTTCAGATATATCAGAGTTCACAACATAGCTATATTCCCAGCTCGTCCCAACATCCCCACCTGGTTTACCCGCTTTGGGCTTAACAAATAATGCACCTGTACGGCCATTACTACCATCATTAGCTCTTGCTGTAATCGAGATTACTTGATCGGTATATGCTTGTTCATGGCTTTGTTTTAATACAACAGAATCAAATAAATTGGTAAATGACTTACAAACCTCATCTGGCATACAAAGTTCATTTTTAGCGAATGCGGGAATATGTATCAAACTGATGAGTGTTGTAACGGAAAGAGCAGCTAATTTTACTGATGATCTTTTCCCTTTTCTTTTTACATTCTCTGCAACTGCAACCCATGCCCCTAAAGTTTCATTCCAGATAATACGGTAGATGTGGTTCATGACTTTCTATCTCATGCAACGACTCTCATCTCAATGTCAATTAAAAAAATAAATAAAAACATATATTTAAATTATTAAAATTGACGAGATTAAAATGCAGTCCTAGTTAACTCAATCCAAACACCTGTTACAAAAGTGCATGGTTCTCCTATCATGAATTACATCAATGAAAAGAAACTTTACATATCCCTGAAAATTGGTATTTTCCAAAATTATTCATCTGATTTAGGTCATGTTTAGAAAACTAAATGCTCCATAAATCTCCCGTTAAAATCATAAAAATTTTCGGTCAACTAAAAAAATGGCATTTGTTCATTTCGATTTTTCCTAGTATTTATTCTTCTTATAACGAAACGAAAAAGGTTAGAGGTGTATTGAACGTATGGAATAGAACAGAAAAATTTGATATTTGTTATAGGAAATAATGCATAAATTGTAAGTTAAAAATATCCGCTCTAAAGTATTAAAAATATTTGTAATATATATAAAATTTAGGCTACATTAATAAAGCACCACAACGACTGAATTATAAATAGCGTCCTTTCCTGCAGGCGCATGCTCTTTCATAAAATGCACTTTGATTTGAGGGAGACATCAATCTGATGCTGACGTACGAAATGGAATTACCTGCCCCCATATTAGTTTTAGAAGATGATATTTTCATGCAACAACGGACTGAAAAACTGTTGCGAGAACTGGGCTATACTTCCGACGTCATTTATTATGCGCAGTCAGTTAAACAGGCGCATACCTTCATTGATCAATATTCTTTTGCACTTGCCTTGATCGATCTCGGCTTACCTGATGGCTCAGGACTAGAGGTCATTCAAACCCTACATCATCTGAATGCAGAACTCCCGATTCTGGTCATTTCGACCTGCTGCACACAGAACATTATCCTTCAGGCCATCCATACCGGGGCAACAGGTTATTTTTTAAAAGAACGTGATGACTTTGAAATATTACTCTCCATACGTAATGTCATTGGGGGAGGTGCACCAATCGATCCTTTTATTGCGCAGCAAATTCTGAAAAATATTTCTTTTGAATCAATAGAAAAGCATTCAAACCTAGAGAAAAATGATTTACTCTCTAAACGTGAATATGAAATTTTAAATCTGGTCGCTCAGGGGATGAGTAATAGAGAGATTGCCGAAGCATTGTTTCTATCAAAATATACAATCGAATGTCATATCAAAAATATTTATCGCAAACTTTGCGTGAGCAACAGGTCGAAAGCTATCCATACTGCACGCACTATGGGGTTAATCTCTTAATTTTATGCCTGCTGTTTTTCTTCGTCTGTCAATTGCATGCCCAATCACCAGAGTCTTCCTCAACCTCCTGTAAAGCATACATTACAGAAAGTTTTATCGCCAAAGCAATTCCTAATAACCCTGTTGAACGACCAACAACAGGCTGGGCAAAAGTCGAGCACTTTCCTGATTTCATCAATTCACACTGGAAAGATTATAAAGGTAATGCCTGGTATAAAATTCACTGGACCTATGACTGTAAAAATAAGCCTGACCACCCCCTGAGTCTTGTTATTAGTCATATTAATATGGCTGGAAAAGTCTATTTAAACGATGATTTACTTTGGAAAGATCAATCTTTAACTGAACCACTATCACGAAGTTGGAATATTCCACGTAGCTGGCAAATTCCCATCTCTGCTCTTAAGACAAAAGAAAATACGATCTGGATATATGTAGCAAGCGCATCAATTCAGGAAGGAAATTTAGGTCATGTCCATATTGGACCTTATAACCAGCTACTGCCACTTTATCAAGAGTATCAATTCAAGCAAAAGACATTGATTTCAATTGGTTTTTTAATCAATGTAATTATTGGTATTTTTTACTTTATGGTATGGATTATATACCGTAAGGAATCAGCATATCTCTGGATCAGTGCGAATGTCTTGTTTTGGCTCGGCTATTCCCTGTTCTTTCTGCTGTATTCAACCCCACTCAGCAGTATTCAGGTCGACAGGTTGCTCGCCTGGTTATTTTCAACCTATACCTTGGTCTCCTGTGTTTCTATCTGGCGCTTTGCCAATCTGAAATTTCCTCGAATTGAAAAACTGCTTTTGTTTATATTTTTTCTTGCCACTGCTGTACTCGCAGTTATTCCAGATGAATATTTAAAACAAACTATTCATTTCTTTTTCATCCTTAATATGATTATTTTCTTATTAGAAAATTCTACTTATCCATTTTTAACTTATAAATCTAAACAAATTGAAGTGTATTTAATGGCAGGATTACATGCATTTTTTGTTCCGGTTGCGATTCATGATGCTTATCAAATCCTGACTTATCAAAATGAATTCTGGTCACCTTTTATTTCACCATTTAGTGCTTTATTCTTAGGGCTTTTACTAGGTCTGCGTTTATATCGTAACAATAAGGTGATTTCACGATTTAATAAAACTTTAAAAGACGAAATTGATAATGTGACTCAAAAACTCAGTTCATCTTTAAATTCTCAGTACCAATTAGCTTTAGAAAATATTCGCCTTCAAGAACGCGTTAATTTATCTCGTGATTTGCATGATGGTATTGGTGGTTCAATTGTTCGTTCAATCGAACTGGTGAGCCGCAATGATCATTTAGAAAAAGAAAAATTTTTATCGATTTTAAAATTATTAAGTAATGACTTACGCCAGATTATTGATCATGGTTCAAGTCTGGATGCAAAAATACCTGATAGTCCAATATTATGGGCAGCGCCAACCCGCCATCGCTTTATGGAAATTTTTGATGAGCTGCACATTGCTGCACATTGGCAAATACCAGATAAATGGAACAAGTTGCCCACACCTCTGCAATGTTTAACCCTGACACGTATTCTTGAAGAAGCACTGACCAATATTATTAAACATAGTCAGGCAAGTGAGATTAGTATCGGGCTTGAACAGACAGAGCAGGCATTAATCCTGAATATTCGGGATAATGGCGTCGGTTTTGATCCTAAATGTATTATAGAAGCCAAGCATATAGGGCTACAAAGTATGAAAATACGTGCTCAACGTGCGAATGGTACACTGAATATCCTGTCTTCAGGTCGGGGAACTCATATTCAGGTCATGTTAAGTTTTTAAAATTATTTAGGATAGTTAAACACCTATTTTAATATATCAAGACTAAGCTGCTCTTTTCCTCCGATGCTTAAATGTAGTGTGGCACAGAATGAGGTGAAGTATAGAAAGAAAATAAAATGATCTGGCATTTTCCTTTTATAATCAAGTGTTATGAACAATAAAGCCCTGTATCTACAGGGCTTACAGAAACAGCAGCTCAAAATTATTTAAAATAATTCAATGGCAATTTCAAATAAGACACACCATTGGCTTCAGGCTCAGGGAACTGCCCTGCTTTCATATTGATCTGAATTGCCGGCAGAATCAGTTTCGGCATATTTAAAGTAGCATCACGCTGATGTCGCATTTCGACAAACTCTGCTTTACTGGTGCCTTCGTGGATATGAATATTCTGGGTTTTCTGGGTGTGTACATCAGTTTCACACACATAATCATGACGCGTTGCAGGCAAATAGTCATGACACAAGAACATACGAGTTTCAGGCGAAAGCTGATACAGTGACTGTACCGAATCGAATAAAGTCGATGCACTACCACGCGGGAAATCGCAACGCGCTGTACCATAATCCGGCATAAACAGGGTATCACCTACAAATACCGCATCCCCGATCACATAGCTGAGACAGGCCGGTGTATGCCCTGGTGTAGGAATATTATAGGCATCCATTTCACCAATCTTGAAATGCTCATGATCCTCAAACAGGTAGTCGAATGGTTGCAGGGCATTAAACTGTTTTATGTCCAGATGATAAATCGCACCAAAGGTTTCCTGTACCACAGAAATCTTCTGGCTCATGGCAATTTTACCACCCAGTTCTGCCTTGAGATATTGCGCTGCAGTCAGATGATCAGCATGTACATGGGTTTCTAGAATCCACTCGACCGTTAAATCCTGCTCTTTAATATAGGCAATAATTTTATCGGCATGAATAGTTGAGGTACTTGCTGATGCCGGATCATAATCCAGAACGCTATCAATAATGGCGCAGGCCTTGGTCTCCGGATCACGTACAACATAACTGAAGGTATTGGTATCTTCGTGAAAAAAATCTTTTACTATAGGTAAGTTTGACATCATTAAGCTCCTGACCATTTACGGTGAATCCATACACCCACCAGCATTGCTACAATAAAATAGAGCACTTGATAGTGGCCCAAACCGATCAAGGTGAAACTTGGCGCCGGACAGATGCCGGCAATGCCCCAACCTGCACCAAATAAAACCGCACCGGTAATCAGTTTCTTATCTATCTGATTATTTTTAGGCAAATCAATAGGCTCATTAAATACTGTTTTCGGTTGAGCCTTACGTACTGCTTTCTGGAAAGGAATAAAGGCCACTGCAATCGCGCCCATCATGACAAAGGCCAGACTGGCATCCCAATCACCAAACAGATCCAGAAAGTCGAGTACCTTTTCAGGATTGGACATGCCCGACACCATCAGACCCACAGAGAATAGAGCACCAAATAAAAAGGCAAACACATTTTTCATTTTAGAATGCTCCTGTGATATGACGGATAATATAAACGGTGACAAAACCTGCAAACATAAAAGTCATCGTCGCGACAATAGAACGCTTAGACAGCCGACTAATGCCACAAATTCCGTGACCACTGGTACAGCCCGACCCCAAACGTGTCCCGAAGCCTACCAGCAGACCCGCCACAATCATCATCAATGGGCTGGCATTCAATTCGATTTCAGGTTGTACAAACAGACCATAAATAAACGGTGTGATGATCAAGCCTGATAAAAACCAGATCGCAGGCGTTTTAAATACAGTTTTTGGGTTTAATACCTGCCCAACCAAACCACTGATTCCTGCAATACGGCCATTGACGTACAGATAGCCGACCACTGAAAGTCCGAGCATTAAACCGCCAATAAATGCGATGAGGAAGTCATGCATGATGAATCAATCCCTATACAATATACTTTTTTATATTATATAATAAAAAATAATAATCAAGCAGTTTTATGGTAAATTGTGTAAACTGCACGGGCTACATCAAAGGTTTCGAGGACATCTATGGATATGATTGCTGCAAATGCCAAAATTGATTTTTCACAGGTCGATTTCGTCAGCCAATGCCTAAAAGTTTTAGCCAATCCTGATCGTCTGAAAATCTTATGTATCTTAGTCGACGGGGAAATGAATGTTCAGGAAATTGAAGAATCTACCGATATTCATCAACCTACACTTTCACAACAGCTGACTGTACTGCGTAAGGCCGACATGGTTGGCACCCGACGTGAGGGCAAACAGATTTTCTATCGTCTGAGTGATCCCAAGGTCTTGAGCCTGATGCAAAAGCTGTACGAGCTGTATTGCGCCAAACCCGCTTCTTAGTGCAGCCAAAAAGAAATGATCAGAAGCAGTCCGCTAAAAGCAGTAAACAGATTTAGCCATACGGGATACTGGGTGTAATAACCTTCAATAAATTCCGGCGGTCGCAGTGATGTCAACCCCCGTCGATATTGCAGGATTGAGGCGAAATTTACCAACATACCAAATACAACCACCGCAATTCCCAGCCATTGTGAATAAGCTATTTTCTGTGCATAAGTGTCTGGGTCCACCAGTTGCACTAGCAGGTTGGATTTTTCAATCACAAAACCAAAAGCAATTAATGCCAAACCACTCCGGTTCCACGCCAGAGCGGTTCGTTCCAAAGCAAGCAGTACCCGTGGATCATCCAAATTTGACATATCTTATCTGCTCTTCATGCTTAGCCTATCCACCAATGTAAATCTGGATCTCAATCATGTATAGGTATTTTAAGTAAAAATCACTTTTCTATCATGTAGTTAAAATATTATTGTTCAAAAATTTCCTTGACGTCCATCGCCAGACCTTGAGCAGATTTAAATTCACCCTGATTATTTTTCCAGGCCATCGACGGTGTGGAGAAAAAGCCGTATTTCCCCATTAGGGCCTGGTTGGCATCAATTTTTGCAGCAATTTCGACAGGAATCTTTTCCATTTTCTTGAGCTGCTTTTTGCCTTTATTCTGGTTCATATCGTTAAAAACTGCCGCTGGATCTTTCGACATTAACAATGTTGCCACCTGACCACGGCTTTCTTCGCGGATCACACCGACCTGAATATGACGCAGCTGTACCTTGCCTGATTCGACCCAAGGCCGGGCCGCCTGCCAGAATTTATAGCAATATGGACAATTTGGATCGGAAAAGACATAAACCACCCGTGGTGCATCTGGCTTGCCGTCCTGGATCCAGGTCGATTTTTCCAGGGTTTTCCAGACATCGTCCAATACCGCTTTTTTCATATGCTTTTCAATCTGCTCATTGGACAGGCTTTTCCCTTGTGCATCAAACAGTTCGCCCTTGATATAATATTTGTCATCGTTGGAGATAAATACCGTATTGGAATACTGGTCTTCATGCCCCACCCAGCCGGTCATTCCTTGCGGTGCCGGAATCTGTTTTACAAACACAAAACCCTGTTGTTCAATATGCTGTTTAATATTTGCCTTCGTGTGCATGCTCATGATCAGGAACATACCTGCACCAAGCACCTGGTAAATTTTGTTCATACTAAGTTCTTCCGTTTTTTAAGGTTGATCTGAAATTCTGTTTAAATATTGCTGCAACATGGCCGGACTGAGTTCCCCCATATGCCGCTCGACCAGCTGGCCTTGAGCATTAAAAAACAGCGTCGTTGGCAAGCCAAAACTATTCAACTGCTGGGGGAGTTCACCATATGGATCCAGCAGGACATGTTTAAATTGAAACTGATGTTTTTTTAAATAGGCATTTACAGTTTCAACCTCCTCACCCTGATTGAGCATGACAAAATTCACTTGAGGATGTTGCTTGGCTGCTTTGGCCAACACCGGCATTTCGCGATGACACGGCGGACACCAGCTCGCCCACAAATTAATTACCGTAGGCTGGCCAATGAATTGGCTGAGTGAAATCTTGTCTGTACCCAGATGCTCCTGTTCTAATCCAGCAAAGACTAGATCAGGAAACGCTGCTTCAGTTTTTAGACTGGATTTGAACGCGAGCCCAAGCCCGATCCAGAGTACAAAGATGATCAACAAGATGGCTTTGAATCGGGTCTGCAACTGTCTGTTTCGAATGACATACCACAAAGCACCAATCAGCACCCCTCCCCATAAATGGAAACCTTTGTCCTGGATTTTCAGTATGTCGATGGGTGCTGCAAAATACAGCTCGGCATTAAGCAGGACGAAAACAAGACGCGCACCCAGCATCCCCAGCAAAAAACTGCTCCAGAGCAAATCCTGACTTTGTCCAAGCAGCCGTTTAGACCATGAATACTTTCTGGCTAATCCAAACAGCACGGCAGATAACAGCATCAAGCCAGTGGCAACAATTATGAGTGTCCAGGGCAACATCAAAGGTCCCAGATGTAGCGCATCACTTGAAATCATCATGGTTGTTCCCCTTGCAGTTGCTGCAATTTACCGAGCAAATGTGTTGCGCTAAAAGTTCCTGTCAAGCGCAACTCGCGCTGTTCCTGATGTGCTGCATTTAAAAATATAAAGGTGGGCGGACCGAGGATTTGCCATTCTTTTAGCAGCTCATCCTGACTTGGATGATAGTGGGTCAGGTCTAATTTGATACGAACCACATTTTGTAAAGCCGTCTGGACATCACTACGTGGAATCACTTCCTTTTCAATCGGTTGACAGGCCACACACCAGTCTGCATAGACATCAATCACCACTGGCTGTTCGCGATGCTTGGCTAAAACCTGTTGCAATTGTGCGGCTGTGCTGACCTTCTGCCATTCAAGCCGTGATTCCACATGGGCGACCTGTACCTGACTCCAGACATGATAGAGCTGCATACCTCCTGCATAGACCAGTAAACCACTGAGCAGCATCAGGACTATTTTCGATACAGACCGATGCACATGGGGCAGCATCTTGAACAAGAAATAGCCGGAGCAGATGATCAGTACCACGCCCAAAAGGCTCAGGTATAAAATGCCGGGCAATAGAGGGCGGGCAAAATACAAGGCCAGGGCCAGCATGACAAAACCAAAACTAAACTTCAGGCGATCCATCCAGATGCCAGGCTTGGGTAAAAGATGGGACCCAAATACGGCAGCAATAAATAGTGGCAAGCCCAGCCCAAGGCCTAAGACGAACAGATAACTGGCTCCCAGCATTGGTTGATTAAGCTGAGACACATAGATTAAGGCACCGGCCAACGGTGCACTCATACATGGCCCGACAATCAGTGCCGCGATCATGCCCATAAGACCAGCACTAATCAACGTGCCACCCTTCTGCTTTTGCTGCCATTGATCCAGACGCTGCAACATGCCTTGGGGTAAGGACAGCTGAAATGCTCCGAACAGATTAAGTGCGAACAAAACAAACAGAATACTGAAAATACTGATGAATACCGGACTTTGAAACCAACGCTGAAAACTGTAACCGAGCTGTGCCACAGCAAGTCCCATGACCGCATAGACCAGTGCCATACCCAAAACGAAAACCAGCGCAATCAGTGCCGCACGGTAGCCCCGGTGCTGCTGGACCAGAATACCCGTTAAAATTGGAATTAAAGGTAAAGAACACGGTAAAAATGCCAGCAGAATGCCAAGCCCGAGAAAAATCAGAGCATTAATTAACAGACCTTGTTCTGACAGCAGACTTAAAAAATACTGGTCATTGTTCCACTGGCTATTCATGCCTGCTGACGAAGTTTGATTTTTAGGGTCTGCAATAGGCGGGTCATTTTTCTCTGTTAATTCCACCTCAGGCTGCACCACAGGTTCAGAAACTGCAGCGACTTGCATTTCCTCTACCTTTTCTTCAGCCAGCGCTTGATTTGTACTTGGAGTTTGCTCTATAGCTTGGAGCTCATCTTTCTGAGCAGTCAGAATCTGTTTGTTTGCTTCTGGCTGTGCAGTACTGGCCAGCAGTTTTGGGGTTTTGCTCAAGTTTTGCGCTGGAAATAAACCATCTACATCAGTTGTTATTGTGGTGCGTTGCACCGGATAACATAAACCGCTTTCTGCACAGCCCTGCCACTGCACCGCAAACTGCTCGTTGGGCTCAACATTCAGATTGGTTTTGACTTGCCCATAATGCACCTGAGTCAAACCGAAATTGGGGTCGTCTTTGTCTTCGGGTTTGGGCAGTGCCAACTTGACTGGGATCTGCTGATGAGACACTTTAAGCTGGTCATGATACAGATAATAACCCTCTGCGATTTTCCAGCTAAGCTCTACCTGATCCTGACTTGTAGAAACCACCTGAAACTGAAATGCCTGATCTGGTGGTAAAAAAATCTGCATATGCAGTTCCCGGCATGATTCCACCGCCGATCACGGCACCCAATATCCACTTCAACATCCAGCTGATCTCCTCCTGTTAGGACTGCATTATTGAAAAACTAAAATTAAAGCAACATTAACAGCCCAAATCATTTATAAAATAATGGCAGTTTGATCAGGATGTTCTATGTTTATTGTATTGGTTGAGGATGATCCCTATATCGCACAGAGCATTTGTGCTGCTCTGAACTATCTGAATATTTCAGTAGAGCATGTCAGTCACGCACGTGCTGCGGATTATTTTATCCGGCATACTGCAGTCGATTTGTATTTACTGGATTTAGGCCTGCCGGATCAGGATGGCCTGGAGCTGCTGCATAGCTGGCGACGCGACCAAATTGATCTCCCAGTACTGGTATTGACGGCGCGGCTACGGACCAATCAGTGCGTTCAGGCCCTGAATGCCGGTGCCGATGACTACCTGACCAAACCTTTTGAGCTGGAGGAACTGATTGCCCGGATTCATGCCCTCACCCGTCGCCACCGCGGCTTTGCCTCGAATACACTGCAATTTGATGAACTGGTTCTAAACCGGGATACCCAGACTGTGACCTATCAAAACCAGGCCGTGAATTTATCTCGCCGTGAATTCAGCCTGCTGAAAACCCTGATGAGCCACCCCAATCAGATCCTGAAAAATGAACAGCTTATTGATAAGCTCTATGGTTTTCAGGACGCTATCGAGAGCAATGCCCTGAATGTACACATTTATCACCTGAGACAAAAACTGCATCCAGACTTGATTCAAACCGTTCGCGGTGTGGGATATATTTTCAAACCGTTTGAGCAGCGTCATGTTTAGTCACAGCTTGAAATGGCGTCTGGTCATGAGTCTTTTGGCCGTGTTTATTGTGCTGTGGAGTGCAGTATTTTCATGGCTGTATATTGACCTGAAACAGCGTTTACAAGACACGCTGGATCAACGCTTATCGGCATCTGCGCAAATGGTTGCCTGGCTGATTCAGCAATTACCGCTAGATAGTCTGGGGGATGCAACCTTATCCAAATTAGCCAAGAATGATGATGCAAACCAGTTAATTGCCTGTGAAGTCTCGCTTTTTAGCTCTGACATCTCGTTAGGTAATCAGGTAATTGCCAAAACACGCGGTGCCCCCCAAAATTTAAGCCAGCGACCAGAAGGATTCAGCACCTGGCAGAAGGGTGATACGGAATGGCGCAGTTATGTCCTGCGTCGTGGTGATATTCAGGTGGTGGCGGCAGAACGCATGTTCTTGAGGGATACCTTACTACAGCAGATTCTACAGTCCGTACTGGTTCCCTTAGTCTTCTCACTACTGATCTGTATTGCCTTGATCATCTTTATTATCCGCAGACAGTTCCGGCCTTTGGATCAGCTCAGTCAATACCTGAACCAGAAAGACCTTAGCTATTCAGAGGCGGCAGATTTTTTAATGCAGCTCAAGCCTGCAAGCATCCCTCAGGAAGTACAGCCTTTTGTCAACAATTCCACGCAGTTGATTCAAAAACTCAATGACAGTCTGCAACAGGAGAAAGCCTTTAGTGCCTATGCTGCACATGAATTACGCAGTCCCCTGACTGCAATTAAAACCCATGTACAACTGGCCCAGCTGATCGGTCAGCAGCAGCACCTGCCTGAATCCATTCAGCATAATTTGCAGCAGGCCAATGAGAGTATCCGGCGTTATACGCTGTTACTCGAGCAGCTTTTATTGCTGACCCAATCAGAAAACAGTATCCAGGCAATGCCTGAGGCCATCTGGCTTCGCCCTACACTTGAGAAAGTTCTTGCAGACTTAGGTACACGCTATCCAGAAATGAACAAAAAAATACAAGTAAACTGGGACAACTTGGGCGAAATTCAGCTGCCTGAATTTGTGCTGTATACGGTACTGAAAAATCTGCTTGAAAATGCCCTGCTGCATGCACAGGCTGCCCATATCTGGATTTCCATGCAGCCTGATTGTCTGGTGATTGAAGATGATGAACAACAACTTATAGCAGAAGATCTTCCATATTTAGGACAACGCTTCTGGCGAAAATCTGCTCAGCAGCATGGCCATGGTCTGGGACTGGCATTGGTTAAAAGCTTGCTAGGTAATTATCAATACCACCTTGGATTTCAGCAGCGTCAGCCAGTAGGACTGACCATCAA
This sequence comes from Acinetobacter sp. UBA3461, assembly GCF_002381195.1. Classification (NCBI taxonomy): domain Bacteria; kingdom Pseudomonadati; phylum Pseudomonadota; class Gammaproteobacteria; order Moraxellales; family Moraxellaceae; genus Acinetobacter; species Acinetobacter sp. UBA3461. The sequence goes on along the minus strand of NZ_DFRO01000026.1, from coordinate 129,477 downwards.
AATTCGACGATATATTCAAAATTAATTTGAATTTAATAGATCTCTTTTATAAATCAAAAAATGATCGTGCTATTTATCTTTAAATGGATACTAAAAGTGTCTTCTCTCTTTGGGATAAGAAACACTGCCTCGCAACAGGATGAGCGGGTGGAAAGCTCTTCCTAAGGAGCCTGTTTCGCAAATCTTCTATGGAGAAGTAATTGTCTTGATAGTGATTAAACATAATTTATGAAAGACTCTAATAATCATGCAAACATAAAATTCTTAATTTCCCCCTAAAGCTGAAGTTTTATTTTCTGTTATTTAAGTTTGAGCACTTGCTCCCATGAGGATCAGTATCAATACATAGATCAAGATTTTCGCCAGCTGAAAGCTTTATTATTTTGTCCAGATGAAGTTCTGCTTTTTTAACCTCTATAGTGGTTATAGCGCTCAATTAACTCAAACCACGTTTAATCCTATTTACCACACAAAAAAGGTCTAAGTTTTAGCTTTTGGCACTTTTTATCTACTTTATCACTGTCAATCTATCTCAGTCGTTTATATGTCCCCCACATTCTAATTTTTACTTTAATTTAATGATTCAGGTTCCGCATTCAAAATATCCAGGCAATAAAAAAACCCCAGTCATTGACTGGGGTTTTTCGTATCTGGCGGAAGCGGTGAGATTCGAACTCACGGAGGGGTATAAGCCCTCGTCGGTTTTCAAGACCGGTGCATTAAACCGCTCTGCCACGCTTCCATGTGCGCCATCATACGGAGCTTTTTCTCACCTGACAAGTGAAAATTACAGTGAATGCAATCAACTGCATATAGTTTCATCAAATCCTTACAATCTGGCTGCCAGTTCAGCACCTTCACGAATCGCGCGTTTGGCATCCAGCTCTGCCGCCAGTTTGGCACCACCAATAATATGATACTTAGCTATAGTTTTTTGACCTTCAACAGGCATGATTTCTTTCACTGATTCCTGACCGGCACATACCACAATCGTATCTACGCGTAGCAATTGGTCATGTCCATCCACTTCAATCCATAAGCCTTCATCAGTAACCGACTTATACTGCACACCCCGCAGCATGCGTACACCATGTTTTTTCAATTGTGCACGATGTACCCAGCCTGTGGTTTTCCCTAGACCAGCACCAAGTGGTGTGGTTTTACGTTGGAGCAGATAAATTTCCCGGACTGGTGCTTCAACCTCCGCAGGCTGCATTCCTCCTTCAGTCACATAATTTGGATTTGGGTCTACTCCCCATTCACGCTTCCATTCATCTACAGGTATTGGATGGGGTTGCAATGGCGGTTTTAGCAAAAATTCAGATACATCAAAACCAATCCCTCCTGCACCAATCACGGCAACTCGATCTCCGACAGATGCTCCATTCAACACTTCGGTATAGGACAAGACCTGTGGCGCATCACTACCCGCAATCTTCAAGGCGCGTGGTACAACGCC
>NZ_DFRO01000026.1:0-127886 GCF_002381195.1 Acinetobacter sp. UBA3461 | reverse complement strand
GTCTTTTCTATTTGAACCTTGAAATAACGAATGGTTTCATGAAATTCTTCTTTACCAGGCACTACTTTGGCCAGGTTGAACTGGCCACCGACATCGTTCGTCGCTTCAAACAGGGTCACCTCGTGACCACGTCCGGCAGCCACCGTTGCCGCTGACATACCTGCAACGCCACCACCCACAACGGCGATCCGTTTCGGTTTTTTGGTTTTGACATAAACCAGTTCAGTTTCATATCCAGCACGCGGATTCACTAAACAGGTAGCACGCTGGTTTTTAAACGTATGGTCGAGACAAGCCTGGTTGCAGGCGATACAGGTATTGATCTCATCAACACGGTTGGTCGCTGTTTTATTAACCCAGAAAGCATCTGCCAGTAAAGGACGTGCCATTTGCACCATGTCCGCCTGCCCTGATGCCAGGATTTCTTCAGCAGTATCTGGCATATTGATACGATTCGATGCGATCACCGGAACAGTAACATTTTTCTTTACTTCTGCAGTGTACTCGACGAAAGCAGCCCGTGGCACAGACGTAACAATGGTTGGAATACGTGCTTCATGCCAGCCGATCCCAGTATTGAGTAAAGTAATTCCGGCCTTCTCTAATGCTTTAGCGACGGTAATGACTTCCTGCATGGTATTACCATCATGTACCAGATCCAGTAAAGACAGACGGAAGCAGATAATAAATTTTTCACCAATCTCGGCCCGAATCGCTTTGACAATTTCCACCGCAAAACGCATCCGGTTTTCGATCGAACCACCCCAGCGATCATTGCGCTGATTAACATGACGACTCAGGAACTGGTTAATCAGGTAACCTTCTGAACCCATGATTTCCACACCATCATAGCCGGCTTTTTTTGCCAGACTGGCAGTTTTTACATAGTCCTGAATAGTAGCCAGAATCTGTTTTTCTGAAAGCTGTCGTGGTTTAAAAGGAGAAATCGGGGACTTGATTGGACTCGCTGAAACCACAAAAGGTTGGTAGCCATAACGGCCCGCATGCAGGATTTGCAACAGGATTTTGGCACCATGTTTATGCACAGCATGAGTTACCAGTCGATGCGGAGCAATATCTCCCAAGGTATTCATGGTCCCGCCTGCAGGCAGTAACCAGCCCTGACGGTTTGGAGAAATACCACCCGTGATGAGCAGACCTACCCCACCTTTGGCACGCTCGCCAAAATAAGCTGCCAGTTTGGGGTAATTATAGAAACGATCCTCCAGCCCGGTATGCATTGAACCCATCACCACCCGGTTTTTAATCGTGGTAAATCCCAGATGAAGCGGTTTTAAAATATTCGCATAACGAGTCGTTGTCATGGCTATTCCCTTTGATGATGGCTTTGCAACTTGTTGCATATTACTCTAGCGTGTTTTTTATTTTTGTTTATGGCATTTTCACAAAATTATTGCTTTCTCAGGTCAACTCAGGCCTCCCACTGTTTCGCCGAGCTTTTCCATAATGCAATTGCCCCCAGTACTGTTCCTACAGGAAAACTCAACAGCATCAGCACCGCCATAACTCGGGAAAGTGTACGCCCCTCGCCCTGACCTTTCTTAACTTTCAGAGCTGCCTGAACATTGAAATAGATCAATACCAGCATTAATAGAATGATAAATCCCAGGCTGATGGTTGAAGCGGTTCTTTGCTGAGATTCAAGATAAAGAAATACTGCGCCACTAAAGATCAACAGGCCGGCATAAATGCCATGCAATACAGACAAAGTCTGATTACGCTCATGCAGTCGTGGCAGCTGGGGCGGGGTGATACTCGAATTCATAAGAAATTCCTAAAAAATTGTTATTGTTAGTTTTATCGTATCAGGACCAGGTAATGATCTCTACTTGGCATATTAAAACCCAAGAATGGATTTAAATCAGCAGTTTTTCGATCTATTGCAACATTCGTACAACCTGTATTTTCCAATGTTTTACAGATAAAAAAAGCAGTGCGAGCACTGCATGAGATAGGCCAGATCATATTGTTATTGTTGTTATTCCCAGTTTTTCTGCTTATTTCCAGTATTTCAGCTTTGAGCTATGCCCAATACCGACATTAAAACTATTGGTCGGGTCCAGCTTCTGGTAATGGTTTTTTAATGCCGGTTTGGCAATGTAGAGATGCCCTACATTATGTTCAGCTGGATATTCCGCACCACGATCATCCAGCAGCTTCCACATGACATGTTCCATTTTCAGCGGATTAACCCCTTTTTTCACGATATAATCCTGATGAAATACATGGCACAGGAAGTGACCATAATAAAGTTTATGTAAGATCTGCTCTTCCATCTCCTGTGGCAGAGTTTCTACCCATTGGCGGTCATTCCGACGCAGCGCAATATCCAGCGCCACAATATCTTCCACTTCACTTAAATGGGTATCACGGTAACGAATTGCTGCACCAGCTACGGCAAAACGGTGCAAAAATGCCTTACGTCCTTCGTCTTCGGTGCAGAGAAAATAGTTCCCGTCAGGATGGGCCTTAAAGTAGCCTTCAAAGAATGCCTGTACCTGTGCCACATCCTGATTTTCAATTCTGAGAATCAGATGATGCTCATACAGATCACGGTACTCATTCATACGTTTTGGCAAATGTGATGGCAGCATTTTACTGATCATTTGCAGAATTTTGTCACTTAAGCCACGTAGCCCCATTTTCTGCATTATCCCATCAACCTTGTCTTTCATGGCAAATGCGGCAGGCACTTTGGCAGTACCAAATTTTTCAATGAACATAAAAGTGTCTTTGCCGTATTCCGCACCGATGTCATAAGCCACACGGTGAATATATTCTCCAGCAATCGGCAGACGTGGCAGATCTTTGAGCAAAAAACGACGGATTTCCGTCAGGTCATCCTGCGAGTTAGTGCCGACATAGAACACTTGGCTTGGGATTTTTTCAAAAGTATCCAGACGTACTGCAAAAACACACACCTTGCCCGCAGAACCAGAGGCTTCAAACAGACGGCTTGGATCGGCATTGAAGCGTGCTGGAGTATCAGCATCGACCTGACGCACATCCTGACTATAACGATGATCGGAAGCACAGCGATGTTCCTGCTGCTGGATATCCTGCTCGTTATATTGTTTCTGCTCCAGATTTTTCAGAATCTCTTCCGGACTGTGACCCAGATAGATACCGAGATGATTTACCAGCTCCAGTTCGCCATGTTCATTCACACGCGCATATAATGCCAGTTCAGTGTAGGCCGGCCCCCGGCGAACCAAGGCTCCACCGGAGTTATTGCACACACCACCCAACACCGAAGCACCGATACAGGATGAACCAATCACCGAATGCGGTTCACGGTTAAATGGTGCCAGCTGCTTTTCCAGTGCATCAAGTGTTGCACCCGGCAAACAGACAACCTGTTTGCCCTCCTGGATCACCTGAATACCTGCCAGACGGCGAGTACTCATCACAATCACTGGACGGTCATATTCACCAAACGGCGTTGAACCACCAGTTAAACCGGTATTGGCTGCCTGCATAATCACGATACAGTCTGCTGCAACAGCAATTTGCAATACTTGCCATTGTTCCAGTAATGAACCTGGAGTGACGACCGCAAACACCTCACCTGAACCATAACGCCGGCCCTGCCGATACAGACGAGTATCGTGATCGTCCGTCAACACATGTCGCTGGCCGACCACAGCGACCAGATTTTTTAAGGTCGCAGTAGTGTCAAATGAGTTTTGCATAGTAGAGCCCCGTTTCATTTTTATGGCTATCTTTTTATAAAATCAGCCATAAGCATGTTTTGGATTTTTAATCTTGAATAGATGAAATAGCAGCAATTCTGTTGTTCCGAATTACTTTAGGATGACCACGATTTAGAGTGGTCATCCTGATTGGTTTTATTGTGAAATTTCGCGATCGAGCCTTACCAGACAATCCTGTGTAATGTCAGCAATGGTCTTGGCACCTGTTAAGGTCATGGCAACACGCATTTCCTTGTCGATCAGATCAAGAAGGTTACTGACACCAGCCCCGCCTGCAGCACCCAATGCATAAACGAAGGCCCGACCGAGCATACAGGTGTCCGCACCCATTGCCAGCATACGCACCACATCCAGACCATTACGGATACCAGAGTCGACCAGGATTTTCAGTTCACCTTTTACCGCATCAGCAATTGGTGGCAAGGCACGTGTGGTAGATAACACACCATCTAACTGACGACCACCATGGTTGGATACTACAATGCCATCCGCACCGAAACGTACAGCATCTTTAGCATCTTCAGGATCCAGAATCCCTTTGATCACCATCGGACCATCCCAATAGTCACGGATCCATTCCAGATCTTTCCAGGAAATAGACGGATCAAAATTGGCACCCAACCAGCCGATATAATCTTCAAGGCCTGTCGGTTTACCGAGGTATTTCGAGATATTACCCAAGTCGTGTGGACGACCCATTAAGCCGACATTCCAGGCCCAATGCGGATGCATGCAAGATTGCATATAACGGCGCATCGCTGCATTTGGTCCACTCATGCCAGAATGCGCATCACGGTAACGTGCACCCGGCACTGGCATATCCACGGTAAAGACCAGCGTTGAACAACCCGCAGCTTTGGCACGTTCCAAGGCATTTTTCATAAAGCCACGGTCACGCAGGACATAGAGCTGAAACCACATTGGGCGCTGGATCGCTGGTGCCACTTCTTCAATTGGACACACAGATACCGTCGACAAAGTGAATGGAATCCCTTTTTGGTCTGCAGCAACTGCTGCCTGTACTTCTCCACGGCGTGCATACATACCGGTCAAGCCTACAGGTGACAAGGCCACCGGCATCGACAGGGTTTCATCAAATAATTTAGTTTCCAGATTTAGCGCTGACATGTCATTCAAGACACGTTGACGCAGCGCTACTTTTGATAAATCTTCTACATTGCGCTTCAGCGTGTATTCTGCATAAGCCCCACCATCAATATAATGAAACAGGAATGGTGGAAGACGACGTCGTGCGGCTTCACGGTAATCATTTGCAGAAGAGATAATCATAATTTAGATCCTGTTTAATCGGCTCATACGCTGCTGACGGGCTTCATCCTCATCAATCGTGCGTACTTGCTGAATGACAAACTCAATGTGTCCACAAACTGCCTGACGTGCAGCTTCTGGATCTTGACGCTCAATTGCAGCCATCACCTTAAAGTGCTGGTCCTGCAACTGATCAAAACGGTGGGCCTCGGAATAGACTTTGCGTCGTCCGAGTACCACATTAAATTGCAACAGGTCGAACAGACTGCGCATCAACTGGATCAGCACCACATTATGCGATGCCTCGGCAATGGCAAGATGAAAACGGGCATCCGCGCGAGCTGCCTCATCGTCATCACCCAACAGCTGATAATGTGCAATCTGGTCGTAACACTGTCTGATTTTTTTTATATCATCGGGTGTGGCGCGCTGTGCTGCATACCAGGCTGTACCGCCTTCCAGAATCAGACGAGACTCCTGAACATCAAAACGGTATTCAGGATCGACATCCATCAAGTCACTTAAAGGCTGCACAATATGATGCTGTGACCAGTGATTCGGTAGTTCCTGCAAATAAGTACCGGCACCAACACGGCTCACCAGCATGCCCTGGCTAACCAGATGTTGCAGTGCTTCTCGCAACGAAGAGCGCGACACGCCTAACTGTTCACATAATTTACGTTCTGCGGGCAAACGGTCCCCGACCTGCATATGATTTTTTTCAATCAGATTACGCAGACTTTGTACGACTTTATCAGAGACTTTCATTGCACCGCCCTCAGTATGGTGTTATGGAATCATCCATGGGAACACATAAGCTTGTAAGGTGATAATGATACCGATCATCACCGTGAAGGTGATACTGTGTTTTACGGTAAAGCGGAATAAATCCGATTCTTTACCGACAAGACCTACTGCGGCACAGGCAATTGCAATCGATTGTGGTGAAATCATTTTACCGGTTACACCACCGCTGGTATTCGCTGCCACCAGCAATACTTCAGGTACACCGATCTGCTGAGCCGTGGTTGCCTGTAAAGCCGAGAACAATGCGTTTGCTGAAGTATCAGACCCTGTCAGGAATACACCGACCCAACCCAGGAATGGTGAGAAGAACGTAAATGCTTGTCCTGTATGTGCCAAGGCTAATGCCAAGGTTGCCGATAAGCCCGAATAATTGGCAATGAAAGCAAACGCCAATACCATACCAATTGAGTAAATCGGTGTTTTCAGCTCATTTACTGTTTCAGCAAAGGTCGCTACTGCGTCTTTCGGTTTCATTTTCAGGTAAATGATGGTGATGATTGCAGCGATCATGATCGCTGTACCCGTCGCCGACAACCAGTCAAATTTATAGATCGCGTCGTAGTCTTTCGCTTCAGCGACCACCGGCGGCAACTTTTGAATCATTTGATGCAGGAAAGGCACTTTAATAGAAATTACTAAATCACTTAAAGCCCCATCTTTGGCAAACAGATCTTTAAATGGTTTGATGCTCCATAAAGTTACCATGGCAGTCAGTACCGCAAATGGCGACCACGCTTTAATAATTTGACCGATGCTATATTTTTGCTGGCTTGCCAAAGCAATGTTGCTATCGACCAGTTGTTCATTATCAAAACGGAAAATATGTTTTGGCTGCCAGAACTTGAGTAATACCGTTAAGCTCACCAAAGATGCAATCGCTGCAGTGATATCAGGTAATTCAGGACCCACATAGTTAGCAGTCAGGAACTGCGCCAGGGCAAAAGAACCCCCACCGACTAAAATTGCAGGCCAGGTTTCTTTCACACCACGCCAGCCATCCATGATTGCCATAATCCACACCAGTACGATGGGTACCATGATTGGCAACTGACGTCCTACCATCTGGCTGATTTCCATGGTGTCTACGCCTGATACCTGACCAGCGACAATAATCGGAATTCCCATCGCACCAAAAGCCACAGGTGCAGTGTTCACAATCAGACATAAACCCGCGGCATACAGTGGTTTAAATCCAAGACCTACTAATAACGCTGCAGTAATTGCAACCGGTGCGCCAAAGCCTGCAGCACCTTCCAGAAAAGTACCAAAAGCGAAGCCGACCAATAACATTTGTAAACGCTGGTCTTCGGTTAATGACAGGATCGATGAGCGAATAATGTCAAATTGACCGGTCTTCACTGAAATCTTGTAAAGGAATACGGCGCCAATAATAATCCAGGCAATCGGCCACAAGCCGTAGAAGAACCCATAGACCATGGAAGCCAATGCCATAGTGACTGGCATTTTGTAGAGGAACATTGACACCAGAAATGCCAAAGCCACAGTAATCGTTCCCGCTACACTGCCCTTCATTCTGAAAACAGCAAGAGCAAGAAAAAAGAATACGATTGGAATAAGGGCGATCGCGCTGGAAATCCAGATATTTCCGATTGGATCGTAAATTTGTTGCCACTGTTGAAGCATTCTCTACTCCTTGAAATGCTTGTTTGTTATTTCATTACAGGACATGTTCAAAAGCTTATTGGTATGACCAATTTAGCATTAAACAGACCAATATCGGTCTTTTATCCAGCCAAAGTTAATGAAATATTTAAAATACTGCAATAGCTAATTTATTAAAATATAATTGGTATGACCAATTTTTATATTAAAAGATGGAATTCAATATAAGTGATAGCTAAGCAACATCCGGTATTTAACAGGTCGAGAGAAGCAAAGGTTGAAATAAAATGAAGCCTATAGAACTTTAGTCTTAGCCAGCTTAAAAACCCCAGATTTGGCTAATTCAAGGCCATTTGTGATGGCTCTCTTTGCATTAGATTGTTTATTTTTTTGTCTATTTTTTAGATTTTGCATTTTTTTTGCGAAAACTTGCCATTTGAAAGGTGTTACAATATCTGCATTCAAAATTCTCCTTGGCCACCAATATAAGTGGTGCCTATATTATTCTATCGTTAGGATTAACAATGTCTGATAATGCAACTATCTTACAGAATGTACCTGTAGGCAAAAAAGTTGGTATTGCCTTTTCTGGTGGTCTAGATACTTCAGCAGCCCTGTTGTGGATGAAACAAAAAGGCGCAGAACCTTATGCATATACTGCAAACCTGGGTCAGCCTGATGAAGATGATTACGATGCCATCCCAAAGAAAGCTGAAGCGTATGGCGCAGTAAAAGCACGTTTAATCGACTGCCGTCTACAGCTTGCATTAGAAGGTATTGCTGCAATTCAATGTGGTGCGTTCCACATCTCAACTGGTGGTGTTCCTTACTTCAACACAACGCCACTAGGCCGTGCAGTAACAGGGACAATGCTTGTTACCGCAATGAAAGAAGATGACGTCAACATCTGGGGCGACGGCTCAACCTATAAAGGTAACGACATCGAGCGTTTCTACCGTTATGGTTTGTTGACTAACCCGAATCTTAAAATCTATAAGCCTTGGTTAGACCAGACATTTATTGACGAGCTTGGTGGCCGTGCTGAAATGTCTCAGTTCCTGATCGACAACGGCTTTGACTACAAAATGTCAAAAGAGAAAGCTTATTCAACTGACTCAAACATGTTGGGTGCAACTCACGAAGCCAAAGATCTTGAATACCTGAATGCAGGCATCAAAATCGTTGACCCAATCATGGGTGTTGCGTTCTGGAAAGAAGAAGTTGAAATCAAACCTGAAGAAGTGTCGATCACTTTTGAAGAAGGCTTCCCAGTTGCGATCAATGGTCAACGTATCGAAGATCCTGTTGAGTTCATTCTTGAAGCGAACCGTATCGGTGGCCGTCATGGTCTAGGTATGTCGGATCAGATTGAAAACCGTATCATTGAAGCGAAATCTCGTGGTATTTATGAAGCTCCAGGTATGGCGCTGCTTCACATTGCTTATGAACGTCTGGTGACGGGTATTCATAACGAAGATACCATTGAACAATACCGTATCAACGGTCTTCGTTTAGGTCGTCTTCTTTACCAAGGTCGCTGGTTCGATTCTCAAGCGCTTATGCTTCGTGAAACTGCTCAGCGTTGGGTTGCTAAAGCCATCACAGGTACTGTAACTTTAGAACTACGTCGCGGTAATGACTATACGATTATGAACACTGAATCTGAAAACCTGACATACGAAGCTGAACGCTTAACGATGGAGAAAGGTGATTCTATGTTCTCACCAATGGATCGTATCGGTCAGTTGACAATGCGTAACCTGGACATTACGGATACGCGTGCAAAACTGGGTATCTACACAGGTGCGGGTTTACTTGCAGTGGGTACAGGTTCAGCTGTTCCACAATTAAAAGACAAAAACTAAGTTTTAGTTGTGTCAAAAAAACCGCGCAAACTGCGCGGTTTTTTATTAGCTGTGATTCAGAAAACATTCAACTGATATGCAGCGGTTTTGAATTTACCGAAGCAATGCTCTGATAATAAATCTGATTGCGCCCCAGTTGCTTGGCACGATACAGTGCCTGATCTGCAATGCCGAGTATTTCATCTTTGGTCATGGCTTGCTCGCCACGATAAACCGTAATACCTAGACTTACCGTAATCTGCTTGGATACCAAAGATTTTTCATGTGGTATTTCCAGACGTTCAATCGCTTTAAAGATATTGGTAGATACTGCATAAGCCCCATGTGCATCAGTTTCTGGAAGTAGCACCACAAACTCCTCACCTCCATAACGCGCAACAAAGTCCATATGCCGGATCGCATTCTTGATAGTTTTGGCGATGGTCGAAATCACATCATCACCCTTCTGATGCCCATAAAAATCGTTATAGTTCTTAAAGAAATCTACATCGATAAATAAAATAGCCAAAGAGCTTTCCTGACGCTGAGCGGTAGAAAAGTAAATTTCCAGCATTTCATCAAAGGTACGGCGATTCGAGATTTTGGTCAACTCATCATGCTGACTCAGATGTAACAGTTCGGTATTGTGAATCCGGTGAATCTGCTCACTGATCCGCGCCCGCATGGAATAAAGGAAAATCATCCGTTCACGAGCGAAAATCATATGACTAATAACGAAACCGAGCAGGCAACTCCCCAACAGAATTCGGCCAAATACCAAAGGATTAAAGTTCGCCCCAACCAGAGTCAGGCAGATAATCGTAGTTCCAGCTGCCAATACACCAGTGATCATCATCTGAATCGGCTTGACACCAGTAAGGATATAACCCAGCACATAAATAATGGTGACAATTGCCATGGATTGATGTTGTAAAGCTGCCGTCTGAATGGACATAGTCAGACATGAAATTGAAACCAGTGCCCAGAATATCAAGACCAGTGAAGCAGGCTGAAAAAAAGGTTTTAAGCGTTCTAAACTTGAGAATAAATAGAAAACAAATAAACTAATTCCGCCATTAATAATACCTATTAAAGACAATACAAAATCATGTACAAAATATTGTTTATCGATGATCCAGTAATCGGTAGGAATAAGGATAAGGATGCCGACAAAATAGATTAATAATCCTGCCCAGACATACTGATCGGTGTGCTTACGGGCACGTTCCAGATTTTTGGTCCAGAATTCATCTTCAAGCGGTTGAGGAAAAACTCGGCTTAATTTCTGCCCAGCAATAAGCTCTTCGACTTTTTCCTTTTGATCCTGCAGTTTTGCTAAATTATACTTATATTCCATGGCAAGCATGTATGTAATTTTTTTAGTGTTTTTAAAATAACATACTTTTTTAAATTAATTCATAGTTAATGCATCTTTTGTCAGTATTTCACATTACCATTTTCGGTATAGATGCATTATCATTCATATTATTTCTCTGATTGAATTCGCCTTGAATACGATTACGATTCTCCAGCCAGATGACTGGCACGCTCACCTACGTGATGGTCTAGCACTTAAACGTACTGTTCCTGATCTAGCTCAACAATTTTCCCGCGCAATCTGTATGCCAAACCTGGTTCCACCGGTAAAAACTGTGGAAGAGGCAAACAGCTATCGTGAACGCATCATGGCGCATGTGCCGGAAGGCTGCAACTTTGATCCACGCATGGTGTTGTACTTCACCAACAATACTTCACCTGCCGAAGTTAAAAAAATCAAAGAATCTGAGTATGTAAATGCCATCAAGCTTTATCCTGCTGGTGCGACTACAAACTCGGATAGCGGTGTAAGCGATATTTCTAAAGTGTATGCAGTAATTGAGCAGCTTGAAGAACATCAGGTACCTTTATTGCTACATGGCGAAGTCACGCATAACCATGTCGACATTTTTGATCGTGAAAAACGTTTCCTGGACGAAGTACTTTCTCCATTATTAAAGCAGTTCCCGAAACTGAAGCTGGTGCTTGAACATATTACCACCAGTGAAGCGGCAAACTTTGTCCTGGAACAGGACCGTAATGTGGCTGCAACAATTACGCCACAACATTTACTGTTTAACCGTAATGACATGCTGGTTGGCGGGGTGAAACCGCATTTTTATTGCTTACCAATTTTGAAACGCCAGACGCATCAGCAAACTCTGCTGGAAGTCGCGACAAGTGGTAATCCAAAATTCTTCCTTGGAACTGACAGTGCGCCGCACTCAAAAAATGCCAAAGAAAATGCATGTGGTTGCGCAGGATGTTATAGTGCGCCCACTGCAATTGAACTTTATGCTCAGGCATTTGATCAGGTCGGCAAAATTGACCGTCTGGAAGGTTTTGCGAGCCACTTTGGTGCTGACTTCTATGGCCTTCCTCGTAATACCAATACCATTACCCTGGTAAAACAAGATCAAGTGATTCCTGAGAGTCTGGACTATTTGGATGGTGAACAGATTATTCCGTTATATGCGGGTAAAACCATTCAATGGAGAAAAGTGTGACAAATGAAACTCTCCCAGTCATTGGTCAACGTTTCCGTGGATTCCTGCCTGTTGTTGTCGATGTAGAGACAGCGGGCTTTAATGCACAAACTGATGCCTTGCTGGAAATCGCTGCCATTCCTATTATTTTTAATGAGAAAGGTGAATTTGTGCCGGGCCCTGCTCACCATGCACATATCAATCCATTTGAAGGGGCAAACCTTGACCGCCGTTCGCTGGACTTTATTGGGATCGATCCCTCTAATCCGATGCGTATTGCAATGGCCGAAGATGAGAAAACTGCGCTTAAACGCATTTTTAAATCTGTCAATGAAGTACGCCGCCAGCAAAACTGTACCCATGCCGTTCTGGTCGGTCATAACGCGCATTTCGATTTAGGCTTTGTACAGGCGGCAATTGCCCGTACAGGAACCAAAAACCAGAACCCATTTCATAGTTTTTCTGTCTTCGACACAGTGACTTTGAGTGCGGTGATGTTTGGTCAAACCGTACTGGCAAAATCCTGTATTCAGGCCGGTATCGAGTTTGATGGCAAAGAAGCCCATTCTGCGTTATACGACACGCAGAAGACAGCTGAACTGTTTTGCTATATTTTAAACAAACTCACCCCACACCTGCTTGACACTTTGGTGGCGGATCAATAAGATACCGCCATCTTCTAAACGTCCCTATCGTCTAGAGGCCTAGGACATCGCCCTTTCACGGCGGTAACCGGGGTTCGAATCCCCGTAGGGACGCCATCTATTTTCCTCTGTCTTTTTATTTCTATTATTCAGCTATTTAAGTCGATTAAATTCCGTACATATAAAAAACCTATTAATGCAAATAATTCTCATTATTATTGATTATTACACCAAAGTTAATGATAATCACTTTCATTATCTTTTACAGATTCAACCCTTCTTATGCGTTTTGCTTATTCAACACTTTCTATTGCAGTTCTAACCACATTATCAACCTCTAGCTTTGCAGAAGAATCAAATTATCAAGAATCCATCTTTAATGAAGCTACGGTTAAGTTCAACACGATTATTATTGAAGCTCAGCAAGAAAATGAACTTGGAAAAGCCATTTATTCAAAAGAAGACTTAGAAAAGACGCCGAATAGCTCTAAAAATATCACTGACTTTTTAAAAGTAAATCCGAATGTGCAGTTTAGCAATGAACATATGGCAGCCAGCTCACAAGCTGATTTAAAACCGGCTGAAATTTCGATTCATGGTGCACAATCATTTAATAATAAATTTGTGGTCAATGGCGTCAGCAACAGCAATAACCTCGACCCTGCTGGTTCAGGAACAACCAACTACGGTGCAGTGTCTGGCGGTTCACAAGGTGTGGCAATCAACACCGATTTATTGTGTAATTTAGAAGTATTAGACAGCAACATTAGTGTAAAACACGGTGGCTTCACCGGTGGTGTGGTTCAGGCAGAAACCTGTGCGCCTAAATCTGAAATTGGCAAAGTCCATGGTAGCATCACTTATGACTATACAGAAAGTGACTGGAACCACTACCACTTAAAAACTGATGCAGACAAAGGACTCTTTGAAGGTGCATCAACCCAGTCAAACCAAAAAGAGTATGTTCGCCAAGGTGTTAGTGCCAATATTTTTGCTAAGCTTTCAGAGGTTTATGGCTTCGATCTCTATGCTTCACAACGTAAATCAGCAATTCCTGTTGAAAGTGGCTTACCTGCACCAAAACAAATTGATCAAGAAAAACGTAACACCAATGTCGGCGGAACCTTGTATGTCGATCCAAATGCAGACACCAGTATGAAATTCGGTTTCGCTTTAGGTGATTTGGAAGACAATACTTACGCAGACAAACGTCGTAACTCTCACAGCAGCACTAATAATCAATCAGCTTTAATTTTCGCAGAGATGCAACAAAAACAAGATTGGGGACAATTAATACACCAGCTCAATTACCAGCAAATTGACAATGCACGTGAATCATCATCTGATCGCGGTGTGAACTGGATATATGCAACAGGGAGCAAAGACTGGGCGAATACTGAAAAAGTATGGGAAGGTGCAACCTCTGCAGATATTGATTTAAAACAATCTTCTGTGAGTTATGGGTTAAATGCGCTATTTAATAACTTTAAATTTGCAGACACCGACCATCAAATCAGCGCCGGTTTTGCCTATCATTATGATGATGTGCAATGGGAACGTACCAAAGATTTTTCAACTTTCTATGGCGTAACATCAGGGAAAACCCAAAACTTGTTTGATCTTAAAGGTCAACAATGTCAAATCAATGATCCCCTCTGCGATGAAAATACCACAGCTGTATTCCTGAACAATAAAGTTCCTACGGTCTTTGATGGCCAATACTTTAAAAAGGGTAATGTATACAAAGCAGGCAGCTTTGCTGGTCAATATCATCAAGCAGCCTTGTATCTAGAAGATAATATTCGCTGGAACAACCTCAATGCCCGTTTAGGTGTGCGTGCTGATTATGATGAATCAAATAATAATCTTAACTTTGCACCACGTAGCAGCATTAGTTATCAGCCTTTTTCCAATAAATTATTAACCCTGACTTCAGGTTGGAACCGCTACTATAATGCCCCAACGTATATGACGGACTTGCGTCAACATCTGACCTCATTAGATTTTGACCTCAGCCGTGCTGATCAAAATTCTGAATGGGTTGAAGAAGTAAAAGTTTCAGCCAATGATACACGCCGCAAGGATCTTAAAACCCCATTTGCAGATGAATTTGTCCTTGGGTTTAATAGCCAATTTAAAAACACTAATCTCAGCTTAAAATGGGTGAATCGTCAGTATGATGATGAAATCACCCGTAATAGAACTGATATTCCAAACGACTATTTTACTTATTCTTATGAGTTTGATAACAGCGGTTATGGTGAAAATGATACCGTAACGCTAGAACTTAATACGATTGAGCCACTTAAATTTAAAGGCACTCAACATGATTTAGGCTTAGCAGTCAATTACTCGGAGGTGTACCGTAGCGCACCAGATTATACAGAAAACTTTACCGAAGAAGATCTTCAGGAGCTGATTTCCTTTGATGGCAAAATTATGCCTTATGGTGACCGCCCTGCATACAACTATAACCAACCGATTACTGCACGTGTCATGTGGAATATTGGCTTTGATTCTCTTCCTTTAAAAATTTCCAACTTCTTTAGCTATAAAGACACCTATGAGCAAGTGTTAGAAGCGAGCTCTGCTGACAAAGCGGTGTATGATGGCGTTAAAATCGATACTTATACGCTACAAGATGTAAAACCTCGTTTTACATGGGATGTGCGCACCACCTATGATTGGAAAGTTTCAAAAGATTATTCAGCGATTTTTGGCTTAACGGTAAATAATATTACTAACCGCAATAATTTATATGTGAGTGGAAGCAAACTGTACTCTGAAATTGGCCGCCAATTTATCGCAGATATCACTTTTAAATTCTAACTCATGGACAAGAGCACTCAGGTGCTCTTTTTAATTTGCTTAGGCTATAATTACTGCAATTTCATCTCTTGCATTTGTGCCATGTTAAAAAAGATCTTACTGGTTTTAGTGATTTTAGCGCCTTCCATGCTGTATCTATATATCGTCAACCGTGAAGATAAAACCGAAGCACCTGCGGAACAAACGGTTCCAGCCAGTCAACCGGCCGAATCCCAAACACCTGACCATTAAATCCACACGACTTAAACTCCTGTAAAGTGACGGGAATTTGAGGTCTCAATGTCGATTTCTGATGCTACAAACTGATGGATACGCTAGTTTGAACTCAGAAATCACATTAATCCTTTGTTCTTGTTTAATGTTTAATCTGTTAATTCATTTTTAGCAAAAAGCCTTTTGACAAAGCTTAGCTTAGTCCTTAACATAGCCATCACCTCGCAACGTCCCTATCGTCTAGAGGCCTAGGACATCGCCCTTTCACGGCGGTAACCGGGGTTCGAATCCCCGTAGGGACGCCATCTATTGATCTCATACGATCAGCACTTATTCAAAATTACTATTATTTGATTGCAGATTTGTAGTTTTTCACTACAATAGCTCGCTTCATTCCTTTGAAGTATTTCTTATTTCCTATGCACTCATCTCCGAATGATGCTACGCATCAGGGCAATTCTGCGCCTTTAAAACGCGCTATGAGTACTCGACATCTGGTCATGATTTCGCTTGGTGGCGCAATCGGGACCGGCCTATTTTTAGGGTCGGGTGAAGTCATTGCACAAACGGGGCCTGTAGGTGCCATTCTTGCTTATCTCCTCGGCGGTATCATCGCTTACATGGTTATGCTATGTCTGGGTGAACTTGCCGTACATATGCCTGAATCTGGTTCATTTGGTGCTTATGCCAAACGTTATATTGGACCGGGCACAGGTTATACCATTACCTGGTTATACTGGCTGACTTGGTCAGTGACACTGGGAACCGAATTTACCGCTGCAGCTTTATTGATGCAGGAATGGTTCCCGGACAGCTCCATGTGGATGTGGACACTGGTCTTTGGTGCGCTTGTGTTTACCCTGAATATGATTTCGACCCGCTGGTTTGCAGAATCCGAATTCTGGCTGGCCCTCATTAAAGTTGTCACTGTTATTGCCTTTATCCTGCTGGGATTATTGGCCATATTTGGTGTATTGGGTTATGCAGGTCAGGAAACTGCCCCGCTGTTTAGCAATCTGACAGCTCAGGGTTGGTTCCCTGAAGGCCTGTTCCCCATCTTCACAACAATGCTGATTGTCAACTTTGCCTTCTCAGGTACAGAACTGATTGGTGTAGCCGCTGGTGAAACCAAAGATCCTGCCAAAAACGTACCGAAAGCCATCAATACCGCAATTTTCCGTCTATTGATTTTCTTTGTAGGTACGATTGTCGTGGTGACATGTCTATTACCACATCAAGAAGCAGGTCTTGCGGCGGAAGGTGTAAGTAGTAGCCCATTCGTGACCGTATTCCAGCACATTGGTATTCCATATGCTGAAGACGTTATTCGCTTTGTAATTATCACTGCGCTGTTGTCTGCAGCAAACTCAGGTTTATTTGCTGCCTCCCGTATGATGTGGTCATTGTCTTATAGCAAACAATTACCAGCCATGTTCTCAAGAGTGAATGCTCGCGGTATTCCTTACATTGCGGTAATCGTGACTATGATTGGTGGTATGCCAGGTCTGTTGTCTGAACAGTTTGCGCCAGAAACCATTTTCACCAACCTGTTAGGTATTGCAGCCTTTACCATGGTGGTGGTCTGGATGAGTATCTGTCTGAGTATGTTCAACTTCCGCCGTGAATGGTACAAACAAGGGAAAACAGCTAAAGATCTTGCTTTCGCTGCACCGTTGTTCCCGATTGTGCCGATTCTGGGCTTCCTGTTCTGTCTGATCACCTGTATCAGTATGGTATTTGATCCAACAATGCGGATCAGCTTCTTTGGCTGTCTGGTATTTATTGGACTTTGCTATGCCAGCTATTATAAGTTTTATCACAATAAAGCTTAAATCTTAGCGCTAACAAAAGAGCAGCTCCGGCTGCTCTTTTTTTATCTATACTGAATATGTTTCAGGCAACCACAGCGGTGTGTCGATGAAAATTATTTATATCCATGGAATGAACAAGCAGAATTTTAGTTCTGCTTCATTAAAGCAACGGTGGCTAAGTCTGCTTAAACATGGTCTGGAACAGTCGCATCGACAGGCCTGTTTTGCCTATATCAAACGTCATGTTCGTATCCCTTTTTATGGAGATTTACCGTTACGGCATCATTTACATAATGTATTGAACGCCAGTACCTTAATGCCACAAGACTGGCCACATTTTCCCTTGCGCCAGCCACTTAAATCCCAACCGCCGCCGCCACATCTTCATCAGTATTTAGCTGAAACTTGCAAGATTCCCGAATTAAATATTGAGGATGCTCTGACTTTTAACCAGAAGCTGAAATTTATTACTACCTTAAGCCGAAATACAGCCTTACGGGATTTTATGGTCTTGCTCAATTATTTTCCCCATCTGCATGATACGCTCATCAAAAAATTTCTGATTGAAACATATTCCTATCTGGCCAATGCCAGATTCATGCAGCAAGTTCATCAGCGTATTGGTCAGCGACTACATGACAATAAACCTTGTATCTTGATCGCACACTCCTTAGGCAGCGTAATTGCATATCATTATCTGCTTTTACATCCGGAATTAAATGTGCAGCGCTTTATTACGCTCGGATCACCCATGGCCTTTCGTGTAATACAGGAACATTTGCCGCAACCGATGACCCGACCCGAGGCCATTCGTGGTGACTGGATCAATTTTTATTGTAGCGATGACTTTCTGACTGCCTTTCCCTTATCAGAACCACCCTTCCAGTTTCAGCCGGCGATTATTAATCAGAAAATTCGTACCTCCATCTATCATCCGCATGATATTAATGGTTATATCCAACATCCCAACGTCATCAAAGCGCTGCTGGAATTACTTTAGGATTTACTTAAACAGCGGGATTTAACTTTTACCGTTTTATTCCTATCTTTTTTCTATGTAGTAAAATCCTTGATCCGTATCTATCAATTTACTGCTTTTTCTACTTTTTTATAAATATACAACTGTCTGTTAATGGTTGTTTTATCAAAGTAATTTACACATGAACACCACAAAAAGTACAGCTTGGCTTGCCGCAATTTTCTCTATACTGTGAATATATAGATCGACCTCCGTGAGGTATCGATGAAAGTTATTTTTATTCATGGAATGAATCAGCAACATCATAGCGCTGCATCGATCCGTCAGCGCTGGCTACATATACTTCAAAAAGGCATTCGCAAACATCATCACGATGCCAGATTCAGTTATTTACGACGTCACATTCATATTCCATTTTATGGGGACTTGCTTTCCCGCTATAACGTCCGCAACATCCTCAATGCTGGCACCCTGATGCCACAACAATGGCCCAGCTTTCGGTTCCGTCAGCCTGCTCAGCCCCAGCTTCCTGCACCAGTTCCACGTCCTGGCTGGCGCAAACCCGTGATTTCCGATCTTCCCCTGCTCAACCTGAATGACTCCATGAATTTCAAACAGAAATTCAAATTTATTACTACACTGAGCAAAAATGTTGCGCTGCGGGACTTTGTGTTATTGCTCAATTATTTTCCCAGTCTGCATCGTAGCCTGCTTCAAAAATTTCTTATTGAAACCTATTTGTATCTCGACAATCCGGGTTTCATGAAAGAAGTTCATGAGCGGATCGCCCGACAATTGAACGGTCGTAAACCTTGTATTGTAATTGCTCATTCTCTGGGTAGTGTGATTGCCTATAATCATCTTATCCAGCACCCTGAACTGAATGTACAGCGTTTTATTACTTTAGGATCGCCATTAGCATTCCAGGTGATCCAGTCACATTTACCACAACCGATTGTACGACCTGCTGCAATTACAGGCGACTGGATAAATTTCTATTCAACTGATGATTTCCTCACCGCTTTTCCTCTCACACAACCGCCATTTCAGTTTCAACCTGCAATTATTAACCACGGCATTCGTACACATATTCACCGCCCGCATGATATTACTGGTTATTTACTCCATCCGCAGGTGGTAGAAACAATTCTAGAATTGCTTAAAAATCCAGCTTAAACCATGTATTTTTCAAGTATTTTCATAAGATTGTTTTAATTTTATGCACTCGGTTCAAAAAACTAGAAAAAGTGCAGAAATGCGTTTGACACCCCCCTTTTTTCACCCTATTATACGCCCACCTCTGAAACGTCCCTATCGTCTAGAGGCCTAGGACATCGCCCTTTCACGGCGGTAACCGGGGTTCGAATCCCCGTAGGGACGCCAATTTTCAGAAAGTAGTTTTATTAAGTCCCTATCGTCTAGAGGCCTAGGACATCGCCCTTTCACGGCGGTAACCGGGGTTCGAATCCCCGTAGGGACGCCATTACTTTAAACTGAAAGTAAAGGTTTTAAAATCTATCTTCTGTACTGTCCCTATCGTCTAGAGGCCTAGGACATCGCCCTTTCACGGCGGTAACCGGGGTTCGAATCCCCGTAGGGACGCCATATTCGAGATGATTATCTTAAAATGATCTTCTCATAAAAAAGCTCAGGCATTGTGACCTGGGCTTTTTTATTGCCTTCAATTTGATTTATTTTTACCATATATTCAAAATAATAAACCTCTAAAAATTTACGCACTTTTGCAAAGTCCTTGTATTTTCCGCCATAAAATCGAACAAAAACCAAACATCTGATCTTTCACATAAGGCTAAGGTAAGTTAGGAGCCAATATGCAAGGATAAGATTATGTTCACGAGTACGGAGTTTTGTTTAACTGCACCCCCATTTGAAAATCTTGTTCAAGAACCAACTAAAAGCTTCAAAGATTGGGTGGATTTTTTTCTGGATGAGCAGATCTCTAAAAAAACAAAAACAGATTCGGCAGAACAATACCTCAGTCAGTTAATCCAGCACATCGATCTGGATTCTATGAGCTGGCTCGACCAACCCGAACATGCTGCTACGCATTTTTTAGAAGAACATCATAAAATTTGTGGCATATTTCAGGATTATCTCAGCCGTCGCAAACAAGGCGGACAACGTGAATACTTTGCTACGGTATCGCATGCATTTGAATTTCTCTACCGGGTTGCACCTACAAAAATGGTCGATGGCTCATGGTTATACTCTACTCTGGAACATGCGGATCAACCTGCGCTTAAAGACCTGATTCATATTTATCTGGAAGAGCTGGGGCTAGGTCATCCACAAGCCAACCATGTCACCATGTATCAGGATCTGCTAAATAATTATGAACTCACTGCCTATAGCGAACAACTCGATGACCGCTATTATGAACAGGCAGCTGTCCAGTTGGCTTTAGCTTATGCGCCAGCTGAATATTTACCGCTGGTGATTGGCTTTAATCTGGGCTATGAACAACTACCGCTACATTTATTGATTACCAATTATGAACTGGCTGAACTCGGTATCAATCCGCATTACTTTAATGTGCACATCACGATTGATAATGCGCATAATGGCCATGCACAAAAATCCCTGCAAGCTTTCCTGGATCTATATCGTTCTGCAGAACACCCGGAGCGCTATCTGGAAATGGTCAAACAAGGTTACCTGCTAAATGATGTAGGCAAAAGTTCTACCCAGATTGTGCGTGAGTTGGATCTCGATGCCCAGGTGTTGAAACTGTTTCAGCAGAAAGCTTTAATTGGTCAATACATTCATAACCAGAAATGCCAGTTTAGCGGCAAGACCATCAATGAGTGGTTGTCACAACCTGAGCAGATTCAGGATTTTCTACAGGTCATGATGGATAAAGGCTGGATCCAACGTGGACTGTCTGTAGAGCAAAGCCGTTTCTGGAAACTGATTGATGATCCAGATGGCAAGATGTTTGGCGTATTTAATGCCACAGAGAAACAGATAATTCGTGACTGGATTCAAGGTCCAGAATTGGCTCGACGGCTTTCTTCACATCAACTACGGACGCAAACACCGATAATCAGCCGGCAAGAGCAGCATAAGCTGGAAGAACTTCGCTTGCATCTAAAGCGTTGTGACAGTAATGAAGAAAAACTGGAGATTCTCACGCCTTATGTAGCACCACATTGTCATTACCAGCAGCTTGGACTTTGGGCGACACAACAGGTTTCTAAAATCCTGTTTCCTTTCCAGACCCAAGCGGTGCAATTCAGCTAAATCTGTTGCATTTAAAAAGGCACCTTACGGTGCCTTTTTAAATGTAGATCAGGTTATGCAGATTTACGTGAATTGATCTGTCCTTTAATCACAGCAGTGACATTGCCTTTTAGATAATGCAGGAAAACTTTTAATGGTGACAGTTTTGGATTTGGCTGTTTGCCTTGAGCAATCTGTTTAAACTGCGCGGCATACCAGATGATTTCCATGATTGCCATTTTATCAATCATTGGAATACCGGTTTTAATCTTCTCTACAGCATAGCGTACATCCTGCCCTGCCACGAGCTTCTGCCCCAGATCAGTTTCTACTGCAAACGGACGGGCAATACCAACAAAATCACAGGCACCACTCTCAAGTGCGGCATTCATACCAGCAGCAGTTCTAAAACCGCCAGTTACCATAATATGGCAGCTCACTTCCTGACGGATTTTTTCGGCAAAATCCAGGAAATAGGCTTCACGGGCAATCGTGGAAGCCTTACGTTTATCCGCTTTAACGCCTGCCATTGCTGGTGCTTCATAGCTACCGCCGGACACCTCAATCAGGTCAATGCCTACTGCATCAATAGCTTTAAAGACATAGATCACATCTTCTTCGGTGATACCACCACGCTGGAAGTCAGCCGAATTCAGTTTAACAGAAATAATGAAATTTTCTGAAGTCGCAGCACGGACTGCCTTATAGATTTCTAATAAGAAACGGGTACGGTTTTCAATACTGCCACCCCACTGATCCTGACGTTTATTGGTCAATGGCGATAAGAACTGACTGATCAGATAACCATGCGCACCATGCAACTGTACGCCTTCAAATCCTGCTTTTTCACAAATTGCAGCAGAAGTTGCAAAACGCTGGATAATATCCAGAATTTCATCTTCGCGCAGTTCACGTGGGATACCAAAACTGACAGCCAGTGCCGGACTAAATGGCACTGCCGATGGTGCTACAGTTTCCCGGTTCAACCCTTTCGGACATTGACGCCCCGGATGTGACAACTGCACCAGTTGCACCATACCATGACGTTTGCCAACTTCTGCCCAAGCCTTAAGTTTGTTCAGATCACGTTCTGTTTCAGCGACTATAACACCCGGTTCATTCTTGGCACGAAAATCCACCATGACATTACCAGTAATCGCACAGCCTAGCCCGCCTTTAGCCCAGGCTTCGTAGAGTTTCAAATGTGAGTCATTCGGCTGACCAGCATCATTAGCGAGTGCCTCGCTCATAGCTCCCTTGATGATACGGTTTTTAAAGATGGTATTACGAATCTGAATTGAATCTGCCAGTTGTGTCATGTTTTTTCCTAAACATTATGCTTTTATTCTGTCGGTGTTATACCCTGTCAGCAAGGAATTGACAATGACCCATGTCAATTTCGTTTAAAAAGATTTGTAGTTTTAATATTGGCTGGCTGCAATTAACTGGCGGGTATAGTCAGTTTTTGGGTGCAGGAATAATTGTTCAGTTTCCTGAACCTCCATAACTTGTGCGTGATGCAGTACCAAAACCTGCTGGCAAAGTGCTCGTACTACCTGTAAATCATGACTGATAAACAGGTAGCTAATCCTTTCTTCTTGCTGAATACGACGTAACAGTTTCACAATTGCGCGTTGTGTAGTACGGTCCAGTGCTGAAGTCGGCTCATCCAGAATTAAAAGTTTTGGCTCTAAAATCAATGCTCTTGCCAATGATACACGCTGACGCTGCCCCCCAGAAAGCTCATGCGGATAGCGGTCTTTAAAAGATGCGGGCAGCTCTACCTGCACTAAAGCTTCCTCGACACGACTACGGATTTGCTCCTCGGTCATCGCCTTCAAGCCCAACCCTTCACCAATGATCTGTTCAATGGTCATACGCGGATTCAGACTGCTAAATGGATCCTGGAAGACGATCTGAAAATTACTACGTAATGGCCGCAAAGCTTTTTCAGACAATTGATTCAAATCCTGATTTTCCAAAAGGATTTGACCGTGGCTTTCAATCAATCGTGCTATGGCTAAAGCAAGTGAACTTTTACCTGAACCACTTTCACCCACCACTCCAATCGATTGTCCCTGCAGCATGCTTAAATCGAGCGGTTCGACAGCAGTGACATAGTCCTTAATGCGATTCAGTAGACCCTGTTTGATGGGAAATTTGACTTCTACCTGCTTAAGTTCAAGCAAGGTTTCAGTCTGAACTAAAGGCAGTGCCTGACCAAAATCATGATTGAGCAAGTCTTGGGTATAAGTTGATTGGGGTGAATTAAAGATTTGTGGTACTCCACCTTGCTCTTCAACGCGCCCCTTGTTCATGACAATCACCTGATCAGCATAGCGTCTCACCAGATTCAGGTCATGACTGATCAGAATCATCGCCATCTGCCGACTTTCCTGTAAAGATTTCAGCAAATGTAAAATCTGGGCTTGCAAGGTGACATCGAGTGCGGTAGTTGGCTCATCTGCAATCAGGATATCAGGATCCAGTGCCAATGCCATGGCAATCATCACGCGCTGACGCTGGCCACCAGATAATTCATGCGGATAACGCCTCAGTTTGTCCTCAGGTTCAGGAATACCAACATCCTTCAGTAACTCCAGCACCCGTTCTCGTGCCTTGGCTTTAGACCAGCCCTGCAACAACAAGGTTTCGCCAATGATCTTTTCTACCCGATGTAAGGGATTTAGTGCCGTCATCGGCTCCTGAAAGATCATGGCAATCTTCTTGCCGCGAATCTGACGTAATTGGGGCTGAGAAAGCGTCAGTAAATTCTGACCATCTAATACCGCCCGGCCTTGTACCTTTAAATTTCTTGGCAACAAACCCAAGATTGCCAGACTACTAATCGATTTACCTGAACCGCTTTCACCGACAATCGCCAAGGTCTGCCCGGCAGACAGTTCAAAACTTAGCTGTTGTACCAGTACCTGATCTAGACTGCTGATCTGCAGATTTTCGACCTGTAGAAGCGGTGTTGCGTTATTGACGTCTTGGATCGAATGCATCACGCGTCGCCTCCCCAATATAGATCAGTAAAGATAGAACTATGGCCAGCGTAAAGAAGCCGGATAAAGCCAACCACGGCGCATTCAGATTGTTTTTGCCTTGTAGCAGCAATTCACCCAGTGAAGCTGCATCAGGTGGCAATCCATAGCCAAGAAAATCCAGTGCTGTCAGTGCGGTAATATTAGCCGTCAGCATAAAGGGTAGCTGTGACAGACTCGAACTCATGGCATTGGGTAAAATATGCCGGAAGATAATCGCACGATCAGAAACACCAAGGCTACGTGCGGCACGCACATAGTCAAAATTACGTGCCCGTAAAAATTCAGCCCGCACCAGACCAACCAGGGTAGTCCAGCCGAACAGCAGCATGATCAGGAATAGCCAGTACACATTTGGGGTAAACATGCTGACCAGAATCATCACCATAAACAGCATCGGCAAGCCACCCCAGACTTCCAGAACGCGTTGCCCTACCAAATCAATCCAGCCACCATAATAGCCCTGAATCGCACCGATTATAATGCCGATGACTGCAGATGCGATGGTCAGGGCGAAGCCGAAAAGCAATGATATTCGTAGACCGTAAAGGATTCGCGCCAACACATCACGACCTTGGTCATCAGTCCCTAACCAGTTTCGTGACGTGGGTTCAGACGGCACGGGCACTGCCAGTTCCAGGTTTGGCGTCTGGTAGGAATATTCAATCAGTGGCCACAATGCCCAGCCCTTGGCATTGATTAACTGCTGAACGACAGGATCTTTATAATCTGCTTCAGTTTCAAACACACCACCAAATGTGGTTTCCGGATACGTCTTAAATGCCGGCACATATAGTGAACTGTCATATCTCACCAGCAACGGTTTATCGTTAGCAATCAGTTCTGAACCTAAGGAAAAAATGAAAATAATAATAAAGATAATAAAGCAGCTGAAGCCGAGTTTATTTTCCTTAAAACGCTGCAAGCGCGCTCGCATGATCGGTGACATTATTTGGCACCTCGCGAGTCAAAGTTAATTCGCGGGTCGATCACCTGATACATCACATCACTGATCAAACGCAGAATCAGCCCCAGCAAAGTAAAGATAAACAAGGTCCCAAAAATCACTGGATAATCACGCTGTACAATCGCTTCAAAGCCAAGCAGACCTAATCCATCTAAGTTAAAGATAATTTCAATAAATAGGTTACCGACAAAGAAGATCCCAACCAGTGCTTCCGGCAGACCCGCGATGACAATCAGCATGGCATTTCGAAAAACATGTCCATATAGCACACGCGATTCATTTAAGCCCTTGGCACGTGCTGCCAGTACATACTGTTTGCTCAGCTCTTCCATAAAAGAATATTTGGTTAAGTAAGTCAGCCCGGCAAAACCACCAATTACCATCGCCAGCAATGGCAAGGTCATATGCCAGAAGTAATCCTTAATTTTTCCGAACCAGGACAATTCAGCAAAGTTTTCCGACACCAACCCTTGCAGTGGGAACCATTGGAAATAGGAACCACCCGCAAAAAATACGATGAGTAAAATGGCAAAGACAAAAGCTGGAATGGCATAACCCACGGCGAGCAGCATCGAAGTGGATTTATCAAACAGGCTGCCATGCTGACGCGCCTTTCGAATCCCAAGTGGAATCGAGACCAGATAAATCAGCAAAGTGCTCCACAGTCCCAATGACAGAGAAACTGGTAATTTTTCCAATAATAATGTAGTTACAGGTTTATCTTTAAAGAAACTAATGCCGAAATCTAGCTGTGCATAGCTTTTCAGCATTTCCCAAAAACGGATATGAGCGGGCTGATCAAAACCATATTGGGCCTTGATTTTTTCCACCATCTCGTCACTCAGGCCTTTGGCACCCTGATAGCTGCTTTTGGACTGTGCAGTTTCTGCACCTGTGGTTCCGCCCATGCCCTGAAAAGTTTCTGCCTGTTGAATGGCCTGTTCGACCGGTCCACCCGGCGCAATCTGAATGACAATGAAATTAATCAGCAGAATCAAAAATAAAGTTGGGATAATCAGCAAGAGCCGCTTAAGTATGTAGGTTCCCATTGTCAGTGATATTCCTTATTATTTTTGACGACGTAAATATTGGCTCACTTGTGCAGCTTTTTGTGGATTACTCCACCAGAAGTCGAATCCAACAGCAAGCTTTGGCTTGATCTTTGGCTGCTCATACATATTCCAGTAAGCATACCAGTTGCCACCTTTCCCATAGGTCGGAATCTGATAATAGCCAGCACGTAGCAGACGATCCAGTACTTTGGTACGAATCACCAATTGCTGGCGATCCGGTGCCTGAATCACCTTGGTAATAGCATCATCAATCACAGCATTTTTGATACCCGCATAATTGTAATTACCTGGCTGATCTGCTGACGCACTACTCCAGAACTGTGCCTGCTCATTGCCCGGGTTGAGAGATTGTGGCAAGACATTGGTCGTCATATCAAAATCTTTACTGCGCATACGTTCAATATACTGAGGCACATCAACATGACGGATATTCACCGTGATCCCCAGCCGTTTTAGGTTACGTATAAAAGGCATTAAGGTACGTTGCAAACCATCCTGATGAATCAGAAACTCAAGTCGAATCGGCTTACCTTTTGGATCAGTCAGTTGCGCATTGTGATAACGGTAACCCGCCTTGAGTAACAATTCCCGCGCGACCAGTAAATTCTTGCGATTAAAGCCTGAAGCATCCGAAACTGGATATTTCCAGTCTTTCAGCACACCAGCACGCTGAATCGGATCTAACTTAGCCAGATAAGGCTTTAAAATCGCCAGTTCTTCAACTGAAGGCATGCCCTTCGCTTCCAGCTCACTATTAGCAAAATAACTTTGTAAACGGTGGTATTGACCATAAAACAGCGCCTTGTTTTGCCACTCAAAATCATAGGCATAAGTTAAGGCTTGACGAAAGCGGATATCCTGCATTGGTGCACGACGGGTATTGAATACAAAGCTTTGTGTCGGAATCGGGTTTTCATGGTTGAAGTTGTATTTCACGACCATCTTGTCCTTGATGGCTGAAAAATTGTATTCCGTTACCCATTTACGTGCGGTGTATTCCTGATGCACGGTATATTGACCAGACTTAAAGCCCTCAAAACCAACATCCATATTGCGGTAATAAACAAACTTCAGGCGATCAAAGTTATATTTACCCCGGTTAACAGGTAGATCTTTCGCCCAGTAATTCGGATTGCGTTTATAGCTAATGCTGCGCCCTGCATCAATGCTTTCAATCAGATAGGGACCTGAACCCAAAATTGGCTGCATGGTGATGCGGCTAAAGTCTTTGCCTTGCCAGTTTTTCTTAGAATAAATAGGCATCTGTGCCAGGATCAGCGGCATTTCCGAATTATTATTCGACTTGAAGCTCATCTTGACCTGGTACCTGGATAGTACCTCGGTTTTATCCAGATCTGACAGATACATCTGCAAGCCTGGATTACCTTTGCTTGTGTACGTATCAAAACTGAATTTTATATCTTCTGCAGTGACTGGCGTACCATCACTAAAACGTGCTTTGGGATTCAGATGATAAATCACATAGGCAGTTTTTTTTGGATCATAGGTGACTTTTTCAGCCAGCAAGGGATACATCACGCCCGGCTCATCCAGGGAACTGACCATGAGCGTATCAAACAGGTATTCCACGCCATCTGCTGCTGTACCTTTGCCGTTCATGGCATTCAGATTATCAAAGGTACCATTGGCAGACTGGCTGAGATAGCCACCTTTGGGCGCTACAGGATTGGCATAGGGTAAATGTGTCAGCCCGGCATATTTGGGCTGACTATGAATGGCGATATAAGGAGTGGTCTGCAGTGCAGCCCAAGCCCCCTGAGTAATGACCGAAATTCCACAGATATAAATCAGGCGCTTTGCAGCAGCAAACGGCATTCAGATACTCCCTGTATCATTTCGGCTTTAGAGATTTGGAACCTTGATCACATCCCCAATACGCAGTTGAGTATTCGGTTTCAGGTCATTCATTTCTGCCAGTGTACTACTGTCCATGCCATAACGTGAGGCTAAACCGATCA
Organism: Acinetobacter sp. UBA3461; assembly: GCF_002381195.1. Taxonomy (NCBI): domain Bacteria; kingdom Pseudomonadati; phylum Pseudomonadota; class Gammaproteobacteria; order Moraxellales; family Moraxellaceae; genus Acinetobacter; species Acinetobacter sp. UBA3461. The sequence goes on along the minus strand of NZ_DFRO01000026.1, from coordinate 99,305 downwards.
GTGTATCGCCACGCTTGATTTTATATTCTGTAATACGTTTAGGGACTTGTAGACTTTGGCCCACACGCAAGCCCGCATTAGCACGCAGATTATTTAAACTGGCAAGTTCTGTGGTGGTAATTCCCAGACGACTGGCAATCGCGTTAAGTGATTCGCCTGACTTCACTGTATAGCTTTCTGTGGCCTTAGATGAAACAGTCGTGGTTACTGCTTTGATCTCATCTACCTTTTTACTTTCTGGCAGATCACCCTCAACCTTCAGACGCTGTCCGACACGTAATGGACTCGATACAGACACATCATTTAGCTCAGCCAGATATTTCAGTTGTAACTTGTACTCGCGTGCAATTGAACTGAGGGTTTCACCTGATTTCACTATATGGGTGTCTGACTTCACACCTTTCACCGCCTGCTCAGTCACAGTTTCATGAGCTGCTTCTGCATCTCCGGTCAATTTCAGACGTTGTCCTACTCGCAGGCCAGCATTACGGGATAAACCGTTCAGATTCGCCAGATGATCCATGCTCAGGTTATATTTGGTCGCAATCCCTGTCAGGGTATCACCCGACTGCACAGTATAATTCTCTGGCACAGTGCTGCCCGCAGGAATCTTGATGGTTTGACCAATACGTAAACCGCTATTGGCAGCAAATCCATTTAAGGCTGCCAGTTCAGCCACACTGAGTTTGGACTGATTGGCAATGCTATACAGTGTCTCACCACGTTTTACCTGATAGTTTTCAGTTGCAGTCTGGTCCACTTTAACATTTTCAAACTTCTGCTCAATTTTCTTGCCTGAGCTTGCAGATTCAGCTTCATTCACAGGTACATTGATTTTTTGACCTGCCATCAGGCTGCTGCCTGAAGTCAAACCTGGCGTCAACACAGCCAGTTCTGCATTCGAAAGTGCATAACGGTCTGCAATCAGTTTCAGATATTCGCCGCGCTGAACGGTATAGGTCTTAGTCTGAACTTTGCTGCTTTCCGTTTTTTTCGTTTCTTCAACTTTCGCTTTAGAAGCAGCAGTTTCTTTTAAAGATAATTTTTGACCGACAAATAGACCGCTGGTCGTGCTCAAACCATTATAGTCAGCCAGCTGTTTTACCGTTAAACCAAACTGGCTGGCTACACCGGTGAGTGAATCATTGGCTTGTACCACATAGCTTTCTGGTTTTGCAGCAGGTTTTGATGCTTCTTGAACAGGTTTGGCATCATAAAGATAGATCGTGGTACCGACATATAAAGTGGCATTTGGATCAATCTGGTTCCATTTCGCCACATCCCGCCAGTTCACTCCATTTTTAGCAGCAATCAAAGCCAGGTTGTCACCCGGTAAAACCGTATAGGTACTGCGCTTGCCTTTTGGTGCAACAACCACAACTTCCGAATCTGTTTTAACGTAATTCTTGCCTTGGTTCAATTTCGCTTCGACTGAATCTGCCTTGGTACTTTCCGCTACGCCTTTTGGATACGAGAAACCTTTGGTCAGTTCTTTACCCTGCTGTTCTGCTACAGAAAGGCTGGTCTGAATCGCGGTCAGCTTAATCTTGCCATCATAAGGATCGACAATTTCAGTACCCGCAGGTGCCAGTGCTTTCAGCTCCTCCACCACTTCTGCCTGTTCTGCGGCTGTCGCTACCGGTTTCAGGATTTCATCTACAGACTTTGGAATTTCCTCTGCCACAACCGCTGCCTGAATCTGTTCACGTTCCTTTGCAGAAATTGGCGGTTCAACCTGAATCGGTTGCACAGGTGTTACTGGCGTCACCGCAACTGGAATACGCGGTGCACTTGGAATAGGTAATTCACTCTTCGCAGCAAAATCAGCCAAAGCTGAAGAACCTCTTGGTGTGCTGACCCTAGTCTTGCTTTGGGCAGTCAGGTTGGGTTTGGCTGTACTTGTAGCTGCTGGTGTTGCAGCGGCAGTAACAATCGCTGTGGTCGCGGCTGTGGACGTCGCTTTGCTTGCAGTAGTGGCTACAGGTGTTGCAGGTTTAACGGTTGTCGTGGTTGAGGCCGTGATTGCAGGCGGTGTCTGTTTAGCTGGCGTAATTGTTTTGCTATTCAGCTCAGGTGGCGTGGTTTTTACTGGCGTAATCGTCTGATTATTCTTCGGTAAACTGCTGGTAGAGCTTGCCCATAAACCTGAAGAAGAGGATTGAAGCTTTTTCAGTTTTTCATCAATGGATGGACTCAGGTCAGCTGGAATCAGAATACGGCGCGGACTGTCCGGATCAATCCTGTCTCCACGATGCCCTGGGTTCAACTGATACAATTCAGCCCGACTTAAACCGGTAATCGCAGCAATTTCATTCAGGCTGGCTGCCCCAACACTGACTTCACGAAAGTGCGGACGGTTGGCAATAGGCGGCAGACTCACGCCATATTTGGCTGGACTTTTTACAATCTGTGCCACTGCCATGAAACGAGGAACATAATTCATGGTTTCCTGCGGCAACTTCAGTGACCAGTAATCAGTTGGCAAACCAGCAGCCTTATTACGGTTAATCGCCTGCTGAATACGGCCTGGACCGGCATTATAGGATGCTAAAGCCAGTTCCCATGAACCGAACTGATTATATAATGCACCTAAAAACTCATAAGCAGCGCGAGTCGACTCTACCACATCACGGCGGCCGTCATACATCGAGGTCTGTTTTAAACCATAAATACGGCCGGTACTTGGAATAAACTGCCACAGACCCGCTGCAGCTGCACTACTGGTTGCTGCCGGATCGTATGAACTTTCAATCACTGGAAGCAATGCTAGCTCAGTCGGCATACCACGGCGTTCAGCTTCTTTTACTGTGTAATATAAATAACGTGAAGCACGCGCACTTAAACGCTCTAAATATGGCTGACGTGATGCGAACCAGCCACGCTGGGCATCAATACGCGGATTCCAGACATCCAGATTCATCTTGAAACCGACAGTCATGCGCTTCCACACATCACCGTGTTTCAGTACCAACAGTCGGTCGCCTTCTACCGCACGCATATCAGTCGCGGATAAAAGATCTTCCAGACTATCTAGACTATCGGCGCCTAAATAATTCGAACTTGTTTGTTTATGCTTGGACCCTGCCGCGCTTTGTGTCGTCGAACAACCCGTTAAACCTAAGGATGCAAGCGCAGTGCCGAGAACTGAGACTTTTAAAAATGAAGGTAACGATGGCTGCCACATGAATGCGGTTGGTTTATACATAAAGAAATCCAAACAACTTGTATAAAATTTATTTTTTAGATATGCCATTTTAATTAAGCATGTCGACGACACAAGCTAATAATTTACCGCGATTTGACGTTAAATGTTACAAGAAATTAAAAAATCGCGGAGATATGGATTATTCAAACGTATTTGCGTTATACAATATCCCGCTCAGCTTGTTCTTTTTTGATCGGATTTGGTTTATGTCTCAAACAATCACACTGTATGTGGATGGCGCATGCCGCGGCAATGGTAAGGAAATCGCTGTAGGTGGTTGGGGTGCCTATATTCAGAACGGTTCAGATGAGCATAAAATTTATGGCGGCGAGCTTCAGACCACCAATAACCGTATGGAACTGATGGCTGCCATAGAAGGGATTTCTGTCTGTCCCAAAGATGCCAAGCTGGTGATCTGGACCGATTCCAATTATGTCAAAAAAGGTATCACTGAATGGATCGAAGGCTGGAAACGTAAAAACTGGAAAGATGTCAAAAACCCTGACTTATGGAAACAGCTGGATGCAGTATGCCAAGGCCGTCAGATTGACTGGCACTGGATCAAAGGACATGCTGGCCATGAGGGTAATGAAATGGCCGATCAGCTGGCTAATCTGGGTGCGGATCTCGCCTTAAAAAATGGCGAAAAATCCCGTCATGTTCCAGCAATTCATTTTGCAGCAAGCGCTGAGAAAAAAACACAAGATATAAAAAAGCCTGAAAAAGACTGGTTACTGGATGACCCTTTTGGCCTGGAACTGGCTGAAGCTGAAGAAATGGATGAACTCATGGAAGATGTAACTGAAGTGACCATGGAAACTCACTTAAACAATCAGCCTGTCGTTGCTGAACAAACTCCAGCGGAGAATCAACTACACCCGCAGATTGTGATTACTCCAGCCACATTAGATATATCTGGTCCTCGTCAGCTGATTCTCGATACAGAGACCACCGGTTTCTATTATCAAGATGGTGACCGGATTATCGAGGTCGGCGCGATTGAAATGGTGAATCGTAAACTCACCGGCAGCTCGATTCATATTTATATCAATCCGAAAAAACCGGTAGGCGATTCAGTTAATGTCCACGGCATTACTGATGAGTTCCTGCAAGACAAGCCTTTATTTGAGGATATTTCTCAAGTTCTGTTCGATTACTTGAAAGGTGCAGAAATCATCGCGCATAACGCGACCTTCGATATGAACTTCCTGGATATGGAATTCAAGCGTGCTGGTTTTCAAACCCTGTCAGAAGTCTGTGAAGTCACGGATACCCTGGCGATGGCAAAGTCACGCCATCCGGGCCAGAAAAACTCTCTTGATGCCCTGGTACGTCGTTATGAGATTCCGCAGCGTGACCGTACTTTCCACGGCGCATTACTCGATGCAGAAATTCTGTCCGATGTTTACCTGGCGATGACCGGTGGTCAGGTTTCTTTTGATATGGATGCCCTGTCACATAGTGAAGAACAAAATGCCAGCTCAGGCAGTGTGAAAATTGAAATTGATCTACCGGTAATTTTGCCATCTGATGAAGAATTGAGCGAACATGAGAACTGGGTCAAACAATATGAAGAAAAACATGGAGCGCCTTGCCTTTTCGCAAAATAAAATCCATTATTCAGTTAACAATTTATGTTAAAAAAAATAACAGTTCAGTTATAGTAAATACAAAGATGTCCTGCCAGTTGCAGCAGGCCTCAACTATTAGATAAAACTTCAGGAAAGGTGCAGATCAATGTCTTACCAAACCTCTATACATTTTGACCCTACGGCTTTACTGATAATAAAAAATGAGGTTGATAATTCGATCAAATTGGTTGAATCAGCAGTCAGCACACTGGTAGAAGATCAGACCTTGCCTTTTGGGATTGATGATGCGCTCAACCAGTTCGAACAGTGCGCACAAGTTCTTGCACTGATCGATATGCCAAGCCTGGCCAAAGTCGCTCAATATTCTGCTGAGCTTATGCGCAAGATCATGGGGAATCCTGCCAACGTAAACACGGCAGAAGTGATCGCCCTCAGTGAAGGGACGACCATGCTGAAGCGCTATATCGAGTTCATTTGCTTGCGTGAAGTCAAAATTCCACAATTTTTGCTGGATACTTTAAACCGGCTGGAACTTGCTCTGGGCAAGCCACTGACTACTGAAGGCCATCAGATTGAGTCCCTGCTCGACCTGATCACGCCTGATTTTGATCTGCCGCAAGCACCTGGACTGGAGAAGTCTGTTTATGTGCATCGCCTGTACAAGCTATCGCTGAATAAACTGCTTAAGCAGGAAGAAAGCGATCTGGACTTACAAGCGATCAAACTGGTGGGGACTTATCTGGCAGGTCTTTCTGAGCAGCACCCAAGCAAACAGTACTGGAATCTGGTCTATGTGGCGTTCAACCATATCGATGAGATCCTGATCAACGAGCCACGTTTACGTACCCTGATCAGTGTTGAGCGTAATATGGCACAGTATTTCAATGCCTCAGACCGTTTCAAGGCGAACATTGCTGACCTGGCGAATATACTGAGCTTATGTATCAGCCAGGAAGATGACATTGCTCATCATATCCGTAGCAAACTGAATATCGGTGAAGATTCATTGACCGATACCCAATTACAGGTATTTAGCCGTCATTTATATGGTCCTGATTTTGAAACCATGCATACCATCAGTGATCTGGTCACTGCTGAAATGGCACAGATCCGTAATGACATCGAATACAACTATCACAACATGACCCCTGAAAAGACTCAGGAGTTACAGGTTCAGCTGAATAGCATGGCAAACATCTTCAAGGTTTTGAACCTGAATGAAGCTTCTAATGATCTTACTCGTCAGGCTGCTTCACTCAGTCAACCTGAAGTGTTGAAAGATGAAGGTTTTGCCCAGCAGCTCATGAATGTGATTTTGTCTGCTATGAACTCGATTGGGGTACTAGAACGTCATCATACCTCTAGTCGTTTACAGCTCCGTGTAAATAACATGAATATTTCACTGGATCGTCTGGATGAAGCACATGCTGCTTTACTGACCGAGACCAAAGCGCTGATCGAACTTGCAAGCCACACCCTAATGAATTACTTGCAGGACCAGAACCTGCAAACATTAGAAAGCTTGCCAAATCAGATCCGTGAAATTGCGGGTGCAATGCTGTTCCTGAACGCTGAAAATGGTCAGGCCGCACTAAGCACAACAGCTGACTTTATCCAAAGCCGGATTGAATCTGCTGCCGCACTCAGTGCCGATGACGTCAATCGCGTGCTTGATCCACTCGCCAGCGCGGATATGCTCATTGACAATTTAAAGAGCAAACAGCCTGTATTACAGTCAATGTTTAAGGTAGCATTGGACAGTAGTCAAAAACTGAAAACTGTAGCCTAATGTCTAAATTGTCACTTGCGTATATCTTTCAACAACAGCAACTTTTAGTCGATGAAAATCTCCAGCTTCCCCAAGTGGAAGCGCTAGCAAGTGACATACAGCTCGGTACGGGTGATCAGGTGATTGCCCGTGACCTCCTCCCTGAGGAACCGATTCCTCTAGGTCTGCAACTCGTTCCAATCCGTCAGTTACTGCAATATTGGAATGTTCGCCAGTTTGAACAGGCCAGTCGCGCTGTACAGCTACTGGAATGGCGTCGCAATCATCGTTTCTGTAGTCATTGTGGTACACCGACCGAAGCCCATGCCGTAGAATATGCTATGGTCTGCCCCGCTTGCCATTACCGTCAATATCCACGCGTACAACCTTGTGTGATTACCGTGATTACCCGTGGTGAAGATGAAATCTTGCTGGCTAAAAATGCCCGAAATAAAACCAGCCAGATGTATGGACTAATTGCCGGTTTTGTCGAAGTCGGTGAAACTTTGGAAGAAGCAGTCCGTCGTGAAACGGAAGAAGAAGTCGGAATTAAAGTCAAAAATATTCAATATCTGGCCAGCCAGCCTTGGCCCTTCCCAAGTAATCTGATGATTGCCTTTAAAGCAGAATATGCTTCTGGTGAGATCAAACTGCAGGAAGAAGAAATCAGTGATGCGCAATTCTTTAAGCTGGATGCCCTGCCAGAAATTCCATTCAAAGGCAGTATTGCACATTCTATGATTATGCATATCACGCAAGGCACGCCCGTGGCTGATGATACTCAAGCCTGGTTGTAAGCCAATTTATAAACAAAAAGCCCGGTATTAAATCCGGGCTTTTTGCATTCAATAGAATGAATTATTTAAATGCATCTTCTAGTGCCCACAGTACTCTAGACTTGGTTACAAAGAAGCGGCTAAACAGGCTGGAAAGTGATCCAACAATAGTAATGTGTCCGAGCTTTGGAATACTGATCACATGACTATGGTTACCATGTTGCTTTAATACCCGATCCAGATCATGACTATTGAAATGTCCCACGATATCGTCTTTTTCAGCAATAAACAGATAATGCTTCAAAGGCTGAGGTTGTACAAAGTACAGTGGCATCACCTGCTGATAAGGCACCGCCTGATCAAAGGCATTAGCACAGATCGGATCATCCTTATAGTCAAAATGATAAGGTCCTGCTAAACCAATGATAGCGCGGATATTCGCCAGCCGCTCTGCTTTATGCTGCTGCGGATAGTACACCGCTGACATCACATTAAACGCACCGGCAGAATGTCCCATCAATACAATATTCTCTGATGAAATCTGCAGCTTTGCTGCCGCAGTGTGCAGATGATCCAAAAGCAGATGCAAGTCATCCACAGATTGCGGGAAGATATGTTCTGGCGCCAGATGGTAATTTGGAACCACCACGTCATAGCCTTCACGGGCAAAAGCCTCACCAATAAACTGATATTCTTTCTTATCCCCATGCAGCCAGGCACCGCCATGGACAAAAACAATCAAGGGGCGATGTGCCAAAGGCTGTGCACTACGATACAGATCAAAACGCTGCCGCGCTTTAAGGCCATAGGCCAAATGTCGTTCAGCGCTATAACCTGCTTTGGGAGTAAAACGGTTCAGCGCATAGCTGCCGAGATCATATAAACGAAAATCCCGGTAGATTTGTCTTGCAACGTTCAGATGACTCGACAGCTTGGCTTTAAAAGAGTGCACCTTATTGTGCATAAGTTGGTTCAACTGTATCAGGATCAATCGCAACTGGAGTTTGCACCAAGGCACTTGATGAAGCTGTAGTCGCAAAGTTTTGGCTGGTTGAATTGCTGAGCGTTTCCACATTATCAATCAGGGTCACAATTTTAGTGACATTACCGACTTGCGCCAGCACCTGATTAAGATCAGCAATTTCAGCATTGTTTAGACGGCCCATCACATATAACACGCCATCTTCGGTATGCACATGCACTTTACTGTCTGCAACTACAGGCGCCTTCATGATCAGACCACGGGTATTTGCCGTCGCTGCAGTATCCTGCATGATGGTACCATAACTGATCTGGTTACCGATAGTAATAAAGTTATGTACGGCTTTCACATCACTCATGGCTTTGACATTGTCTTCAGCCAGTTGTTTCAGATGTGCGTCTGGCACCTGACCAGTCAGTAGTACATGACCATGAAAACTCTCAATATTGACTCGCGACTGTTTGAATCGTGAATCAAGTTTATAAAGATTAATTTTTGCAGTACGAACAATCGAAGAATCGATAAAAACCTGTCCAAGGGTACGCGCCCCTTGGTCCGTACCGACAGGAGCCGTGCCTGTACCACCTGAAATAAAGCTGGCACAGCCCGATAAACTTGCGACACATAACATTGTTATTACAATACGTTTAACCACTCAGCAAGACTCCTTATTGTTTAATACGTCTTTGTTCAATTTAATAAATTCTGTCGCGCAATCTTGATCAACTTTTATTTTCCTTGAACATTACCATAATCTTTGTACAGAAAACCGCACAAAGAAAAGCCTGTGTTGTTCAAAGATTAATAAACTCTTGATCAAAAGTAAAAGCATTTTCAATCCATTGCGAATCATAAAGGTAATTGCAAAAATCATGCTGTATGGTTTTTGCAAAATGTTGATTAAAATCAAAACAAATCACATCAAAACGACAGAAAAAATGCTGAAATTCTTCATGATTTTGCAGGAAATAAAGAGCAGTTTTCATCATTTTCCGCTGCTTGCTAAGGGAAATTGACTCGAGTGCATTGGCATAATCTGTACTTGCCCGTGCTTTTACTTCCACAAAAACCAGCTCTTGATCACGTTGCACGATTAAATCAATTTCACCATAACGGCTGTGATAATTGGCTTGGACCAACTGAAAGCCATGATGCTGCAACAAGGCAAGCGCTTGCTGTTCTGCCCATTTTCCCAATTGCTGACTGATACGCATAATAGTTAAATCAGCTTGACGCCCTTGCTGGTATATTCAAAGCAGGCGGGCATACGTCGCAGTCCCTCCGCATTGACCTGAATATGTCCGGTACGACCCTGGAATTGTAGCTGTTCGGCTTTATGGTCATTTAAATACAGCTGACTGATCTGCCAGGCATCTCCACCAAAGGCGATTAACCGCTGATAGGACATCTGCACCGGCGCCTGCTGATAGGCATTCAATACATCTGGCCAGGCATGGGTATATAGTGCAGGTACGTCACAAAATTTAATACCTTTAGGCAAAGTTATATGCTGGTCAATCGCATTGGATACGGTATAAAGCCGTTTCTTCGGCAGGTTTCGCATTGCGGCTAACCACTCCGGATTGCCCATGAGTAATAACCCCTGTTTAGAGGACAAAGATTTTGGTGCAATATCGATAATATCGACTTGCAGATCCCCTACACTGAGCAAAGACATCAACATCAGTTCATGCTCGGTCTCACTTCCAGGCTGACGTAGTACCTGTAAATACCGAATTTGATCCTTCGTCAGCACCTTATGTAAAGCAATTGCATCTTCACGTTTAGACAGATTGAACTGCCAAAGCTGAGGTGAACTGCTCATGCTGTCATTCAAACTCAGGGTTTTGACTTTGGGCTGGGCCTGAACCAGTGCTTCAATATCCTGACGTGCCAGTGGCCCCACGATGAGCTGCGTCTTTTTATTGACATGCTGTTTCAGTAATTGTGACATTTTTTTCTGATCAGAATTCACCCATTTAATCGGCACTTTTTGCCCTGATGCCATATAGGCACTCATGAATCCCTGTTTGATATTCGATGCAGCTCGCGCCAAAGGCCCAGATTCGGGTAGAATGACCAGAATTTCCGCTTGCACGCTGCCGATGCAGCCCAATAAGCTCAAACCCAATATTTTTTTAATATTCTTCCGTTTTTTATAATTCTGTTTATTCCACATGGAGAAACCTATGAGTGCTCAGTTATTTGTTGTTGCGACTCCAATCGGGCACTTAGATGATATTAGTTATCGTGCAATTGAGGTGTTGAAGTCGGTGAGTCTTATTGCTGCTGAGGATACACGAACTTCTATGCAATTGCTCAAGCATTTTAATATTTCCACTCCACTTACAGCCTGCCACGACCATAATGAAAGCAACAAGATAGATCAACTTATTCAACGTTTGCTCAATGGCGAAAACATGGCACTGATCAGTGATGCGGGTACACCATTGATTAGTGATCCAGGCTTTAAATTCGTGCGTGCTGCACAGGAACACAATATTCGTGTGATTCCTGTGCCGGGTGCCTGTGCTGCAATTGCTGCATTAAGCGCAGTAGGTTTACCGAGTGACCGTTTCAGCTTTGAAGGCTTCCTGCCATCAAAACAAAGCCAGCGTCTGCTCAATCTGGAAAAACTCAAAGATGAAACCCAGACCATGATTTTCTATGAGGCACCGCACCGGATTCTGGAATGTGTGAAAGATATGGCGAATGTGTTTGGTGCTGATCGGCCGGTTGGCTTTGCCCGTGAAATTACCAAAACGTTTGAAACTATCCGAAAGATGGCCCTAGGCGAATTGATTGAGTTTATTGCCAAGGACGCTAACCAGCAAAAAGGTGAAATCGTACTGGTAGTGGGTGGAGCGACTGTCGAAAAAGATATGGATCAGGAAAAACTCGACAAACTGTTACTCCGTTTATTACAGGATCTTTCCGTGAAAGCAGCTTCTCAGCTGGCAGCCGACCTAACCGGTATCAAAAAGAAAGTGGCTTACCAACGTGCACTTGAGTTAACGGGTGCCAATGACTAAATCGCTTTTTCCAAAGAAAGATAGGCATAAAAAAACACCACTGTAATCTGTGGTGTTTTTTTATATTCAGCAGGTAGATGACTTACTCGCGTATTGAATCGTCTGCCGGCACTTCAGTAATTCGACCACCGCGAGCCAGGAACGCAGCCACTTCATCTTCAAGTGCCTGACGCTTTTTTAGCTTCGCTGTCACAGTTAATGTTTCAGCTTCTAGAACATCTGTATCACTAACAACTTCATCACCTTCAGCAGCGCCTTTCTCTGCTGCTTTCGCTTCATCATCATCAACGACAGCATCTTCTGCTTCATCATATTCATTCATATCTGTCATATTCATGTCCCCCACAAATGACCATCACATGTGCATTTAAACTAGGTTGTAAATTACCTGAAATTTAGCAATCTCTTTGTGTTTCGCCTAGTACCAAATATTAAAAAATCGTATCTTTTTTAAACAAATTCGTTTCTTTTTACATATGATTGTTTAAAAAATAACAATTCTAGATCAGACGGCGTAGCGGGTATCTTTGAGCAGTCCCAAGCCATTGGCCTGCGCCATAAAAGCATCTTTTAATACAGGCAGCTGTTCAACCTGTTTCAGGCCCAAATTACGTGCCCAAACCACAGGGAAAAGTTGAGTGGTTTCCATCCAGCCAATCGCAGACATGCTGTGCATCATGGCATCATTTTGCCCCTTACGCAGATGTTCATAGCGCTGTAAGGTTTGCTCATGTGCCCAGACGCCACGCGTTTTATCATGCAGTAACACATCACATAACACTGCCGCATCCAGACAGCCAATATTTACACCTTGTCCCGCGAGTGGATGAATCACATGGGCAGCATCACCGATCAGGGCCAGTCCATCTTGCACATATTGCTGAGCCGCACGTGCTTTAAGCGGGAAAGTTGCGCGTGGGCTTGCTTCGAGCACCTCACCAAGCATGTGATGACTTTCGCGAGTGAGTAATTGGATAAATTCCTGATCTGACAAAGCTGCATATTCTTCAGCATAATCATCCGGTAAAGTCCAGACGATCGATTGCCAATGCCCGTGTTCTTCAGCTTTTAAGCTTGCCATCGGTAAGTAAGCCAATGGACCAGTTTCCAGGAAAATCTGGCGTGCAACATGCTGATGGGGTTGTGCGGTCTTAATGGCACAGCTGATACCGGCCTGTTTATAGTCCAGGACATCAATGTCAATAAAGGCCTGTTCACGGACAAAGGAATTGGCACCATCTGCACCGATCAGCAATCTGGTTTTGAGCTGGGTACCATCGGCAAGGTGTACAATCCAGACTCCCACCCCGCGTTCTACCCGGCTAACTTTGACCTGTGTGCGGTAATCTTTCAGTTCTTGCAGCATTTTTTGCTGAATGGCCAGGTTCAGAATACTTGGCTCAACCATAGAACCAAGCGCCTGCTCGACTTTTGGTGTTTTCTTGGAAGGCTGACCAAAATTGATTTCACCATAACCATTTTTATTCCAGACCTGCATACCTGTATATGGCTGCTGACGTGCAAGTTTTTCCCAAACCCCTACTGTTTTTAGCAAATGAATAGTGGCCTGGCTGAGTGCCAATACGCGTGGATTGGCAACACTTAGTGTCTTTTCAGCATCTAGAATCGGTGCAGCATCCAGCACGGTGGCCTGTACGCCACCTTGAGCAAGTAATAATGCCGTTAAGCCACCAACCAGCCCGCCACCTACAATGACAGCATCTAATACCTGAGTTTGTTCTGTCATGCTTTGAGTCCCATTGCATAGTTGGCTACAAGTGGCTTGATGCCTGGAATATTTTCAAAAGCCACCAGTCCGGTATTACGGATCAGTTTCAGGAATGGATTCTGGTTGCTAAAACCACGTACGACTGAATCACAGAACTTGATCACACGTTGCTGATCTTTCAAGCGTGATTTTTCATAATCTTGCAGCATTTGAGCATCGCCCAAATCAGCCCCCTGTTCCAGCTGTTCTGCCAGATAACGGTTCAGCACATAAGCGTCACGCATACACAAGTTAAAGCCTTGGCCTGCAACTGGATGGATCGTATGCGCTGCATTCCCCATTAACACCACACGACCAACTGCCTGCTTTTCCGCCAGGACTTGCGATAATGGGAAACTGAAACGCTTACCAGTTTTCTGGAATTTTCCGGCACGATCACCATAAGTCTGTTGTAAAGCGTGCAGGAAGTGCTGATCATTTTCATCACCCAGCCATTCATGCTCGGTACCTTTAGGAACTGGCCATACCACGGAACGACGGTATTCGCCTGGAAGAGGTAGCAAAGCCAAAGGTCCTAAAGGACTAAAACGTTCAAAACCGACATGTTGATGCGGTTTTGATGTTTGTACGGTTGTGACAATCGCAACTTGATCATAGTCGTGTACCGATGCGCCAATACCCAGTGCCTTACGACAGAAAGAATCGCGACCATCCGCAGCAATTACCAGTTTGGATTGCAGTTTTAAAGCAGTCTCGCCACGCTGTGCTTCAATATAAGCAAAGTCTTTATCCTGGATGAGAGAAGTCACCTGCACGCCATCGATCAGTTCAATGAGTAGCTCTTTTTTGACTTGTGTCAGCAATACGCGACCGAGCCAGGCATTTTCAATCACCTGACCAAAGCTTTCGACTTTTTCCTGTTCAGCGATCAGACGTGCCTTACCAAAGCTGCCCTGTTCGGTAATATTCACTTCCAGAATCGGCGTGGCATGTTCCTGTAAAGCATCCCACAGACCCAGCTCCTGATAAATCTGTACACTACGACGTGATAAAGCGCTGTTACGGGCATCGAAACTGGAGTGATAGGGAGCAAGATTGATATCATCATAATCTGGGTATTGGATTGCTTCTAACAGTTTGACCGCAATCCCGGTTTTCGCCAGCATCAGTGCGAGGCTTAAACCCACCATCCCACCACCGACAATGATGACTTCTTGTTGCATGCTTTGATCCTTCTCTGGGGTATCTATAAAGTCTAGATACGTCTAATCATGTTGGATTTAATCTTACCTCAAAGATTTTTATTTTTATAATGAATTAGTTGTTTAGCTGTAATTGATATTGCTTTGTTAATCGCTTAAATCTCTAGAGAAATAAAACTTGGCACAGATCTGTGTCTTTTTTATAAACGAACCTTAAATAGTCCTTCCAAGAATAAAGCTTAAAGAGAAAAACAATGCAAATAAAGAAATGCTTTATCTTAGCCGGCTATATTGTCCCACTTATAGCCTGTTCATCAAAAGAACAAGCATATATTCCTCAGAAAGAAGAAGTCGTCACCTGGAAACAGAATCCTGAATTGATTGTAAAAACACAGCTTAGTCCACATCGAGAGCATTATTTAGGATCCTTTCCAATTGATGACATCCCTAAAAATATCAACCGATTACGTAGGAAGAAGCAAATCGACTGCCGATGCCTGACTCTAATCGTCAATTAGAATTTTACTTGATATTGCATAGAACAAATGTTCAAGCGACAGATAGTTATCTGCTAGAGCATAAAGATCAAATTAGAGTAAGAATAGAAAGATTATCTTAGGATTTCAGAAAAAGTTATTTTAATACTGAAAAAGTATTTATCAGCAATTTAGGTTTAAAGTATGTCAAGCTTCATTCAAAATTTAAAAATATAGTCTAGATTTTTATATTAGAATTTTCCCTGATGATTTCTTATGTTGTTTTGGGTCCACAAAAAATAGTGAAGTTTTTTTACATTTAAATAAATAGAGTGAAAAATTAATTCATGCAATGCAAGGAAATCTTTTTAAATTGGATAAACATGGTGGAATATGGCTTAAGCAGGAAACTAATTTAAATAATTTAGATAAATAGCAAGAAATTCATGAATAATTATAGCAATTATTATAAATATGGAACATCACACCTCTAATCTACAATAATTAAGATTAAATATGAAAATTAATTTAACTCTATTCACTTAAAAGCACTTAATATAAATTAGTTGATTATCATTTATAATATAAAAAAGCCTGACGCAGAAATGTCAGGCTTTTTTATAAAACTTTGTTAAGTCAGATTACTTCATTTTGGCAACAATATCTTCAGCCATTTTTAAGTGCTTGGCAACTGCGGTACGTGTTTGTGTCAACATATTTTTGAGTTCAGCATTTTTAGCATTCGGGATTAATTGTTTTTCAATCGTATTCAGTACTTTACGATGTACGTCAACTTGGCTGCTCATATAGTCTTTATCTGGTGTGGATGAGTTGCTCAGTTTTCTGACTACATTATCACTGTCTTTTTGCAAAGAGGTGCTAATACCACTCACTTGTGGGGTTAACTTCAAACTGCTTGCCAGTGTCTGGCCTTTCTTCTCATTTGCTGAATGTTCATTAATCATCATCTGAGCATACTTACGGGCTTCTTCTGTTTTCAGCTTCGGTAAAACAGTTCTTGCCTGTTTAATCTCACCATTATTGGCTGTGCTTACCACTTTAATCACTTGACTCTCTGTCAAATTCTGATGAGCATTCTGCATTGCTTTAGACTGATTCTTACTCTCGCTGGCAGACTGCTGATCCATAGCCATAGTTTGAGATGCAGCAAAACCTAATACTCCACTTACTGCAGCACATTTGATCATGTTCTTCATAGTCATCTTTTTCATCTAGGCATCCCTCAGGTTTGTTATTTAGATAAGCCTTAATAAAATAAATGAATTAAATTAATAACAGTGTAATATTTCATTAGCTTTATGAGCTAAATATATAAAATGGATATTAAATTAGGTAAAAAATTATTGACTAAAATCTTTTTAATTTAATTTCTTAAAACAAATCTCTGAAATCTCTATATAAAGACAAAATCCACAATATAAATATTATAAAATTAAACAATTTATTATAAGCAATAAATATAAATCTATATCTAGTTATTTTTTACAATAAAAACGGAGCATAAGCTCCGTTTTTATTTAGCAGTCAACTCACTCTAACTTACTTAATTTCTTAACCTAATAATAAGTGAGTTTAAATACTGACTTATCAATGCATTGTTCGTGTATGAGCTTCATGATGGACATCATGACGGCCTAACTTAGTTGCGGTATAGATCAGGTAAATCGCTGATAGACCAACCAAGACATAAATAATTCGAGAAAGAGCACTCTGCTCACCAAAGATTGCTGCGACCAAGTTAAAGTCGAATGCACCAACTAAGCCCCAATTCAGGCCACCAATAATGGCTAATGCATAGGCAATCCAGTCTAAAGTTCCAAGTCTTCTCATGATTTTTCTCCAAGCTAATGTTTGACTAATTCTCATCCAAAATTATGCAAGCCATAGTAAAATGAATATGTAGTCTTGATGCTAAAAGTCCCTATTCTGTGTTGATCTATGTTGAATAAATGTCATGTTATAAGCATTAAATTTTAATTGGGTTGGTTTTCTTTGAATTGTTCATATTTTACGTAAACCAAATCAGAATTAAGCTTTGAATATTTTATTAATAATATTTAATTTATTGATTTTAATAATTTTATTTGATTTAAAAACAACTAAAGACTATAAATTATTTCTTCTACATTCTGATTTAACATCCTACCACGACTGGAAAAATTGCTTGTTTAAAAGTATGAGTAATAAATTTCATTAGTTTAGGTTTTGATTTTCCGCTCAAAATATTTCCCTATGCAGTAACCAGTCATTGAATATCTAAATCTAGTAATTGATGAAAATAGATGAAAGGCGATTGTTGTACTTTTTATTTGCGCAAAGGGGGACCTTGATACTGCCTCTCAATAAATACACCTTAAGGAACGTTTCATGCAGACCACCAAGCCTATATGATTTGATCTTAACGAGTTTTAGCTTATAAAATCATCTGCTTCCAGTTTCGCTTTTTTCTTATGTTCATACATATTCTTATCTGCCTCTATTAAGACCTCATGTAGATCTTTAGTCAGCTGACGGACTGCATAGCCAATTTCCACATGAATATTGGCAGCTGCAAATATTTCACTTAAACGGCGATATAAAATCGCTGCGTCTTCAGCTTTGGTCTCAGGACATAAAATCGTAAATTCATCCCCACCCATACGTGCAATCACATCATTAACACGCATATGTTCTACCAGTACATCTGAAGTACGCTGAATTAACTGGTCTCCTGCTTCGTGTCCAAACTGGTCATTCACCTGCTTTAAATCATTCAGGTCGATGCTAAATATTGCAGCTGGTAAGCCATAACGTTGACAGCGTCCCTCCTCAGCTTCTAACAGCTGATCCCAGGCGCGGCGATTATACAGTCCGGTTAAACTATCGGTGAGCGCTTCTACCTCATAACGTTCACGTAAACGTCTCTGTTTATTTTCCCGCAATTCACTTTGTAAAATTGAGCTCAATAAACTGCCTAAAAGCGAAATGAGTGCCGCATCTTTTAAAATATCCTCAGAATGGGGCTTATCATCAATAGCGCAAATTGTTCCAAAAATTGATCCATCTTCATTAAATAGTGGCTCACCAATATAAGATTTGATCGACAGTTTGTTATTTATTGGTGCTTTTGAATATAGTTCGATTTCGTTAGAACATGGCGCTATTTTAGGAGTTTTTCCCTGTACCATGTGATAGCAAAATGAATCCGCCCAACCAAATACTTCGCCTGGCTTAACATTATATTTTTGATTTTCTGCCTGGAGAATAATCCAATCATCATTTTCTACACGAGTGATCATCCATAAGCCAAAACCCAAATGCTGATGAAGATATTGAAGTACCTGCTTGCCCGCTTCTTCAAAATTATGAAATTTTATACTGTGCATGGAGAACACTCAGAATGATGAGTATTTGTAAATACTGGTTAGGGAGATTAAAAAGAGAATTATATAAGAATTGAATCAAAAAATATCCAGATTATTTCTAATAAAATCATTCAGTGAAAGATTAATTCATTATTTATTTGATTAGATTCATATTATTTTAAAAAATAAAAAAGCTGGTCAAATGACCAGCTTTTTTCAAGCTATCGTATTTTTAAGCAGCATAAGCTTTTGCCATTAAGGCTTCAATATCTTCCACAGTTTTGACCACTTTGGCAGTTAATACTAATGGGCCATTTTGAGTCGCAACCACATCGTCCTCAATACGAATTCCGATGCCACGCCATTTTGGATCAACTGTTTCATCATCAGGTGCAATATACAGGCCCGGTTCTACAGTCACGACCATACCTTCTTCATAAGAACGCCATTCACCATTTGTCTTATAAGCACCGACATCATGTACGTCCATGCCCAACCAGTGTCCAGTACCATGCATATAGAACTGGCGGAAACTTTCGGTTTCGATAATTTCCTCAATCTTGCCCTGCATAATACCTAAGTCCAGCAAACCTTGAACCAGAATTCGCACTGCCACATTGTGTGGTTCTTTATAGGAGTTGCCGATCTGAACTGCATTGATCGCAGCAATCTGTGCATCAAGCACGATGTTATAAAGTGCTTTTTGTTCAGGACTGAATTTACCATTTACCGGGAAAGTACGGGTAATGTCGGATGCATAGAACTGATATTCGCAGGCTGCATCAATCAGCACCAGATCACCGTCTTTCAGTTCTTTGTCATTTTCAACATAGTGCAGGATGCAGGCATTTTCACCACCACCGACAATACTGTTATAAGAAGGTACACAGCCATTTTTGCCAAATACATAGTTCAGCTCTGCTTCCAGTGCATATTCCATCATGCCCGGACGTACAGTCTGCATCGCTCTGGTATGTGCTTCCGCAGAAATATCTGATGCGATCTGCATCAGTTCAATTTCATTGGCATCTTTATGCAGACGCATTTCATCAACAATACGGTCTAACTGAACGATTTGAGCAGGTGCAGATTTTCCTCGACGGCTTTCACCACTGGCTTGTGCAATCCATTTCGCGACACGCGCATCAAACTCTGCACTATGGCCGACCCGGTAGAATAATTTGTCCTTGTTTTGCAATTTTTCCAGAATTTCTTCATCAAGCAGATCAATAGCATAAGCTTCATCTGCCTCATAGTCATCGACAGCACCATCCACCCCGGCACGATAACCATTCCAGATTTCCATCTCGCGGTCACGTTCACGACAGAATAGACTGTAGGTATAACCTTCTTCTTCGCTGTCAAAGGTTTCGATCACAGCCACAGCTTCTGGTTCAGCAAAGCCCGTCAAATAAAAGAAACTGCTATCGGCACGATATTTATAGTCAGCATCACGGTTACGCAGTGCCACTGGGCTGGTGGCGATAATGGCAATACTGCGTAGTCCCATTTCCCCGGCGAGGATATCACGACGTTCCTGAAATTCTGCTTGTGTCAGTTTCTTCATTGGTCCTTACTTCTTATATCAATGCTGTTTTTGAATATGATTTGATACCAGAATAAGCCAGAGGATGACTGGACTTATTCTGGTTTTTCTAAAGCTAAATAGCTATAGTTCAGCTTGGGCGATGCGGTGAGAAAATTTCAACTACAGATTGTGCCTGAGCTGGATCCGTAGACTCAGTTTTTACTTTAGCTGTAAAACGTTTCAAAAGTGGCGTTTCCTCCACTTCAACTTTTTTACGACCTACAGACAAACTCACTGGAATCAGACGTACAAATTCGTACAACTCCAGATAGCTTTCCTCACCTTCAGCATCGTCGTCAGAATCTTCAAATTCAACTGCTGCAACATCTTGTAAATGTTCAATCAGTTCCATTTCATCATCACGAATATGACCTGTTGCCAGACCAAAACCAAGGACTACACCGG
The DNA here is from genome assembly GCF_002381195.1 of Acinetobacter sp. UBA3461. Classification (NCBI taxonomy): domain Bacteria; kingdom Pseudomonadati; phylum Pseudomonadota; class Gammaproteobacteria; order Moraxellales; family Moraxellaceae; genus Acinetobacter; species Acinetobacter sp. UBA3461. Next base: position 79,185 of record NZ_DFRO01000026.1, on the reverse strand, counting down.
CACACCAGTCTGCCAATGCCTGCACACGTTCTGCCAGGCTATGCTCGTCATCTGGAAGTAATGGAAGATAATCCAGCTCATCTTCAGAAAGTGAGTGGAATACGTCTTCTGCTTCACCTGTTAGTAATTCCAATGCTTCAGTATCAAGCTCAGGGACATCTAAAGTTTCCAGAATCTGTAACCATTCTTCGCTACTCGGCGCCTGGGTCACACAAACAATACCGGTAAGCAAACCATGAAGTTCGCTTGGGCTGGAAATTTCCTCAATTGAAGAAAAATTGCGGTGCCAATCTGACCAACCTGAAATATCGTCTTGCATTCGTTTATCCAATCTCTATACTGCTTATATATTACCTTTGTTTGCAATACTGTGCGACCTCGATATGTTAGAAGAATTACAGCGTCTACAAGTGCATATTGGCGTTTTAAAAACGCGCCTTGCACATCTGGAGAACGAAAACTCCAGCCTGCGTGAAGAACAGGACTCCTCTCTGAGTCAGCATCAAGCCGAAATCATTCAAAAAAACAGCATTATTAGCCAAAAACAACAAGAAAATGACAGTTTAACTGAGCAGTTAGCTGAGTCTCGCTCGCAATATCAACAGCTTAATAATGATGCGACTGCACTCGCAGACCGGTATGGCCGTCTGGAAAAAAGCTGCACCGATCTGAAAAACCGTTTTCAGGAAATTCTGGCTGAGCGTAATGAACTGCGTGCTTTGAAAGAAAAGCTGCTGAATGAACAGCAACAGGCGCGTCAGGAAATTCAGCGCTTGCATCAGGAAACTGAGCGTCTGACCCAGAAGAATGAGCATGCTAAAGCCAAGGTTGAAGCGATTATCCAGCGCCTGGCGATTCTGGGCACAGCTCAAGATCATCATGCACAGGAAATTCAGCAATTGGCCCATCCGACTGAAACGACTGAGGAAGCGTCAACATGAGCGAACAGATTGCTATTGATTTAAGAGTAATTGGCCATAGTTTCCGTCTGGCCTCCACCGCAGATCAACGCGAAGAACTTGAACGTGCAGCGCAACTATTGAATGACAAATACGATGAATTTCGCCGTAAAGCACCTCGTATGGAACCAAGCAAACTGGTGATTATGGTAGCGCTAGAACTGATGCAGGAAGTATTGAGCATGAATAAATCACTGCAACAATATGCCCACTGCGAACGTTTGTTACAAACTATTTTAGAAGAAGTTGAAGAACTGACTGAATAAGCAGACTTTTTGTTTAAACTTCATTCGATCAATGGTCAAGTTTACAGTTCCAACACAGCATAGAGTTGCCACATAAACTTTATCGTTTATACTAAGTCTAACTCTGGGATGTTCGCCAGCGGGTCTATTCCCCTGCCGATACTTAAACTTATGGATTGCGTTCTGTATATTTAGAGTGTATGCCCACCTTCGAGTGGGAAACCCAGCAAGTATACGTCGCGTCCACCTTGAACTCATCGGGTTCAGGGTAACGACACATGCAGCGGCATCTTCGGAGTGTTTTATTTTCTAAGAATAAGAATATGAGCAGCTCAATTCTTGGCAGCATTCTAAAAACATTTTAATTTTCAAAATTTAATCTTATTTAATACCATCTTTTATTCAATCAGCTTAATTTCACGAGCCAATTCACTTTCCATTTCAGGTAACACTTTTTGTAAAAATTGAATGGTCGCGGTTGCCTCTTGTACAGAAATCACTTTTACCTTTACCAACTGTCGCTGCATTTCCAGAATTCTACTTACTTCTCTTAGGTCTGGTTTTCTGCCTTGGCTGAGATGATTTGAAATGTCTGCCAATTGCATATAGAGATCATCACGCTTCTGTATGATTTGCTGATTCTGTTGTGCAATTTTCTGCTCATTTTCAAGCATAGGAGTTGGATCAGGTAGCTGTGATTCTTGCTGGATCAAGACAGGCTGTTCATCCAGACTCGAGTGTTCTGCTTTTGCAATACTGTCTTCATCTTTCATTAAAAGAAGCATCAGTACTAAACCACTGAGGAAGATCAGTGCAATACCGATGATCATATTTTTATTGTTATTCAGCATTTCGCGTTTATCCTAAAAATTCATATTAAAACAGCAGAGAGATCCTCTACTGTTTTAACATTTTTATTTTTATGGGGTAGACCAGTCTTTAGGTGCATAACCAATACGAACCCGTTGCGGATGATTGCCTACAGGCACGCTCATCACTTTATTGCCTGTAGCAAAATTAATGACTGTAACCACATCAGTTTCACTTTCAGAGATCACACAGTTTTTGCCATCTGGGCTTAGGGTAGCCCAATATGGTTTGCCGGCTGGAATTAAAGGACCTGCTGTTAAGGTTTTACGATTCACAATAGTGGCGTAATTATCCATCGTCCCTGCAACACAGAGTTTTTCACCATCACCACTAATCGAAAGTCCGTGGTGGCGGGAATCATTGACCCATTTGGTACGATCACTTGGAATAGTACTGCTGCCTGGCAGCTGACCGATACGGGTAATTTTGTCCTGATTTAGGTCATATTCAATCAGACCATTAAAGAAAGAGACCTGCGCATAGATTTTGCTTTCATCCTTACTCAGGACCATTGGACGAACTGAATTGGACAAATCTTTACGCCCAAATTTATCTAAAGCTGGCCGGAAATCAATTTTCTTTAAAACCTTAAAAGTATTTGCATCAGCAATAGTGATAAAACGTTTACCCTTAGTAAAGTCCTGCCATTGGGCATCCATGGATGTTTCGACATTACCGATTGCAGAATTCAAGATTTTATTTCCACCATTAAAGTAGATATTTTCATGGGGTTTATCCCCTGTCGCGAAGCGTCCTAATTCCTTACCCGTATTGATATCCAGGACATGTACCACATTGCCCGACGATGCAGAAACAGCCACGTGCTGTCCATCTGGTGAAACTGCCATATGGTCTGCCCGGAAGCCTTCGACTGGTGTACGCCAGTTAATTTTGCCAGTTTTAATATTAATTGATACCACATCGGCGAAACTTGGACGTGAAGCCACAACAGACTGACCGTCTGGTGTGGAATACATATCATCTACCAGCTGATCATTACCTTCCCCTGCCGTCGCCTGGATATAGGTATAAGCAATCAATTTGATTGGATTAAGATGGATCTCAAGTAAGCGCTCTTTGCGATCCGGAATCATATTAATCACCCCGACTTTACCAAAATCACCTGATGGACGGATCACCGTGACTGTACCATCCCAGTTATTACCGACAAAAAAAACCTGTTGTGTATTCGGTGGTGCGGGCAAGTTAGGCACTGCAGCATAGCTTAATCCTGCCAGCATGCTACCGAGACCAAAAAATAGTTGTGTAAACCGTGTTAATGGCTTGATTTTCTTATTCATATCATTCAATCCTGAATTGTTTTTTATATTATTCTTAAGTTGAGTTTTAGCTCTTCAACCAGGGCAAAACTTCAAGCTGTTCCAATATACAAAGGTATTTGGATTGTTGGGGAAGTTTCCGATAAATAAATAATTCTATGTATATTAATAAAATATTTTTCAATACCCGAATAGCTGTGAAAATTTTTAGTCATCACCTGCTTTTACTCAAAATTTATTTTCTTTAGATCTTCTTTTTTACTTTTTTCTTTTCCTGCCTTAGACTTATGCTCAGCACCATCTAAAGTTCAGATAATTTATGTATACGACCGTTCAGGAACTTCGAAAAAAAATCCGCCAAGCCCGTCGTCGCATTTCCCGATTTGAACAAAAAAAATCTGCCCAGCAGGTGCTAAATCTGCTTAGATCAAATTCTCAATTTATTCACTCACAGCATGTCGGTCTTTACTTAGAGGCTTTTGGTGAAATTCGCACTCAGCAAATTATTGAATATTGTTTCTCTGTCGATAAAAAAGTCTATTTGCCAGTGATCTGTAACATGGATCAGCGATTAGAATGGGTACGGATTAACAAACACCTATACCGAAACAAGCGTTTTTTCCATCACAGTTTAGGCATGCGTGAACCTATGCAAAGTCGTGGTTTGCATGTATCAAAACTTGATTTATTAATTATGCCGTTATTGATCTGTGACTATCGAGGCACCCGGATCGGAATGGGTGGTGGGTATTATGACCGTACCTTGGCAACAGCGTATAAAAAACCCTATCGTCTTGGTTTGGCACATGATTTACAGCTTGTAGAAACATCATTACCCCGGGAAAAATGGGATCAGCCTTTAGATGCACTTTTAACTCCTACACGCTTGATACATTTTAAGCGTTTGTAAATCAATTCATTGACTAAGTTACTTTTAAATCAAATAATTAGTCAATAATTATACAATTTCATCTGAACGGCCCTTGTAATTTTAAAAATACCCTTCACTATAAAATACATGGCAACATCGTTGTCACTCATTAGGAGTGCCCATGTCTGAAATTATTATGAATGAAGAAAGCTTTGAGCCTCAGGTTCCAAGTGTATTACCACTTTTAGCGTTGCGTGATGTAGTGGTATATCCACACATGCAAATTGCGCTATTTGTCGGTCGTGAAAAATCGATCAATGCAGTTGATGTGGCTCGTAACAGTGACAATCTGGTATTTGTGGTTGCGCAAAAAGATTCGCTTACAGAAGAAATTGATCACGACAACTTATATCAATACGGTACTGTCGCGAAGATTGTGCAGGTTGTGAATCATGAAAATGATGAAAACTGTATCAAGGTACTCATCGAAGGCCTTTATCGTGCCAAATTAACTAAAATCATTGATGACACTGATTATCTGACTGCTGAACATGAGCTTAGTCCGATCACTGTCAAGATGGACAATGACACTCAGGATACCCGTGTAGAGGAACTGCGTGCGTTATTTGCCCAGTATGCAGAAGCGAAGTTACGTAATGCACGTGAACTGATTGCAGCTGCAAATAAAATTGAAGACTTGCTTCAGTTATTATTCTTTGTGGCAACTCGTGTGCCGCTGAACATCGAAATCAAGCAAAAATTCCTTGAGCACGATGAGTTTGAAGCACATCTAACTGAACTCATGACTTATTTATTGCAACAGTCTGAAGAACAGCAGATTGAGCAAACCCTGCATGATTCAGTTAAACGCCAAATGGAAAAGAATCAGCGTGAATATTTCCTGAATGAAAAAATGAAGGTGATTCAACGCGAACTTTCTGACCTGAATGGCGGTGCAGAAGATGATGTCGCTGAGATTGAAAAACGTCTGGCTGAAGCAGACCTGCCTGAGCACGTACGTAAAAAAGCCGAAGCTGAGTTCCGCAAGCTGAAAGCAATGCAACCTGCATCAAGTGAAGCTGCGGTTGTTCGCAACTATCTTGAAGTGATCCTAGATACACCTTGGAACAAAGCGAGCAAAGTCAGCATTAACCTGAACAAGGCTCAGGAAATTCTGGATGCTGATCATTATGGTCTGGATGATGTCAAAGATCGTATTGTGGAATATCTGGCAGTTCAGTCACGTGTGAAAAAACTGCGTGGCCCGATTCTATGTCTGGTAGGTCCTCCGGGTGTAGGTAAAACCTCTCTGGGTGAATCTGTTGCCAAAGCAACTGGTCGCGAATTCGTGCGTATGGCGCTAGGTGGTGTACGTGATGAAGCTGAGATCCGTGGTCACCGTCGTACTTATATCGGTGCGATGCCAGGTAAAATTGTGCAGTCTTTAACTAAAGTTGGCGTAAAAAACCCACTGTTCTTGCTTGATGAAATCGACAAGATGGCTCAGGACTACCGTGGTGACCCTGCTTCTGCACTGCTTGAAGTACTAGATCCATCACAAAACAGCAAGTTCAACGATCATTATCTGGATCTGGATCTGGATCTGTCTGAAGTGATGTTCATCTGTACTGCGAACAGCATGAATATTCCGGAAGCTTTGCTTGACCGTATGGAAGTGATTCGTCTACCGGGTTATACCGAAGATGAAAAAGTCAATATTGCTGAACGCTATCTTGTTCCGAAAGCAATCAAGAACAATGGTTTACGCAGCAAAGAATTGACCATTCATGAAGAGGCGATTCGCGATATCGTACAGCGTTATACCCGCGAAGCTGGTGTGCGTAGCCTGGAACGTGAAGTTTCTAAAATTGCCCGTAAGGTAGTTAAAGAAGCGGTGAGCAAGAAAGCGAAAAATCTTCAGCTTGAAGTGAATTCGAACAACTTGCCAGAGTACCTGGGTCCTCACAAATTCGATTTCGGCATGGCTGAAGAAGAACCAGAAGTGGGTCGCGTAAATGGTCTGGCTTGGACTTCGGTTGGTGGTGAGTTACTGACAATTGAAGTAGCAGCGGTTCCGGGTAAAGGTAAATTCATTACTACCGGTTCTCTCGGTGATGTGATGAAAGAATCGATTACCGCCGCGATGACCGTAGTACGTACGCGTGCAGCTGAATTGGGTATCGAAGCTTCTCGTTTTGAAGAAACTGATGTACACGTACATTTACCTGAAGGTGCGACACCGAAAGATGGTCCATCTGCTGGTCTGGCACTAACCACTGCTCTCGTGTCTGCATTCACAGGTATTACGATTCGTCCTGATATCGCGATGACCGGTGAAACCAGCTTACGTGGTCGTGCGATGCGTATCGGTGGTCTGAAGGAAAAACTGCTTGCTGCTCACCGTGGTGGGATCAAGCTGGTATTCATTCCGCAAGACAACGTACGTGACTTGGCTGAAATTCCTGAGAATGTGAAAGAAGGTCTGGAAATCAAAGCCGTGAAATCAATCGATGAGATTTTACCATTGGCACTTACCTCTATGCCGAAAGCATTGGTAAAAACCCCAATTGTAAAAGCGACTGATGAAGCTAAAGCCGCACGTCACTAAGTGATCTGCTCATAAAAAACCCTGCTCCGGCAGGGTTTTTTTATTATCTCCACCTAAATTTTATGGACTTAGAACGGTTTGCATCAATCCGTCTACCACGTAAGTCATTTTTTTCAGATCCAGTTTATCTAGAGTGTCCTGCTCAGTGTTGTAATAAGGATAACGGTAATGAGCCGTGTCACTGATCAGTACAGTTGGAAAATTCTGCTTGGCATAACTGAGATAGCCCGAATAATCCAATCCCTGCATAAAAGTAGGAATAATAAAACGTTCACACTCTAAACGCTGACGCGTCTGCATAGCTTCGCAAAATCTTCCTGTAAGTCCTACTGAACTTAGATGTCCAATACTGGCAATATAATTGGCATGCCGAGGATAGAACCATTTTAGAGTTGCCGGATAGCTCTGTACCAGATTTTCATCATAGTAACCAATAGAGTCCAGTACAAAGACGCCACGTATTTTCTGCTTTTGTTTTCTCAATGACTTGGCATGGATCGCACTGCCCATATGCTCTGTGTTGAGATACGGCGGTTCTTCCAGACCATAGAAAACAAACTCGATATTATTTTTCAGTTTATTTTTTTGCAGGGCCAACAATCGTGCAGCTTCCACCACTCCTACGACGCCAGAAGCATTATTATTCGCACCGAGATGATTGGCAAAAACATCATAGTGAGCACCAATGACGATTTTATCTTTGGCTTTTACATTGAGCTGACAAACCAGATTGCGATAGCCCTGACTATTCACAATATAGCTTTGAAACTGGCACGGAATACCAAAGCGTCGCATTTGCTCTTTCAACCAACCGGATACCCGGTTCAGTTCAGCCGTATTCTTGTGATTTCTAGATTCATCCACATTCAGGATCTGGCTAAAGTAAAGCTCGAGATTTTTGACTTGAGCATTTCTGGCTGGATTGGCCCAGGCCCAACTCGGGAAGATTAAAGACAGACTGATCAGCAAACCCAGATAACTTTTTCTTAAAATGGCTACAATCCGCATTTGTTATTATTTCCATGACATGATCAAGCAGAAACTTGAACTCTGGATATTTATGCAGCAGTGCTTTTTCTAATTCAATTTCAATTTGTTTCTATACTCAACTTCATGTTGTTTCATCGTTATAATGAGCACTTCTGAACTACACGATGTCTGTATGAAAATCCGTATTCTGACCATTGGTCAAAAAATGCCAGCTTGGGTACTCACTGGTTTTGAAGATTATTTCAAGCGCATACAGCCATTTGTTCAAACACAAATCATTGAATTGCCGATGGCGAAACGTGGCAAGAATGATTCAGAAGCCGACATCCTGAAATATCGTAATATCGAAGGCGATAGTATCCTGAATGCATTAAAGCCAAATGAAACCCTGATCGCACTTGAAGTCGGCGGTCGTGAATTCAGTACCGAAAAACTGGCTGAAACCATGAAAGGCTGGATGCTGGACGGTAATGATGTGGCTTTAGCCATTGGTGGGCCGGATGGTCATTCTGAAGCAGTACGTAAGGCAGCTGCATGGCACTGGTCACTATCCAAATTGACCTTGCCGCATCCTCTAGTTCGTGTCATGCTGATTGAACAGTTGTACCGTGCCATGAGCATTAATCATAATCACCCTTATCACCGTGCGGGTTAAGATGAAAATTGGCTATTGTTCTATTTCCGCAATGAATTGTTGAACAATCCCCCCTCCTTACTTCGCTTGCTTTCATGCATTATTGAAGACATCTTCCAGATGTGGCTTGAACTATGAACTTACAAACGCTTCCCGGCCTGTTTATCTCCCATGGCTCTCCAATGCTTGCCCTGAATCCTGAACAGGTGGGTCCAGCACTGGAGCGTTTAAGTGTCAATTTGCCACGTCCAGAGGCAATCATTGTAATGTCTGCCCACTGGGAAAGTAATGCACTGGAAGTAAATACCGGTATTCGTCCAGAAACCTGGCATGATTTCCGTGGCTTCCCGCCTCAACTATATCAACTACGTTATCCTGCGCCGGGTCAACCAGAACTGGCTGAACAGATTCTCGGCTTGCTATCTGAAGCTGGCTTTAGCGCCTATGCCAATAATTCACGCCCGCGTGATCATGGCGTGTGGATGCCGCTACTACACATGTATCCGGCTGCAGATATTCCGGTGGTAGAAATTTCCCTGCCCATCAACATGACTGCACATGACATTTATAAAATTGGTCAAACGCTGGCACCCCTGCGTGAGCAGCAGGTCCTACTGATTGGTTCAGGCAGTATCACGCATAACCTGCGAGAGCTGGATCGTAGTGGACAATCCAATGTTGTTCCAGAATGGGCATCGACCTTCCGCAATTATGTGGTAAGCAAACTCGCTCATAGTGACTATGAAGCCGTATTGGATTGGCCAAGTATTCCTTACCTGGAACGTAATCACCCGACCCTGGAACACTTTGCACCGATTTTCTTTGCAATGGGAACTGGTACTCGTTTCAGTCTGGTGCATAGCAGCTTTAGCATGGGTTCACTGGGTATGGATATCTATCGTTTTGATTAGGATTTAAAGGCTCTATCTGAGCCTTTTTTCTTAGGCCTAAGAAAATCTTCCTGTCTTATTTTACTCATCATGCAATTTTCATGGATACATTTTGCTACCTAAAGCTTCAGAATGTATCCATATTTTTTAAAAATGAATCGTTTAAGCTTAAGTCTGATTTATTTGCTTCATGACTATTCAATCAATGAAATTAAAATACTTAATTATTGCGTTATTTCCTTTAACCCTTGCAGCTTGTCAGTCCAATGATGTCCAAAAAGTAGGAGATCTTGCCGTGTCCGTATTACAGCAACAAAATGCCGCCAATACTTTGAGTGCTTATGAATGGCACATTGATACCGGTGCAAAAGAACATATGGTGCTGAGCTTCCATGATGAGAATCGTTTTAGTATCACTACCAGCTGCAATAGCTTGGGTGGTAGCTGGAAAATCTCTGAGGGTCAGCTGGAAACTGGCACCTTAATCTCAACCATGAAAGCCTGTGATACCAATGCCATGCAACAGGAAAAGCTGGTAGGTGAAATTTTTAATGATGCCCGTATTCCATTTAGCTTAAATACCAGTGATGCTCAAAATCCGGTTTTGACTCTGACCGTAAACGGAAAGGCTTACGTCTTCACAGGGAAGATGACGCCAGAAGCCCGTTATAATGGTCAGGCTGATATCATTTTCCTGGAAATTTCTCCTGAAACCAAAGCTTGTACCGGTGTAGCACAGCAAACCTGCCTTCAGGTGCGCGAAGTCAAATACAATGAGCAGGGCTTAAAAACTCAGGTCCATAAAGATTGGAACCTGTTCTATGACCAAATCGAAGGCTTCCAGCATACGCCAAATGAGCGTCAGGTAATTCGCGTAAAACGCTTTGAAATCAAGAATCCGGCAGCAGATCAGTCTAAATATGCCTATATATTTGATATGGCCGTCGAGCGTGAAGCAGTAAAAGGCTCGCTATAAAATATTTTTATAACAGAGACAAAAAACCGAGGCTATGGCCTCGGTTTTTTTAAAGCTTAAACTAAGTCAGACTTAGAATACGCCTTGAGCAAGCATTGCATCAGCAACTTTTACGAAGCCCGCAATGTTTGCACCGTCAACATAGTTCACAGTACCGTCTTCTTTAGTACCGAATTTCACACAGTTACGGTGAATTTCTTTCATGATTGCATGAAGACGTTCATCAACTTCTTCGAAAGTCCAGCCAAGACGCAATGCGTTTTGAGACATTTCAAGACCAGAAGTTGCTACACCACCTGCATTCGATGCTTTACCTGGAGCGTAAAGGATTTTCGCTTCAACGAATTTCTCTACAGCACCTAGAGTAGATGGCATGTTTGCACCTTCAGCAACACAGATTGCACCGTTTGCAAGAAGTTTAGCAGCATCATCAGCATCTAGTTCGTTTTGAGTTGCACATGGAAGCGCGATATCACACTTAATACCCCAAGGACGTTGACCTTCAAGGTATTCAAAACCGTGTTTAGACGCGAATTCAGAAATACGGCCACGTTTAACGTTTTTCAGCTCCATCACTTCAGCAAGAAGTTCATCAGTGAAACCATCTTTAACATAAACAGTTCCCGCAGAGTCAGATAGAGAAACGACCTTAGCACCTAAGAACATTGCTTTTTCAGCAGCGTACTGCGCAACGTTACCCGAACCAGAAATCGTCACAACTTTATCTTTGAAGCTATCGCCACGAGTTTTCAGCATTTCCTCAGCGAAATACACAGTACCGTAACCAGTTGCTTCAGGACGAGCCAATGAACCACCGAAAGACAAGCCTTTCCCAGTGAATACGCATGAAGTGTCATTGCTGAGCTTCTTCATCATACCGGCCATATAACCTACTTCACGGCCGCCTACACCAATGTCACCCGCAGGGATATCAGTATTAGAACCAAGGTGACGATAAAGCTCGATAATTAACGCTTGGCAGAAACGCATGATTTCGCCTTCTGACTTGCCTTTAGGATCAAAGTCAGAACCACCTTTACCACCGCCCATAGGCAAAGTAGTCAAAGCATTTTTAAACGTTTGTTCAAAGCCCAGGAATTTCAGGATTGAAAGGTTCACAGATGGGTGGAAACGCATACCACCTTTAAATGGACCAATCGCTGAGTTGTACTGTACGCGGAACGCACGGTTTACTTGAGTTTGACCTTGGTCATCTACCCAAGAAACGCGGAACTGGATCGCACGCTCTGGTTCAACTAGACGTTCTAGTAAACCGTGAGCTGCATATTGTGGGTTCTTTTGAATGAACGGCCACAAGCTTGTCATCACTTCTTCTACAGCTTGAAGAAATTCTGGTTGATGTGCATCACGTGTTTTAACGTAATCTAGGAACTCATTAAGTGTGTTGTATTTCAACGCTTAATCCTCAGCAGAAAATGGATCAAAATTGGTCAAATTTACAATCAATGTTAAATTTTGGCGCAAAATATTAAATATCTTTTGTAACCAATCCACAATAGTTTTTTTGAAAAAATATGAAAATTAATTTTATAACAGTTATTTATATTTATTATGAATTAAATTTTTGAATAGCAAAATATCAGTGGAATCAAAGTCTAAATTCTTATTTATGCATGATAATAATGCATATTGGTTACCTTAATTGTGCACAAACAAGCCGATCAAAATATGCTAAAATTTGTAATTCTGACATATTTTGTTTCACCTCCTGAAATGCTCACTGTGAGCGGCTTTGAAATATCATGAATTCGCAGATTTCCCTCATCCAATCCATTGATGCGTTATTGCCACAGACCCAATGCGGTTTGTGTGGTCATCGTGATGGCTGCCTACCCTATGCTCAGTCCATTGCCGAGGGAGAAGAAGCCAACAAATGTGTACCTGGTGGACAGCCGGTGGCAGATGCCCTTGCTCAATTGTTAAATCGTCCTAAACTTAGTGCTGAGCCAAGTGTCTGGCCCATTCAGGCTGATGGGCGTCCTCAGCGCATGAAGGCAGTGATTCGTGAAGATGAATGCATTGGCTGTACCAAATGCATTAGTGCCTGCCCGGTCGATGCCATTATTGGCTCAGGAAAACTGATGCATACGGTACTGACAGATTTGTGTACTGGCTGCGAACTGTGTATTCCACCCTGCCCGGTCGACTGTATTGATCTGGTGGAAGATACTCATCCACTCATGTCAGATGAACAGCATGTGCAGGAACAGAATGATCTGCGCCAACGTTACTATGCACATATCCAACGTGAGGAAAAACGCCGCATTGACCGTAAAGGTCCTGTGGTACGTGCTGAAATCAATACCGAACTATTTGCCGAGTTCTCTGCACAAAGTCAAAATGTGCCCGTGATTGAAGTGGTGGAAAAGCCTAATGAGGATGGATTGATCCAGGACGCCAAAACTACGATTGAACTGGCCAAACTGCGTACCCAGATCAAGAAACTTGAGAAACAGCTGTCTGTCCGCGAAGATGCAGGTAAACGCACCCAGCTTGCCGAACTAGTGCAGCAATTACAGGATTTACAGGGATAAGATGATGACAAACATGAGCGGAAAACCTGTAAAGAACATGACCAGAAAACAGATTCAGACTTTTTTTGAACGCTTACGTGAACAACGTCCGAATCCAAAAACTGAACTGAATTATTCTAATCCTTTTGAATTGCTGGTCGCAGTAACGCTGTCAGCCCAAGCCACAGATGTCAGTGTCAACAAAGCCACAGACAAACTGTTTCCAGTCGCCAATACGCCGGAGGCAATTTATGCTCTAGGTGTCGATGGTTTGAAGGAATATATCAAAACGATCGGTTTATATAATTCCAAAGCAGTCAATGTGATTAAAGCCTGTGAAATGCTGATTCAGAAGCACAACAGCATCGTACCGGACAATCGTGCAGACTTAGAAGCCCTGCCGGGTGTAGGTCGTAAAACGGCGAATGTAGTGCTGAACACGGCCTTTGGTCAACCGACCATGGCGGTCGATACCCATATTTTCCGGGTCGGTAATCGTACCGGACTTGCGGTTGGTAAAAATGTGCTGGAGGTTGAACACCGTCTGATCAAAGTCATTCCCAAGGAATTTATCATTGATTCACATCACTGGCTGATTTTACACGGTCGTTATACATGTATTGCACGCAAACCAAAATGTCATGAATGTGTGGTCGCTGATGTCTGTAACTGGCCGGACCGTTTTGACTTTGGTGCATTGAAACCAATTGCAGTTAAAAATACTGACTGATCCCTTAAATGAAAAAGCTGAACTCTGGTTCAGCTTTTTTTGTCTCGTTCAGCAGATAAGAATGCTTATTTTTGCTTTTCCTCTAACTGCTGTTGCATTTTTTTGCGCTGCTCTAATTCAGCCTGTAATTTCGGGTGCAATTGTCGCTCTGGGGTTTTGTCCCTATTTTCGATTTTTTCCTGTTTCTGCACTTTGTTTAGCATTCGGTAGCTCATGACCAGAAGGCCTGCTAGAACAACCAAGAACACCACCATGAGCAATAACAAACCAATTTTCACAGTCGCAATTCCTTTAAAGATGCAGAAATAAAAAGAGCCCTAATATGACTTAGGGCTCCCTGAATGTCAAAATTATCGTGAAATGATTATTTTGACTGATCCAGAATCGCGAACAGATCCGCTTGAACTTGTTCAATTGGACGTAGACCGTTCAATTTGTCATAAGTTGGTGCATTTTCACCTGATGCAGCACGGCCTTGATAGAAGCCAACCAGCTGTTCAGTTTCAGTATGGTAAGAACCTAAACGTTTACGAATGGTTTCTTCCTGGTCATCAGGACGTTGAACCAGATCTTCACCAGTTTCATCATCTTTACCTTCCACTTTTGGTGGGTTGTAAACAATGTGGTAAACACGACCAGAAGCCGGGTGCTGACGGCGGCCAGAAAGACGTTGCACAATTTCTTCGTCCGGTACATCAATTTCAATCACGTGATCGATGTTGATGCCTTCGTTTTCAAGCGCTTCAGCTTGTGGAATAGTACGCGGGAAGCCATCAAAGATGCAGCCATTTACACAGTCAGGCTGTGCAATACGTTCTTTAACCAGACCGATGATCAACTCATCAGAAACCAAACCGCCATTGTCCATGACGCTTTTAGCTTTTAAACCTAATTCAGTTCCTTCACGAATTGCAGCACGGAGCATATCACCGGTTGAAATTTGTGGGATATTGTAGCGCTTACAGATCAACTGAGCTTGTGTACCTTTACCTGCTCCAGGTGGTCCGAGTAAGATAATGCGCATATATAAACATCCTCATTTTTTAACAATGTATAGGACACCAAATGTCTGGACATCCCCAAAGGTATCCAGCATTTCAGCGTCTCGTTATAAGAAAGCCACAAACAAATGGATTAAACCCGCGACAAAGCCGGTTACTCCACCCAATACAATCAGAATCCACTCATCTTCCTGAAACGCAGGTCGTAAAAGATTCTGAAACTCCTTCGGTGTTAACTCGCGTATGCGGTCTCTAAACATTTGATAGATTTTCTGTGCACGGCTCGCATTAAACGCAGGGTCGCATACAGGCACCATCGTAATTTCAATTGAGCGATCGATCAAGTCTGTCTTGAGTTTTGCATACTCTCTTGGCCCCAAGGATAGCTGTAAAGAGGTGCGAACCAATGGAGTTTCCATAATTTCGTTAATGTGACGCTTGACGATCCGGCGGGTTTTTTCTTTCTTACCACCATACATCATTTCTGTCATGATCGATTTTAACGTAATCAGATCTTCTGTCACTACACTTGCGAAGACGTCAGAGACTTCTTCCTGACGTTTCATAAAAGCACCTTGTATGTTATAGGTGCCAATACGTGGAATAACCGGTTTGATCCATGGAAACTTGCGGCTCTGCGTGCGGGTGAAGAACTGCGGGTATTTCACATAGTGTGGTTCTATCGGATTGAAGACCATCCAGATGGCAATCCAGTTGGTCAGGAAACCCCAAATTGCTGCCCAGAATGGTACGGTCCAGTGCCAAGGCACCACGAACCATACGATCATCTGGAACAGACCAAAGAACATACCAATTAAAGCACTGATATGCCAGATAAAGTTAATTTCTTTCTGTCCAACCTTCAGGAACATGCGTACCATCAGACGGCGGTCACCCTCCATTTGACTGACCACCATGTCACGCATATCCACAAGTGACTCGACGTTCATGGTCAGCTCAGTCACTAATTCGCGCAACACATCCGGCAATTGCTTGTGTGCCTGAGAATAAATACGGCGCTTGATGGAATACGGCAAGTTTTCCCACAAAACTGCATTACGGTCGATCATGACCTCATCAATCAGATGTTCAAGTTCGAAACCGACCTGTTCACCGATGATGCGTGCCATATCATCCGGGTCCATCGCCTGGAGAAACTCCTGGATCGATCCCAGTTTAGACAAGGTATTGTCTGTGATAATTCCTGAAATTCTTCCTGCTTTGCGTGGCACAATGCCCTGCCAGCCGACAGGCAATGGACCAATATGGAATCCCCAGAACGTGATTGGATAGAACACCATTTTCAGGGCCATCCATACGTGTGCCCAGGTAACGAATGCAGTGACAGGAATGATACTGAGCACGGCCCAGAAATCTGGACGCATCAGAAAGGCTTGCCACAACTCGTTAACGTACTCAAGCATGTATAACTTCCATATTTAATTCTTTGTTCACAGAATACAATTTTCTTATCAAGTCGAATATTTTCTCTATAAACCGATACTTAAAGTATAGGAGAATTGTAGTTGAGGTTCGATTTCGGCCACAACATGTCCACTTCGGCTTTTCATTTCCTCACCAGCACCGATTCCGACACTGAAGGTACTGATCCGTTCTGAACTCAGCATGACATAGGATAAATCTACCCCGCCCCCCAGACGTGCTTCATATTCTCCATCTACTTTCTTACTCTGGATATGTCCGGCATAAGCCCCGACATAATACCCATTTTTATCTTTTCCTGTGAGGTGGGCCGGGTACCGAAAGCCAACTTGTGCACCAAATGGCTTGTCATCGTCCAGAAAAACACCACCTTTGACATATGTGATTCCATACGGATTCACCCACTCAGTATTCAGATGAATCATATTCCGGGTAAATCCTGCCCCCACATTCCAGGTACTTGCCTGACTATCGCTCAGTTTTGCTTCAGATCTATACGTAAAATCATCTGCATAAGCCGTATTTGCGATGAAAGCAAATGCCAGCAAAGGGTATAATTTATTCATTCCTTTTCACCAATATCCTTGATTCATTATAGTTTTAAGGTATCGTCCTTTTTTTATTCAATTTGGACTTTAGCAGAATTATCAACACAGTTGTATACAACTGCAGACAATTTTAATGTCTGCAAAGTCAACGTTTAGCAGATGGGTAGCCCACTCGTATTTCAATATCCAAACCAGGTCAGTTGGGTTAGAATAACGCACTTTCATTCCTATCCGTGTTCAGGTCTAAGTCGATCTCGTATGAAGCAGCATTTTCCATTAAAAAATGTACAGCAAGAAAAACGCATTTATCGCAATCGTGTGTTTTTCTCGATTGGCTTGGTCATCATCTGCATGCTGCTACTAATCAGCCGCTATGCCTATTTGCAGATTGTCAGCTTCGATGAGTTCAACACTGCTTCTGACCAGAACCGTATCCGCCTGCAACCACTTGCGCCTGCACGTGGCTATATCTATGACCGCAACGGCGTCCTTTTGGCAGATAACTATCCGGTATTTACCGCGACCTTAAGTCGTGCCGATGTTGAGGATATTGATGATACGATTAAGCGCCTGATCCCGATTCTGGAACTGAACGAAGAAGATATCGAGCGTTTTAATAGCCGGATTAAAACTGCAAAAAAAACAGAACGTGTTTCTATCAAACTGAATCTGACCGAAACTGATATTGCCCGCTTTAGTGAAATTAAGCACCTGTTCCCAGGGGTAAAAATTGATACCCAGATGACCCGTTACTATCCACATGGTGAATTGTTTGCACATGTGATTGGTTACGTGGGCCGTATCAATGACAAAGAATTAAAAAGTATTGATAAGGATCTTTACGCGGGTACCAACCTGATCGGGAAAATCGGGGTCGAAAAATCCTATGAAGAGCTGCTCCACGGTGTTCCCGGAAATGAATCAGTCGAAGCAGATGCACATGGTAATGTGCTGCGTCATCTTGGACGTAAGGATCCGGTACGCGGGAATGACCTGTTTTTATCTTTAGATTATGGCCTGCAAATGGTTGCTTCCGAGCAACTGGCGGGACGTCGTGGCGCCATTGTTGCCATGGATCCAGGTACAGGGGAAATTTTAGCACTGGTTTCTAGCCCAAGTTTCAACCCGAACCTGTTTGTAACCGGAATCAGCACCAAAGATTATTCTTACTTACGTGATAACCTTGATCAGCCGTTGTATAACCGGGCGGTGCAAGGAACTTATCCTCCTGGTTCGACGATTAAACCGATGTTTGGCCTGGGTGGCCTTCATTATGGCCTGGTCGATTGGGATACAGCGATTTCCGATCCCGGCTATTTCACTTTGCCGGGTGATAGTCACCGTTTCCGTGATCATAAGAAAACTGGACATGGCACTGTAAATCTGCATAAAGCCCAGGTGGTTTCCTGCGATACCTATTTCTATGTCATGTCCTATCGTATGGGCATTGAACAGATGAATGACTGGATGCGTCAGTTTGGTTTTGGTGAAAAAACAGGTGTCGATCTGCCAAGTGAAAGCTCTGGTCTGTACCCAAGTCCTGAATGGAAAATGCGTACCCGCAACTCTAAATGGTCACGTGGTGAAACGATTTCTGTGAGTATTGGTCAGGGTGCCTTTACAGCAACACCATTACAGTTAGCGATGGCAACAGCAATTACTGCCAATCATGGCAATAAAGTCGTACCGCATGTCCTGCGTGAAAGCCGTGGCGCCAAGGCATTTAAAGTTCACAATGGCACGCATGGCAAAATTGATTTTAATGGTAAGGAAGAAGACTGGTTCAAAATGCGCGATGCCATGGTTGATGTGATTCAGTCAGGTACGGGGCGCGGTATTAAAGGCGGCCTGCAATATAGTATTGCCGGTAAAACCGGCACAGCACAGGTAAAAAGTATTGCGCAGGGTAAACGCTACAATGAAGCCCTGCTGACTGATCGCCAGCTTGACCATGGTCTGTTTGTCGGTTTTGCTCCTGCAGAAAAGCCTGAAATTGCCATTGCAGTAATTCTGGAGAATGGCCGCGGCGGTAGTGCAGCCACTGCACTCGCCCGCCCTATTTTTGATTACTGGTTACTGCATAAAGATAAGAATCCGGTACGCCCACTCAATCATCAATTAAGTGGGGGACTGATGACCGCCGGTATTAAACCTGGCGAGCTACCAAGTGGTGCAAGTATGCTTAGCCCTGATGCTGCGGCAACACCTAACAGCACGGATGCACCACAAACTTCCTCAAACGCAACATCGAATACATCTCGTTCGAGCTCATCTGCAAACTCTGCACCAGCTGTAGAAGGAGATTAATATATGAAAAATCAGCTACGAATTATTGGTGGTGACTGGAAACGCCGTCAGCTTGCCTTTGCCAGTATTGACGGTTTACGTCCCACCCCGGACCGTGTCCGTGAAACCCTGTTTAACTGGCTGATGTGGGATGTACAGAATGCCAAGGTGCTGGATATCTGTGCCGGTTCTGGTGCTTTATCCTTTGAAGCACTTTCCCGCGGTGCAACCAGTGTGGTGATGATTGAACCGGATCGTACTCAGGCACAATTTCTGAGCCAGAATCTGGAACTGCTTCAAGTCACCAAAGCACGTGCACAACTGAAAGTAACCACGGCGCAGCAGGCTTTGCAAATTTTGAAAGATCAATTTGATCTGGTCTTTTTAGACCCGCCTTACAGCTTGGACTTATGGACTTCTCTGGCTGAACTTGCTGATCCGCTAATCAAGCCTGAAGGCCTGATTTATGTCGAAGCAGATCGGGATTTAAATACTTTGCAGCTCCCCTCTTCTTGGCAACTGATTAAAAATACCAAGGCTGGGACAGTACGTGCAGGCTTATATCAGAAAAAGTAAATGAATATTTGCACAATAAGTATTAAAAAAGGATTCCTGTATGGAATCCTTTTTTGTGAAATGTAAGTTATAAATAGCTGATCTCTTAACGGCGATCACGCCAGTCACGGTCTTCCCGATCACGTTTCCAATCACGATGATCTCTATCTTTCCAGTCCCGGTCACCATGGTTACGGTCATAATGTCCATTACGGTCTCGATGGCCACGATAATCATCATCCCAAGGATCGACCATACAACCGGTTAAAGCCACTGCCAGCACAGATGACAGTAATATCATTTTTTTCATTTTCATCACCTCTTCCTTTCTGCACTCTGCCAGTATCAAGCGATTTCATGGAGAGTGCACGCAGCCATTGTTGGTCTCCTGTACCGATTTGTTTGCTTTTATTCACCATCAAAATAATTCAACTATCTTCAAATAAATTATTTATCTGAACTTCGACTAAGCTGTGCACAAATACAGCTAAATATTAGCTTGGCTTTTTCAGCAATCTTTTGAATACTGCTGGCTTTATTTATTGACTGATCAGAATGACTTGGCTGTTATTTATTTTAGGCGCAATGATCGCAGGATTTGTACAAGGTCTTACCGGTTTTGCCTTCGCTTTAATTGCCATGTCATTTTGGGTATGGGTACTCAGTCCTCAAGTTGCTGCCCCCCTCCTTGTGTTTGCTTCGATTTGGAGCCATGTCATTTCATTATCGAATGAAAAAAAGCATGTTCATTTGTATAAAGCACTTTACTTACCGTATTTAATTGCCGGACTGATCGGCGTCCCGCTCGGCACCTGGTTACTGAATATCATTGAGGCACATACTTTCCGTATCTTACTGGGTATGTTCCTCGTTATCTGGTGTCCACTCATGTTGTTGAATCCTCAGATCCGACTGATTCAACATTCAGGCAAAACTGCAGATGCCAGTATCGGTTTGGTAGGTGGCATTTTAGGTGGCTTGGGAGGGTTTTGCGGTTCCGTACCTTCTGCCTGGTTAATGCTCAAACAGCTCCCTAAAGATCAGCAGCGCTATATTTTACGTCATTTTAATTTCGCCATTCAGATGTTTACCTTGGCAGCCTATCTATATCAGGGCAATTTAAATCAGAGTCACTTGCCCTATATGGCTGTACTGATTCTTGCAGTCAGTATTCCCGCTATTTTGGGTGCGCGCCTATTCCATCGCATTTCAGCACTGCACTTTAAGCAAATTGTTCTTGGACTACTTTTCAGTTCAGGATGTTTCCTGCTGCTTAAAGAGTTGATCCATTAAACTGTTCCAAAAAGGCCAAAGCCTTGTCCTACTTTGCTTTCAGCCAGTTTACTGCTAAGGTAACTTGAATGATTTTTCTGTAGAAATGAGCTATGCAAATTCGTGATCAAATTGTGCTTGTGACTGGCGGTGCACGTGGACTTGGCCTGGCAATTAGCCAGCTTCTGATTGAAGAAGGTGCACGTATAGTGGTGAACTATCTTAGTAGTAAAACGCAGGCTAAAGCTTTACAGAAGCAGTATCCCGATCAGGTATTTACCTATCAGGCAGACGTTACTCAAGTAGATCAGGTCAAAGCCCTGTTTACCGCAAGCAAAGCACATTTTGGTGAAGGCATTCATTCGGTTGTGAACAATGCCCTGGTACAGTTTGAATTTAATGGTGATAATCGTCCCAAGGTAGAAGATTTGTCTTGGGAGATGATGTCGCATCAATTCAGTGGTGCTGTTCAGGCTTGCCTCAATACGACTCAGGCGGCGCTAGAAGATATGAAACAGGCACATTTTGGCCGGATTGTGAATATCGGTACCAATCTGGTTCAAAATCCGGTGGTGCCTTATCATGACTATACGACTGCTAAAGCCGCGCTACTGGCATTTACCCGTACTACTGCGCAGGATCTTGGTCAATATGGAATTAATGTAAATATGCTTTCAGGCGGCCTATTACAAACCACAGATGCCAGCAAAGCCACACCTGATTTTGTGTTTGATCTGATTGCTCAGTCAACGCCATTACGCCGTGTCATTACCCCTGAAGAATTCGCGTCGGCAATCTTGATGTTCCTGTCTCCTTATTCACGCGCTGTCACGGGGCAAAACCTGATTGTAGATGGAGGCTTAGTCAAAGGTTAATCAACCTTGATACATGATCATAGAATCGTTCAATACTGACTCCGATTGTACGATGCCTCACATTTTAACCAACTGTTCAAAAAAAACGGTTTTGAAACTCGAAATACCTTTTAAAATATCGAGACCTTTCAAAACCGTTTGACTTCTCCCTATGAAAGCCTTAGCAGTATTGAGCCTGACTCTGCTACTGACAGCTTGTATGTCACATGATGCCCAAAAAGCCGAACACATTTTAAAACTCTTCCACTGTAAGGGTATTGAACCTTCGCAAATGCAGCATAATAGTGTGACTCAATATTATGAGCATTCTCTGTATAGCTCAAAAAGCAAAGCAGAGGCTTATATAGAACAGTATAAAAATGGCGAGGAATCTTTTGAAATCCCGCTCTCTGAAATCGTGAATCAGCAATATGAACTATACAAATCGGCCTGTCAAAATCTGGGGGGCATTCCAGCCAAAGAATTATTCTGATCTTTAATGCAATATGAAATAAAATCTTAATGCTAAAAAAACAGGAGTATTCTCCTGTTTTTTCATTTTAACTCGCTTTGTAATATCGCTGATCTACACTAAATTCTTCAGGAAATTTGGCCTGGATGCCCGCATAGAAATCCATGATCTCAGCCATATCTTCCTCAAAATTTCCTGTGGGATGAATGATTTTTCCTACACCCGCCTTCTTATGTTCATAATCCATATAAGCCAGTGCAATCGGGACGCCAGCATTAACCGCAACATAATAAAAACCGGTTTTCCATTGCTCCTGACGGGCACGTGTTCCTTCAGGTGTAACCAACATGACCAGTTCTGGATGGTGCTTAAACAGGTCTGTCATCACCTGAACCATACTTAGACGCGGCTCACCTGCCTGCTTGGGACGGCGATCAATTCCAATTCCACCCATCGCACGCACAAAAGGACCCAATGGGAACTTCATGTAGCTGTCTTTAATGGTAAGACGTACATTGACACCTAATGCCTTCAGCGCTAGCCGTGCATATAATGCATCCCAATTACTGGTATGCGGTGCAGCAATCATGACACATTGGCTCAGGTTTTCAGGCCAGTGATTGTCTGTTTCCCAGCCCATCAATTTAAGTGCTTTTTCAGCTAAATTTTCAAACACAATTCAATCGCAAAATAAATAAAAAATTATGTGATAGTGTACCAATATTAGTGTTTAATTCTCTTTGTAATCGATTGTAAATACATTATTTGATGCACTTTTTATACAATCAACCTCCCAATATTGGGATATTCCTTAATCATTGGCTTCCCTAGACTCAGGTGGACAATTATAAACCACCCATGGGGTCAATGATGAAAAAAACTATACTCGCAGTAATGCTTTCCACCCTTGCATTAACCGCATGTAATGATGATGACGATGACCATCACTCACCAGGAAATGGTGGCAACCCACCTGGAACACAGCAAGGTATCTTGACTGATGGCCCAATTGAAAACGTCCGCTATGAAACATCAAGTGGTGTAAGAGGCTCTACCAATGCGGAAGGTAAATTTAATTATAATACAGGTGATACAATTAGATTCTTTATCGGAAACCTTCAGCTAGGTGAACAGGATGGAGTTCCAGCTCAAGCCCGGATTACTCCGACAGATCTTTATGAGAATGATCCAGACATACCTGGAAATGAAGATGAAGAATTAGAAGAAGCATTAACAATCTTCCTGCAATCGATTGATGCAGATTATATTACACCGCCAACAGGTGCTCCCGCAGATTACAATGCTCATGATAATGGTATTCAAATTACTCAAGATGTCATTAATCGAATTAACACAGCTTTCACCTCTGCAACTACATTCGAGACAGCACTAGAGGATTCTGATAACAGTATAACAACCCTTATTCAAGACCAATTACAGCTTAGCGACGTAACTCCAGTTACTCCTGATGAAGCTGCAGCTAATATTCAAGAAGCTTTCTATAAAGATATTGCTGGCACATGGCAATTAGGCTCTGCAGATAAATCGGACAAAGTCATTCTAGTGGTTTATACCGATGGTAGTTACAAACTGGGCGAAGCTGATAATGCAGATGATGATGGAGAACCAGGTTATGAACTTGGGAATCTTCAGTGGAACTGGAAAGGTGGTGTTATCACACCTGTGATTGATGAAAATGGTGACACCAATGGATCATGGGGGCTTTCAGATTCAGAAGGTGACGAAGGTTACACTCTAACTTTTGACGGTACAAACTTAGTTCTTACTGAAACTGGTTTGGATGAAGATGATACCTCTACCCTTACACGAGTAGAAAATTCAACCAATGGCCTCGTAGGTACGTGGGAGCTGGATGATACCCATGTACTGGTATTCTTGAACGACGGCTACTACTTCCTGATTGATACTACAGGAGGAGAGGATTGTGGCCCAGAGGGTATTGAATATGGTCAATACACTACTTCGAACAACACCCTCACAGTCACCGATAACTTGTTCGATACAAATGAAAGTTGTGGTCTATATGATGGTCAAAACTCTCCATTCGTTCTTGGAACCTATACAGTTAATGCAACTACCATGACATTAACTCCAACAGGTGAACCTGCTGTCACTTTCACTCGGGCTGATTTCCAGCGTGATCCAGAACCCGCTCCTGAGCCACAGCCAACAACGTAATATCTCTTGGTATAACTTTAAAAAGCCAGGTAATTAACCTGGCTTTTTATGCAATATGCTGAAACTGTAACGTACAGTTCATCAACTTATGTATCAGCTCAATCTGGCTATTCACTTCTAGCTTTTCATAAATCTTTTTCATATAAGTTCTAATGGTTTGAATACTGAGTTGCATCTGTTCAGCAATCTCTTCAGGTTTATAACCATTGATCAGGTATTCACATAATGCGATCTCCCGACATGTCAACTGATAATGCTGCCTTAAATAGCTTTGTGACAAGATATGGTATTGATTTCGGTCCGTCAAAAATATTGCAACTTGATATTGTCTCGATTCTTCAATAGATGTTATTGACTGTTTCGACCAAGGTACGATTGTCAGCATGATGCAATGACCTGTTGCATCCTCTACAGCCATTACTCCACCGATTTTACTTATTCCCCCACTTCCCTGCTGTAAAGACCCTCTGATAAGTTGTTCTAGTTGCAGATGATAGGCTCTATTAAGCTTCAGATAATTGTACTGATCTATTTCAATTTCCTGATTCTGCCTCAGCATTTTTTTTGCTTCAATATTGGCAAACTGTATCTCGAAATTCTCAAGTAATAATACAATCCCGACCTTTAGAGCGTTCATGGCCTGATAAGCATTGTACTTATCCTGAATAACTAAACTGAACTGACGATAAATCTGTAGCGCTCGCCTTAAATGAATACTGATACGCTCAAGAAAATCCAGTTGCTCTTTACCATAAGGGATGGCTTCAGGTGCCCGGTGAATTCCCAGTACCGCCCAACTAAAATCACCACGATCCAGCAATACACCTGCAAGATGTAAAATACCGGTAGGCTTTAAACATTTTTCATAAAACATATGCTCTTCCGAGCCTTTCATGGAGGGATAATGCTGACAATTAATCTGTAAAGCCTCTCCCACTGCAATCTCATTCCATAGCGGCAGGTGCAGCTTCATATCAATGACTTGAATACGTTCATCCCGATAAGCTGCTAGACCTTCATAAGGAATATTATAGGTATGGACAAAGTTGTAAGCTGGGTTGAGCTGATCCATCGCAGTAAAGATGGCTGTCTTGCTTTGTGTGTATTCCACTAACTCATGCATAACCTGAGTCCATAACTGAGGATCCAGTGCTGCATCATAGATATGCGCAATAATGTTATTTTCTTTATTCAAATCCATCATTGCCCTCATTATTATTTTTTTAAACCTGTGAAAGCACTATTTATTTGAGATGATAGTGATTTTATTTTTTATTATTTTAGCAATTCCTTTACCTCATCACACGTGCAGAGTGAATTTCACTTAATCAATACATCATTTACAAAGTTGTACTACCCTTATGATTTTTAAATTTTTATGTTGAATATTAGCAAATGCAAAACGGGCATAAAAATGAAAAAGTATCTCCTTATCGTCGCAATGACCACAATCACGCTAGGTTTAAGTGCCTGTTCTAAAACCCAAGAACCCTCTAGCAATGAAAATATGGATTCAGAAAATTCTGCTCAGATGAATACGCCAGCGACATCACGCAGCTTACCTGCAGGCGATACTGCAGAAACTTCTCTTGACTGGGCGGGCGAATACGAAGGAACTTTCCCATGTGCGGATTGTGAAGCCATTAAAGTTGAGCTGGAACTTCATCCTGACAAAACTTATGAGTTGAAAGAAGAGTATGTTTCCGATACCAAAAGCACAGAAACCAAAACCAAAGGAAGTTTTAGCTTTGACCCTAAAATGACTTCAATTATTACGCTGGATGAAAAAGGTGAAAATCGTAAATTCTTTGTCGGTGAAAATTTCTTAGAAGCTCGAGATATTCAAACTGGCGAGAAAATTAACAGTAATCTGAATTACAGATTAATCAAACATTAATATTTTTCAGCTAACCTGAATGAAAAAAATCCCCGCAAATGCGGGGATTTTTTAGATCAATGACCGGTTGATGAATTACATCATGCCGCCCATACCACCCATGCCGCCCATATCAGGCATAGCAGGTTTGTCTTCTGGGATATCAGTGATCATACATTCAGTTGTCAACATTAATGCAGCAACAGAAGCAGCATGCTCAAGCGCAGAACGTGTTACTTTTGCTGGATCAAGAATACCCATTTCAAGCATATCGCCGTATTCGCCAGTTGCAGCGTTGTAACCAAAGTTACCTTGGCCATTTTTCACTGCATTAATCACAACTGAAGGCTCATCACCAGCATTAGATACGATTTGACGAAGTGGCGCTTCAATTGCACGACGAAGAATGCTGATACCTACGTTCTGGTCATCATTTGCACCCTTCACACCGTCAAGTGCAGCTGCAGCACGTACCAGTGCAACACCACCACCCGCAACAACACCTTCTTCAACCGCTGCGCGAGTTGCGTGAAGTGCATCGTCTACACGGTCTTTCTTCTCTTTCATTTCAACTTCAGTTGCAGCACCGATTTTGATAACAGCAACACCGCCAGCCAATTTAGCTACGCGTTCTTGAAGTTTTTCTTTGTCGTATTCAGAAGTAGATTCTTCGATTTGCGCACGGATCTGTTGAACACGGTCAGAGATCTGAGCTGCATTACCAGCACCATCCACAATCACTGTGTTTTCTTTAGAAACTGTTACTTTGTGCGCAGTACCCAAGTGTTCAAGAGTCGTTTGGTCTAACTGCATACCGATTTCTTCAGAAATCACAGTACCGCCAGTCAGGATCGCGATGTCTTGCAGCATTGCTTTACGACGGTCACCGAAGCCAGGTGCTTTAACAGCACATACTTTAATGATACCGCGCATATTGTTGACAACCAGAGTTGCAAGCGCTTCGCCTTCAACATCTTCAGCAATGATCAGAAGTGGTTTGCCAGTTTTCGCAACTGCTTCCAATACAGTGATCAATTCACGGATGTTACTGATTTTCTTGTCAACCAATAGGATGTATGGGTTTTCAAGTTCAGCAGTTAGCGTGTCTTGTTTGTTTGCGAAGTATGGAGAGATATAACCACGGTCAAACTGCATACCCTCTACAACGTCAAGTGCATCTTCGAAGCCTGAACCCTCTTCAACAGTGATCACACCCTCTTTACCTACTTTTTCCATTGCTTGCGCAATCAGTTTACCAACAGTAGTGTCAGAGTTAGCAGAGATCGAACCTACTTGCTCAATTGCTTTAGAATCAGAAGCAGGCTGAGCAGTCGCCTTGATTTCAGCAACTAAAGTTTTCACTGCGATATCGATACCACGTTTCAGATCCATTGGGTTCATACCCGCAGTTACTGACTTGATACCTTCATTTAAGATTGCTTGAGCAAGAACAGTCGCAGTTGTGGTACCGTCACCAGCGATGTCATTGGTTTTTGAAGATACTTCGCGAACAAGTTGAGCACCCATGTTCTCGAACTTGTCTTTTAAAGTAATTTCTTTCGCCACAGTTACACCATCTTTAGTGATATGTGGGGCACCGAAAGAACGGTCGATGACAACGTTACGGCCTTTAGGACCAAGTGTTACTTTTACTGCATCTGCAAGGATGTTCACACCAGCGATCATTTTCGCACGAGCTGAATCACCAAATTTTACGTCTTTAGCTGACATATTTGACTCCGAGTATTATTAGTAGCTTTACAAAATCTGATATGGAATATGTAAGACTGTTTTAGCGAAGATTAACCTTCAAGAACCGCTAAAATGTCAGATTCTTTCATGATAAGTAGTTCTTCCCCGTCTACTTTTACAGTTGTACCTGCATAAGTGCCGAACAATACTTTGTCGCCAACTTTAACGTCTAACGCGCGTACGCCATTGTCAGTGATTTGACCATTACCAACTGCAATAATTTCCCCTTGCGCTGGTTTTTCTGCTGCAGAACCTGGAAGTAAAATACCGCCAGCTGTTTTAGTTTCTTCTTCAACACGACGAATAACAACGCGGTCATGTAATGGACGAATGTTGCTCATTTTTAACTCCATCAGACTAAGTCTTTTTGATTACTGATGACGACTTAGTTATTCCCTGGTCGTCATCAAAACTTTTAGATGTCACTTTTATGGAGATGGAATAAATCGCTTCAAGGGTAAAACTGAAAAAAAATTCATTTTTTTTTATTTTTTTATCATGTGCATATACTTTTGCTGCTTTTTTCTTCAAGGCCAGTCTGAAATTAGAGTATAGCCTTTAGTTGTCAAACTTTTTCATCTTTCTATAAGCTTCCTTAAGAACGTGGTGAAGCAAAATAGTGCTTATATTTGAACAGTCAGCAGATACAGCGCTACTCCTCCTTCCTATCTGATAAATAATTTAAAATAAACGATGCAAACACCTTGAATTCATCTTCTATACAAAAATCTTTTTTGGCATGAACCTGGTATATAGATAGTTTTTTCCAGATAATGAATACTATTTATAAAGTGCTTCAGCCTTGTACAGGATGATCATTTCTATGCCCACATTCGTTGAAGATACTTACCTGGAGAATACTGTTATTGGCTTCATAGAGCTAAGCCATAAAAGATCAAGGTTGACTTTTTAATACCTACTAATCGTAAGTTACTAACCAATTAAAAACTAATCTTAAAGTGGTTTTTCTTAGGCGCTTTAAGAAAGCAGAAAATATAAATTTTATTTTTAAAATCAAAAATTTAAAACCACAAGAAGCTATATAGTAAAGTTCAATTATGATCTTAAATAGGAATGACCCCAACATTCTATAACTACAGCCTTTTATGTGATAGAAATTAGATATATATCGTTTATAATGGTTCGGAAAATCATCAGCATTGATTATTTTTCTGGCAAACTGTCTAAATGCTAAACAGATGTCATTCAGTACTATGCAAAATTCAAATTACCCTCATTTATTTAATCAATGATAAGAGTCATTCCTAGAAAAATAATAAGTAAATGTTTTTTATAATTATATTTATTAAAAATATTAACCATAACTAAAATAAATACAAGATTACCTTGCAATGTTATTTTATATACTACTGTTTTTTAAATACTTATTTAAAATATTGCATTATGTGACAATTTAACTCTAACCCTGCTTTGGTCTTATTTTTTTTGTCATTTTATGCTTTAATACAGCCACTTTTTTTTCATATTTCATCTGGGCGATGTTTTCATCACCCAGACTATACTTTGTACATAGTTTTGTACACTTTTGAGATAGGCCTCACCATGACCCAAGTGAACGCACCAGAATTCGTTCGTCACCCTAAGCTTATTGCTTGGGTGGAAGAGATTGCTAAATTAACAAAACCAGCAAAAATTGAATGGTGTGACGGTAGCGCAGAAGAGTATCAACGTTATATCGACTTGATGATCGCTAACGGCACAATGCAAGCGCTTAACCAGGAAACTCATCCAGGTTCTTACCTTGCAAATTCTGATCCTTCTGACGTTGCTCGTGTTGAAGGTCGTACTTATATCTGTTCAGAAAACAAAGAAGACGCTGGCGCGACAAACAACTGGGAAGCTCCAGCTGAAATGCGTGCCCGCCTAAATGGCTTATTTGACGGTTCAATGAAAGGTCGTACTTTGTACGTTGTTCCTTTCTCTATGGGTCCTTTAGGTTCTCATATTGCACACATCGGTATCGAACTGACTGACTCTCCTTATGTTGCTGTTAGCATGTCTAAAATGGCGCGTATGGGTAAAGCGGTTTATGACGTTTTAGGTACTGACGGCGAATTCGTTCCATGTGTACACACTGTTGGTGCACCATTGGAAGAAGGTCAAAAAGACGTTGCTTGGCCATGTAACCCAGACAAATGGATCGTACATTATCCAGAAACGCGTGAAATCTGGTCTTACGGTTCCGGTTACGGCGGTAACGCATTGCTAGGTAAAAAATGTCTAGCTTTACGTATTGCATCTTACATGGGTCGTCAACAAGGTTGGTTAGCTGAACACATGCTGATCCTTGGCGTGACGAATCCACAAGGCGAAAAACATTACATCGCAGCTGCATTCCCTTCTGCGTGTGGTAAAACAAACTTCGCGATGCTGATTCCACCAGCGGGCTACGAAGGCTGGAAGATTGAAACTGTAGGTGACGATATTGCCTGGATCAAACCAGGTGAAGACGGTCGTCTATATGCAATTAACCCTGAAGCTGGTTTCTTCGGTGTAGCGCCTGGTACAAATACCAAAACTAACCCGAACTGTATGGCGACACTTCATAAAGACGTGATCTATACGAACGTTGCTGTGACTGACAACGGCGAAGTATGGTGGGAAGGTCTGACTAAAGAAGCGCCTGCAAACCTGACTAACTGGAAAGGTCAACCACACACTGGCGAAGAAAAAGCAGCTCACCCGAATGCTCGCTTCACCGTTGCTGCGGGTCAATGCCCTTCTATCGACGCTGACTGGGAAAATCCAGCAGGCGTTCCAATTTCTGCGTTCATCTTCGGTGGTCGCCGTGCAGACACAGTGCCGCTAATTTCAGAAGCTATTGATTGGGTTGATGGCGTGTATAAAGCTGCAACCATGGGTTCTGAAACCACTGCTGCTGCTGTTGGTCAACAAGGTGTTGTTCGTCGTGACCCATTCGCGATGCTGCCATTTGCTGGCTACAACATGGCTGACTACTTCACTCACTGGTTAGAAATGGGTGAGAAAGTGGGCGAGAAAGCTGCTGCTGCAGGCAACAAGCTTCCAGGTATCTACAACGTGAACTGGTTCCGTCGTGATGCTGAAGGCAACTTCGTATGGCCTGGTTTCGGTCAAAACATGCGTGTTCTTGAATGGATCATTGACCGCTGTGAAGGTCGTGCAACTGCTGTTGAAACTCCAATTGGCCGTGTTCCAACTTACGAACAGTTGAACTGGAACGGTACTGATTTCTCTAAAGAACAGTTTGACCTGGTAACTTCTCAAGACAAAGATCAATGGATCAAAGAACTTGAAAGCCACACTGAATTATTCAACAAATTAGGTGATCGTTTACCTGAAGCGTTGAAAAAACGTCAAGCTGAGCTTTTAGAAGCAGTTAAATCTGCTTAAGTGCTGATTTAATTTAAGAAGGTCGCGTAAGCGGCCTTTTTTTATTGCTGGTTATTCATTAAATTTAAGTACTTTCATTTTTCCAATTTTTGCAGTTATTAGATTTCTCTAATACCTCTTAAATTATTCAACAACATTTAATCAATAAAAATTATCTTAAAAAATCAAAAATTTAATATAAAAATAAATAACTTAATGCTTTGAATTATCAAAACTATCTCTCTTGTTTCATTAAAACTCAAGTTCTATAAAAATTAAAAACTATATAAGCATAAGACCCTGTAATTATTTAACTTTACTTTTATAAAACATGTGTCAACTCTATTCTCGGTGGTTCCGCAGGAAACCTAGTCGAATGATACGACTTATATGTTTATACAGCCTTTACTTTATATTTTGCTTCGAAATTTTCCCCTAAAGGCGATGACACCGTAAAGCTGCTGCTATTTTGCCCTAGTTTTTTTAATACGCCGATTGGCGCATGGATTATGGGAATTTATGCATATTGCTGACTTATATCTTCATGAAGGACACTAAAAATACAGCATGATTACTGATGACTAATTAATGGTTGAGCTGTTTAAGCTTTCTGAGTGGAAACATTCAGAAAGCTTTTTTATTGGATTTTTAAGTTTACTGCCATTTTGTCTTTTCAATGCTATGGCATACTTGCTGTATAAAAAATGGGAAATCATCATGATGAAAAAAACAGTTTTTCTACTAGGTTTGGGTTTCGGCACTTTGGTGCTTACTGCCTGCCAAAGCACACCTCAACCTTATAACGGTCAATCTGGTTACGAAGTCATTGAGCAAGGTGCAAATACTGCAACATTGCGCTATACACTTTCTGGTCGTACCAGTCAGGATGAAGGAAAATTGCAGGCTGCTTGCAGACAGGCACTTGGTACTTCTAAAAACTGGAATGTAAGCGTACTCAGCAGTAATGAGATTAGTAATACTGCATTACCAGATGAACAGTATGGTCGCCAGCTCGGCAATAGCCGTACTCAAATCAGCTTAAGCAACACGCCTGACCTGTACAATACTGAAAATCCAGGCGCGCGTGATGCCCTGAATGCCCGCCCAAGCACATTACGCGTGATTCAATTCACCTGCTCATAATCTCTAAGATATGAAAAAAGGGCTTAATGCCCTTTTTTTATTTTTCGCTTCAAAGTGTCTTATAGAAACTGACGTTTCTGAATTCTGGAGATTCATCCAAATCCGGCCAGGTGGTAGCACTACGCTCATCCAGTTTTTCATATTTGGGATGGCTAAAGTTTTTTACCCGACTATCTGCAACCCACACCTCAGGCGCAAATTTTAAAAACTCATCCAGGAAGAAACGGTTGCATTGGTCATAAAGTACGTCGGCGGCTAACAGGATATCCACCTGTTCTGCTTTATACAGATCATCCAAGTATTCAAGCTCAACACTATTCAACTCAGCATTGGCACGACACGCCTCTAAACTCACTTGATCAATGTCACAGCAAATGACGCGTTTTGCACCTGCCATTTTTGCTGCAATTGCAACGACACCTGAACCTGCACCAAAATCCAGCACTACTTTATCTTTCACATGATGTGGTTCTGCCAGCAGCCACTGCGCCATCGCAAGACCAGATGCCCAGCAAAAGAT
The DNA here is from genome assembly GCF_002381195.1 of Acinetobacter sp. UBA3461. Classification (NCBI taxonomy): domain Bacteria; kingdom Pseudomonadati; phylum Pseudomonadota; class Gammaproteobacteria; order Moraxellales; family Moraxellaceae; genus Acinetobacter; species Acinetobacter sp. UBA3461. The sequence goes on along the minus strand of NZ_DFRO01000026.1, from coordinate 46,305 downwards.
CCAGTACGGCGTATCATTCCAGATACGACGGATGACTTCATCATCCAGCTTATCAGTTGGAAATACTGGCGGAATTAGCCACAGTGAAATAGGTGTATCCGGCAATTGCTGTGCATGCAGTTCACAATGTGGAATCACATCATGCAAGGCTTGTAGAAGATGCTCAGGAGCTTTAGGAAATTGGAAAGTACAGCTCATGGTTTTTATTCATTCTAATTTAAAAATCCCCTCTCCTTTTAGGAGAGGGTCAGGTAGAGGTTTAATACCCCTCATCCTAGCCTTCTCCCAGAGGGAGAAGGAACAAAGCAATTAACCCAATGCTTTCTCAGCAGCTTCAACCGTTTGACGAATCAAAGTGGTAATGGTCATAGGGCCTACACCACCTGGAACTGGCGTGTAAGCAGAAGCAATTTCTTCGATACCAACTAACTGGATATCACCTACACCACCGCCATCACGTGGATGGAAGCCAGCATCAACCACTACTGCACCTGGTTTGATCCAGTCTTTTTGAATCAGTTCAGCTTTACCTACCGCACCAACAATGATATCCGCTTGTTTCACAAATTCCGGCAGGTTTTGAGTACGTGAATGGCAAATCGTCACAGTGGAATTCGCTTCAAGCAGCATCGCTGCCATTGGTTTGCCCAGAATTGCAGAACGGCCGACAACAACAGCGTGTTTACCTGCAATTTCAATGTTGTTTTCTTTCAGGATAGTCATGATGCCAGCAGGTGTTGCAGAACCATATGCCGCTTCACCCATCGCCATACGGCCATAGCCAAGACAAGTTACACCGTCCACATCTTTTTCAAGAGAGATTGCGTCGAAACAAGCACGCTCATCAATTTGCGCAGGCACTGGGTGTTGCAACAAAATACCGTGAACATCAGGGTTTGCATTGAGTTTTTCAATTTCTGCAAGAAGTTGTTCAGTTGTGGTTTCTTTTGGAAGCTCAACTTTCAATGAATCCATACCGACACGACGGCAAGCATTGCCTTTCATACGAACATAAGTTGCAGATGCACCATCGTCACCTACCAAAATAGTCGCAAGAATTGGAGTACGACCTGATTTTGCTTTCAGCGCTTCCACGCGAGTTAACAAGTCAGCTTCAATTTGCTTCGCCAATGCACGACCGTCTAGAACTAATGCCACGGCACTTCTCCCAAGTGTTGATATGAATCAATTTTGCACATTCTACATGATAATTCTCAATATTTTCCGCCATATGCTGCTTTTATGCGCATATGAATGAATACACTATTGTTTTTTTTTGAGAGCTTGATAATATACGCATCAACAAGACGCGGCGGGGTGGCAGAGTGGTCATGCAGCGGACTGCAACTCCGTGGACGCCGGTTCGATTCCGACCTCCGCCTCCATCTTGTTAAAGCCCGAGTGGTGAAATCGGTAGACACAGGGGATTTAAAATCCCCCGCCCACAAAGCGTGCCAGTTCGAGTCTGGCCTCGGGCACCATTCTTCTACTACTGAAGATGGTGCAAATAAAGAACCCAGCGAAAGCTGGTTTTTTTATGCCTGAAACTTAGTGAAATCCATTTACAGCCGAAATCGATAAAATAGATTTGCCTTCTGCGAGGCTAAGATAGCTTGAATCGGCTTAACGACGTTTGCGTTTAGGCTTAGACAATTTGGTCATATAACTTTCAAGATTTAATAATGCCAAATAGAAAATTTTAGCCTGCTGTGTCGTAACCCGGTTAAATAATCTGGCTTGAATCACTTGTGTTAGTGCTCGAGTTTGATGGATCCGTTTAAATGGTCCTTTTGCAATCATCATCGCTATTACTCTCTTGGATAAAGGAGAACAAGGTGACTATTGGATAAACAGTCTCTATAAGGATTGCAAAAACCTGACCATTTTTTACTTAAAGTTCAAAAACATAACTACCGTTCGTCGGAATTAATAAAACAGCTCTCAAATAAAACTCTAAATATTTGTTATTTATATATTTTTATAAAAAAGACTTTGAGAAAATTTTCACATAAATAAGTATGTTTTCTTTCAAGTTTAAATGCTATAAATTTCAGCTGTTATTGTACTGCTAAAAACTGACATACCTTGTCATTTTTTGCACAAAAAAAGGGAGGGAAGCCATTAGCCCCCTCCTTTAAGTATTTTAATAATATGTGAACTAGATCACTTCTACCACAATTTTTCCGATATGTTCGCCTGTATCCATAGCTGCATGTGCATCCTGAATCTGATTAAATTTGAAAGTCTTATAAATCATTGGCAAACATTCACCTTTTGCCCATAAAGGTGCTACATGCACTTTCAGACCTTGTGCAATTTCAGCTTTTTCTGCTGTGTTACGCGCACGCATGGTTGAACCAGTAATTGTCAGGCGCTTCATCATAATCTGACCCAGCTTCACTTCCTTAGCCTTGGCACCACCCAAGAATGCGATATACACCAGACGACCATCACGGCGTAATAGATTCAGGTTTTTCTCCAGATAGGGCGCACCAACCATATCCAGAATCACATCTACACCAGCATTGTCTGTCACTTCATTAATCACCTGCTCAAAGTCCTGAGTTTTGTAATTAATTCCTGTGGTCAGATGTGAAATCGCCTGGATTTTTTCGTCACTACCTGCTGTGGCAAAGGTTTTAATACCCAAGGATTTACATAGCATGAGTGCCGTGGTTCCAATTCCACTAGTTCCGCCATGCACCAATACCGTTTCTCCCGCCTTGGCTTTACCCATCTGGAACACATTTGCCCACACCGTAAAGAAGGTTTCAGGAATCGCAGCAGCCTGTACAAAGCTCACGCCTTCAGGAATATTTAAAGTCTGGCTTTCAGGTACGACGCAATATTCTGCATAGCCCCCACCATTGGTCAGGCCACACACCTTGTCACCAACTTTAAACTGATTTACGTCACTTCCAACTGCAACCACTTCACCGGCTACTTCCAGACCTGGAACAGGTGTCACCCCTTTTGGCATTGGGTACAAGCCCTGACGCTGCAAGATATCCGGACGGTTAATTCCAAAGGCATGAACCTTGACCAGCACCTCATCGGCCTTCGGTTCAGGAATGACAACCGTTTCATAAGCAAGTTTATCCACTCCACCCGGTTCTGTAATGATGACGTGTTGCATAGTTTTTTGTGACATAGATCGTTCCGCATGTATTAACTGTTTCCTAACCCTATTTGAACATAGATAATTCCCGCTTTAAAGCCAAGTCGGACTTATGTCGAAGACCTAGCCATCATTAAGAAAAATGTATGGCATCGAGATCTCACCTTATTCTTTAAAAAAAGAAATTTTAATCTGTAAGAATTATTTTCATTTATGACAAATCCATATAAATGTCATGTTCTGCTTTTAATTTCTCAAATTCAAATATAAATGACTTGAGAATATTAAAAGCATGAAACCTGCTCACCTCTACCTCTCTATTTTGCTGTCCTTGGGCCTCACCGCATGTTCTGATGATGACGAGAAGAATTCAGGCTCCTTACAGCCACCGGTAACCCAGCCAGATCAGCCGGCTCCTGAGCCCAATATTCCTGATGAAGAAGTTCCCATTCCAGAGGTTCTTCTGGATGAAAATTTTGATAAATGGACGACTCTTTCTGGCGACTGGATACAACCTAAAAATAACGCGGGCCAGGTATATCTTGAAAATGGCGATTTGTATATCGATGGTCGTGCCCATAGCACACAAATGACAACCTTGCTTCTGCCAGAGAAATTCCAGCAATTACGCAATTACCGTATCGATATGGAATTTTCATTTGAAGAAGCACTCAATGAAGCCCGCTGGGGCAGTATCATCTACCGAGGCGCAGATCAGTTCGCTGATCCGTCTTTTACCCCCTATTACCAGTTTGCCATGCGGGTTGCTACCACTAGTGCTAGTGGTCTGGAACTATCTTTACGCATGCCAACCAATAGTTGGAATGTGCTACAGAAGTCTGCTCATAGCGAAGATATTGGCCTTCAGAAAACTCACAAGGCCAGCGTTGTAGTGTATGGAAATCGTGTACGGCATTATCTGGATGATCAACTGGTATTGGATAGCACCTTGCCTTATAACCTGGCTCAAGGCAGCATTGGTTTATCTAGTGCCGGCTTATTGATGAAAGTAAGCCACCTCAAAGTCACTGAACAACTCGATGCCTTGCCTGAATCCAATAAAGTCACTGACATTATTGACCAGCAGCTCCCGGTTTCAATGGCACCGACTTTAGCTCAGGCTGCACCGCTTAATGGCCCGGTCTCGACCGCGGCTACCCATGTTGCTTATCAACTTGATGCAGATCTTAATTTATTAAGCAACAATCAGAAAGTGAGCCACCTGACTGATTATCTTAAAGATACCCAGCGTCGAACTTTACCTTTACTCACTCTCCAAAATTCGGCAACCATTCAGGCACTGAAAGGACTGACAGAAGATTATGATCTGGCTGATATCACCCTCATTTCCGATAATGTAGATTTACTGCGTCAGGCCCGTATTGATTTACCGATGCTCCGAACAGCTCTGGATTATTCCAAGCAGACCGGGCTGGGTTATAACAGCAAAGATATCGTGACCATCGCCCACAATACCAATGTATCGCTGTCCAAAATCGTCATCTTGCCACCGCAATTACTAACACCTGAAGCAGTTAGTCATCTACAACGTTTATTGATTACGCCTTGGGCCAAGAGTGACAGTACACAGGTCTTGGACGCAGCAAAAATTCTAGCTACAGGTGTTAATGGAATTTATAGCAACCATCCTGACCTATATAAAGAAATTATGCAGCGCATGGCACCCAACACCCTGTTGCGTAAGCCGCTGATTACCGGACATCGCGGTATCCCGGCGCAAGACGATGAAAACACACTGGAGGGCACTCTCAAAGCGATCACTGTAGGAGCTGATGCAGTGGAATACGACGTGTATCTGACTAAAGATGACCATGTCATTCTTATGCATGATACCTCTGTGCTACGCACGACTGGTGTCAATCGCAATATTGAGGACATGACACTGGCAGAAGTACGTGAGCTCCGAACGCTGAACTATAACCGTCAGATTCCTACCATGGATGAAGTGCTGGCTGAGGTGAAAAAGTACCCACATGTCACCAACTTTATTGAAATTAAAAGCTACAAGCCCGAGATCGTACCAAAGATCAAAGCACTGCTAGATAAACATGATGCCTATGATCAAGCTATTGTGATCAGTTTTAGTGGCGACCAGATTTTACAAATGAAGAATGTGCTTCCAGGTGTATCAACCGGTTTCCTTACCAGTACTCCAGCCGCACAAAGCGATTTGGTCAATACACGGCGAATTCTGGATGCGACTCAACAGTATTCATCCACTTTCAATCCGTCTTTTAGCGGCTTGAGTGCGAATTTAATGCGTACTGCCTCCCAGCGCGGAGTCACTTTCTGGCCGTGGACGTTCCGTTTAAACAAAGATGATTTTAATCGTATGTATGTCCAAGGAACACATGGTCTCACCACAGATTATGCACATGATGCATCTAATTTTGTGGTAAAACTGAATACGCCAAAACAGCTCAATGCTACAGCAGGTCAAGCTCTGGAAATTCCGGGTGAGATTCAGACACAAGTTGGCAGTAAATCCTCTTATATCTTTAAAAATATGCTGGTTCTGCCTGGCTCGGCTAAATATACGCAAAATGGTCAGAGTGTAACATTTGCAGAGAAAGGCACAGCTTATGTTATGCCGCGTTATGACTATACAATCGCTCCAAACTATACATACACCCTGTATGCAGAACCTGTAACTGTCACTATCCAATAATAGTTTTATAAGCAAAACACCCAATTCACGAATTGGGTGTTTTCATTTAAAGATTTCCTTTAGGCACATCCACGAATTTCATTAGGGTACGACGTACTAAGGGCAGCATCACCAAAATTAATGGAAATGCCATCAGCCATGACATGCTCCAGGCATGCAGCCATAATGAAATAAACTGATCACTCCAGCCCTTATTGAGTAGCATGTTAAAGCAGGAAATTGCACCACTCATAATGCCGGAAAGGATCAAAGGCATGAGCCAATTCAAATGTTTGACATGAAATTTGGGAACTATTTTTTTCATCATTTTACCTGATTTTTAAATCGTGAATCGGATTACAGACGTGTGATGTTTATGGCTGCTTGATCAATCTGTTCTGCAATTTCATGTATTTGGATTTCATTAAGTTCGCTATGTTGAATCTTTAAACGCAGTGAGGTTTTTAAATTTTCCATCGCATGCTTAATATCGACATATTGTTCATTCAATTGAATTTGTTTGCGCGTATTAAAACGGTCTAGTACCTTTTGTAAGGTTTGCTGATGTTCTTTGAGATGTGCCTGACCTTTGTCAGTAATGTGATACTGCTTGCGCTCATCAGCACTCATAGTCATTTGCGTATATTGCTGTTCTTCAAGATAACTAATGGTTGGACAGATTGTGCCGGTGCTCGGCTTATAGTTCCCACCCACTAAAGCAGCCACTTCTTTAATAATATCGTAGCTAAATTTGGGTGCTTGGGCAATAAAATGCAGCACCAGCAATTTCATTTCACCTGCTTCAAACAGACGTTTGCGAGTTTTTGGAGAGTTCTCTTGTTCTTCTGTTAGGACAGAATTAGGAATTATAGACATAGCAAAGATATATCTTAAAATTAATTAAGATATATCTTACCATACTTAAGCAAAGCGATAAAAGTCAGATTTAAAGATAAAGAAATTCGACAAAAAATGTTTTTTGAAGAACATCAATATACAGGCTCATTCCTAGTTAAGATCAATATTGAAAAATTAATGGAAAACCCACAATGTGTATTGTTACCGCCTTATATGAATGCTTAAATGTGGATGATTGATAATCTCACACATTAGAATTTTAACGTTTATATTCCCTTACCATCCGGTCACTTATATCCTCCGGATAACAAAGTGGCGCATATCCACCCGCTCGGTTATAAGCACTACGCTTACCACAACGACTACCATTACTCGCTGTATTATAAGGACATGGGCAATTACCCGGATAACTCTCAATTGATTCTTTAATAATCTTCTGCTTGATTGCTTCAACGCTTTGGCTACTCTGTTTGGCTTCAACTCCAAAAGTCATACACAAGCCAGCCAGCAATAATAATTTTTTCATAAATCCCCCATCTAGGGAGAATTGTATTTAGTAACTAATAAATTGAAAGATCACATTTTGACTAATCGAATGATTTTCATGCAAACAAATTTAGGCAATAAAAAACCCGCCTTACAGCGGGTTTCTCTAAAACCAGTCCAGTCTTATAGACGAACCAGTTCCACAATTTTCTCAGCAAGTTCTTCAGCAGATTCCTGAGCAAAAGTCACATCTGTACCTTCAGTTACCTCAGTCACCACAACCACACCAGTTTCACGAACCAGCGCAACTTGATCAGCTGAAAGACCGACTTTTGCAATCGCAACCACACCTTGCTGAATTAACAGGCTTTCAAGTGCTTGAGCATTTTCAAGCGCTTTAGCAGATACAGATACCGCAGCTGGTTTTTGACCCAAACGTGCAGCACGATCTTCAGCAGTCACAGGATTGGTATGTGCAGTCCATTCGATTGCATCTTCAATCATGCCCGCACCAACAGTGACGTTGCTTAAACGGTCAATGAAGATAAACGAACCAGTATGACGGCTTTCACGGTAACGGTCGAATACCACTGGCGCATCAAACTCGATTTGAACATCAGCAATTGCGTTCAGATCCAGCTGCTCTACCTGAGTTTTCTCAAGTGTATTGACGTTTACACGGTAGTTGATCTCTGCAACTTTTGCAGGAACCGTTTGCGTACCTAGCTTAACGTTATACAACTTACCTTTAACCAATGGCTGGTCATTCATCCATACCACAGAAGCACGAACCGAACGTGAAGCTAAAGGCTGATCACCCGCTTTAACCAGCATGTTGCCGCGAGAAATATCAATCTCATCGTTCAAGGTTAAAGTCACTGCCTGACCTGCAAATGCACGTTGCAAATTGCCGTCAAAAGTAACAATTTCCTTAACAGTAGATTTCTTGCCTGATGGTAAAGCGACAATCTCATCGCCTACAGCCACTTCACCCAGCGCTACAGTACCGCAGAAACCACGGAAATCGAGGTTAGGACGGTTAACATACTGAACCGGGAAGCGGAATTCTTCTTTATCTACACTGTGGGTAATTTCAACAGTTTCCAGAGTACCCATCAGGGTCTGGCCTGTATACCACGGCGTATTTTCAGACTTGTTCACCACGTTATCGCCATTCAGGGCAGAAATCGGTGTGAAGATAATATTCGCTGGCGTACGGTCACCTAACTGGTTCACGAAGTCAGTATAGTCTGCCTTGATCTCGTTGAAACGAGCTTCAGAGAACTCCACCAGGTCCATTTTGTTGATCGCAACAATAATGTTCTTAATACCCAGCAGGCTGGCAATAAAGCTATGACGGCGAGTCTGAGTCTGTACGCCATAACGTGCGTCAATCAGGATAATTGCAAGATCTGCAGTAGACGCACCTGTCGCCATGTTACGCGTATATTGCTCATGCCCCGGAGTATCTGCGATGATGAACTTACGTTTTTCAGTAGAGAAATAACGGTAAGCGACATCAATAGTAATCCCCTGCTCACGTTCCGCTTGCAGACCATCTACCAGCAAAGCCAAGTCAGGTGCATCGCCAGTCGTACCGACTTTTTTAGAATCACGTGTTACAGCTTGCAACTGATCTTCATAAATCAGTTTTGAATCGTAAAGCAAACGACCGATTAAAGTAGATTTACCATCATCAACGTTACCGCAAGTCAAGAAACGCAGTAAGTCTTTATTTTCATGTTGTTTTAAATAGCTCAGGATATCCTGGCTGATTAATTCAGATTGATGAGACATCGCTCAAACTCCACAAATGCTTAAGAAATCGGTTTAATCTTGAATCCCTCTAAATCTCTCTTTGGTAAAGGGAGACTTGGCTCCGTTCCCTTGGGAGTTCCCCTTCTTTATTAAAGAAGGGGTTAAGGGAAGATTTGAAGATGCTTAGAAGTAGCCTTCCTGCTTCTTCTTCTCCATTGAACCTGCCTCATCATGGTCAATCATACGGCCTTGACGCTCAGAGCTGGTTGCAAGCAACATTTCCTGGATAATTTCCGGCAAGGTGTTGGCAGTGGATTCAACTGCACCCGTTAATGGGTAACAACCTAAAGTACGGAAACGTACCGATTTCATTTGTGGAACTTCACCTTCTTTTAAAGGCATACGCTCATCGTCCACCATAATCAGTGTACCGCTGCGCTCAACAACTGGGCGTTCAGCAGCAAGATATAGTGGGACCAATGGAATACTTTCAAGATAGATGTATTGCCAGATATCAAGCTCAGTCCAGTTCGATAATGGGAATACACGAATACTTTCGCCTTTGTTCACTTTACCGTTGTAAAGGTTCCAAAGTTCTGGACGCTGGTTTTTAGGATCCCAACGGTGTTTCGAGTCACGGAATGAGTATACTCGCTCCTTGGCACGAGATTTTTCTTCGTCACGGCGCGCACCACCGAAGGCGGCATCGAAACCATATTTATCAAGTGCCTGTTTTAGCCCTTGAGTCTTCATGATGTCGGTGTATTTTGAGCTACCGTGATCGAATGGGTTAATACCCGCATCACGGCCTTCTTTGTTCTGATGCACGATCAGATCAAAGCCATGAGTTTTTGCCATGTTGTCACGGAAGGCAATCATGTCTTTGAATTTCCAGCCCGTGTCTACATGAAGTAGCGGGAATGGAAGTTTTGCAGGGTAAAACGCTTTTAATGCTAGATGCAGCATTACTGCGGAATCTTTACCAATCGAATAAAGCATGACTGGGTTTTCAAACTCGGCAGCAACTTCGCGAATGATGTGAATACTCTCAGCTTCAAGCTGTTTAAGATGAGTAAGTCTTTCCTCATTTAATGACATGGACAACCTGCGTATTACACGTGTACTTATTACACTTTATAAAATTTATATTCATTATAGTGATTAAGTTTTCATAACGTTTTCTTGTTTTGTGCTATCCATATATCAAAACATCATATAAAACTTCACTGATATCTATTATTAGTTTTATTCAATCTAGTGATTTTTAATGCTTTGAATTTTAGTATTTTCTTCTATTTAGCTTTTTAAACCTACTATTTTTTAGCAATAACTTCATAGATAAATCATCTAAAGTACCTGTTCCCAACGGTAGCAAAACCACCTAGAGTAATCCTAGTACCTATGGATCTAAATTTAGACATGCCATTTACTCAATATACCCTAGAAACGTTAAAAACCCGTCTTGAACAGGCCAACCTGGCTGGCTATATCTATCAGCATCAACAACACATGCTAATTTTACAAGGCCCCTTTTCTGATGATGGTAATGCTTTAAATGTCTATATACAGCATGAACTGACTGCAGATCAGATTGGTCTACAGTTCGGAGTTCGCCTGCAAGACAATAATGCTGAATACGTTATCGGCCTGACACATAGTAACCAGAATCCGAAATATGAGATTGGTGCAGGTAATCTGAAAGGTGACCAGAAGGCCTTCAATCTTTTATATGCTTTTTATAACTACCCTAAAGCATTTTATGTGGTTGCCCTGCCTTTAGCCGCGAATAGCCAGACACTTGAACAGGCACTTGAAGATCAGCTGTTTAGCAAGCCCGAATTGGATTTCCTGAATACGGCGGTAAAAACTAATCCAATGGGTGAACAGGTACAATGGATGAAAGCGTATATTCTTCAGCAAGCTTTAGATATGAAAGTACGTATTCAGACGTCATTGTTGTAATTCTACTTAGGCTAATTGAATTAATCGTAGAGTCGATACACATGCGATCAGCTCAATTCAATTTAGCCTTCTTTCGGCAATCTTCAGGTTGAAATATTTATATAAATCAATTGTTTTAAGATCAGCATAACAGACATATACTTTTTAAAAAAAGGTGAATATTAAAAATGTTTAATGTTGCGCTTTATCGCATTCATTATTAAGCACCTCCTATCAGATAAGAAAAAGTTCTTATTAAGATATCCTTCGATCAAATAAAGTCATTGTCACTGACTAAATGTCTGTTTCATTCGAATTTCAGCTTTAACAAAAATATGACTACGTTAATTTTTTATCCATTTATTCATAAATTTATTAAGATACTGTCATCTTTTTGAAGCTATTGTTTTCTAAAATATTAATTTGATAACTCATACAAGAATTCAATCTAATTTCCAAATATTTAAATTTTTCAAGTTTCATATCCGCTACTTTTGTGTGTATTTAGATTGCAAAATGTATAATCAATGTTATCTTTTTATAAGCAAGAATTATTCTTACTCATTTTGCCAAACATAATTATAGATAGAGACCCGAAGCAATGTGGGAGCTTTTTACCGAACCGTCGAATGTTGTTTTCAGTATTAGTCTTAGCCTGATGCTGATGTTTGCAGCGCTGGAATGTATATTGCTGTTTCTGGGTGGTGGTTCACAAAGTGTTTTTGACCAACTCTTGCCTGAAGACTCGCATCATGTAGACCTTCATCCTGCCAATAACCCTAATATCTTTAGCAAGGTATTCGACTGGCTGTATCTGGGACAACTTCCTCTCTTTATCTGGCTGATCATTTTCCTGACCACCTATGGCTTAAGCGGTCTTTTGATTCAAGGTATATTTGAACGTTTTACTGGACATTTAATTAATGGCTGGATCATTTCCCCAGCCTGCCTGTTCCTGTGCATGCCTCTGGTCCGTTTTAATGCCAAAATAGCGGAAAAGATCCTGCCAAAAGATGAAACCACCGCGATTCATATTGAAGAATTGATTGGCCGAACTGCAATCATTATCCTCGGCGATGCTCGTGCCAACTCACCAGCACAAGCCAAAGTTCAAGATCAGTATGGCCATACCCATTATGTGCTGGTCGAACCTGCCAATGGTGAAATCCTGAAACAGGGCCAATCTGTGATTTTAATGGATAAAACCCGCAATGGCTTCCAGGCCATGAAAGTCTAAATACTTATCCTCTCTTACTTTATATTTATTATTTAATCCAAAATTATATTTTCAAATACGCTAAAACAGAGAACAAACAACAATGCTAAATTTTGATTTATATAACATTTTAATCATTACTGGGGTTATCTTTGCCGGCTTGATCACATTTGGTCTGATCATTGCTCGCCTTTACCGTCGTTCAAGTAAGGAAATTTCTTTTGTCCGTACCGGTTTTGGCGGGGAGAAAGTCATTCTAGGCGGTGGTGCGCTGGTTCTGCCGGTATTGCATGAAATTATACCGGTAAATATGAATACTCTGCGTCTGGAAGTTCGCCGTGCTGATGATCAGGCACTGATTACCCGTGACCGTATGCGTGTCGATGTTATGGCCGAATTCTATGTCCGGGTTAAACCAACCGCAGATTCAATTGCAACGGCAGCACAAACCCTTGGTCAAAAAACCATGTCACCGAACGAGCTGAAAAATCTGGTAGAGGGCAAATTCGTGGACTCGTTACGTGCCGTAGCTGCTGAAATGGCGATGGAAGAGCTGCATGAGAAGCGTGTCGACTTTGTACAAAAAGTACAGCAAGTCGTGTCGGAAGACCTGCATAAAAATGGTCTTGAACTTGAAACTGTTTCTTTAACAGGTCTGGATCAGACTGGCTTCAAATATTTCAATCCACAAAATGCTTTCGATGCCGAAGGTCTGACCAAACTGACTGAAACCATTGAAGACCGTCGCCGTAAACGCAACCATATTGAACAGGATACTGACCTGGCAATTAAAACCAAGAATCTTGAAGCTGAACAGGCACGTTTACAGATTATTCGTGAAGAAGAATACGCCAAGCTGCAACAGGAACGTGAAATTTCGATTCGTCGCGCTGAACAGCTGGCTGAGATTGCAGCCCAAGAAGCTGCTAAAAAACGTGAAGCTGAGGAAGCACGTATTGCGGCTGAACGCGAAGTAGAATTAAAACGTATTCTGGCTGCCCGTGATGTCGAAAATGAAAATATCCAGAAAGCACAGATTATTCAAAAAGCTCAGGTTGAACAAAAGAAAACCATTGAACTGGCTGAACAGGACCGTGCGATTGCGATTGCTGAAAAATCTCGTGCCGAATCTGAAGCCAAAGCACAAGCAGATCTTGCCCGTGCTCAAGCAGTAAAAGCTGAAGAAGAAGTCGTAACAGTACGTCAGATTCAGCAGGCAGAACGTCAAAAAGCAGTTGAACTGGTGGCTGCCAAAGAACAGGCTGAGAAAGATGCAATTGCGATTACCGTGGCTGCTGAAGCAGGTAAACAGGCAGCGGCTGATGATGCAGAAGCGGTTCGTATTGCCGCTGAAGCAGAAGCTGAAAAAGTTCGTTTAAAAGCCAAGGGTGAAGCAGATGCTAAAGTTCTCCTGGCTCATGCAATGGAGAAACAGTATCAGGTCGATGCTGAAGGTACCCGTGCAGTGAATGAAGCTAACAATGTACTGTCTTCAGAGCAGGTAGAAATGCAGATCCGTCTGGCAATGCTCAAATACCTACCTGAAATTATCCGTGAAAGCGTCAAGCCAATGGAAAACATTGATGATATAAAAATTCTTCAGGTGAATGGCCTTCACGGAGCACATACAGGTTCTTGTCAGGCAGATGCTCATCATGAAAGTAGTAATGTTGCTCTTTCCGACCAAGTTGTAAATAGTGCTCTACGCTACCGCAGTCAAGCTCCGCTCATTGACAGTCTGATGAGTGAGTTGGGCATTCAGGGTGGTGATATTAATGGGATGACACAAAGTCTAAAAACGAAAACCTAAAAATTTATCGCTAAAATTTTTAAAATAAAAAAGCTTCCAAGATGGAAGCTTTTTTCAAAAATTACACATATATTTCCAAATAAACATGCTATCAGTAAAGAAAGCGAATAAGCATCATTCTCATGATGGATTATTAAGATAAGAAAATTTATAATAATGATAATTACTGGATAGCATAATGAAAAATACAACTTACTCCAGAAAATCTGCACTCAATATAACTTTAAGCTTAGGTTTAATTACCTCTTTAAGTTTACTTAGCACCTTTTCTAGCTCATCAAATGCACTGACCAAACCTTTATCTTTTTCATCATTAATTGAAAGGTACCAGAAGAACCAACAATTAGAGATGTCAATTATGCATCTTGATTTAGACTATATTTATGACCCTGATCCACGTCAGATGACACGTAATATTAACCAGTTAATCAAGCGTATAGAGACTGTCCAGCCTAATACTATTTTTTTACAGGCTTATGCTGATGAGGATGCTAATGGTTCAGCGAATGAAGTGTATTTCCCTAACCCACATATGCCTGTCCGGGAAGATTTATTTAAAAAAGTTACTGAACAGATTCGAAATCGTACCACTGTTAAAAAAATCTATGCCTGGTTACCCATGTGGGCTTGGGAACTGCCAAAGCACTACCGGGCAAATTATGTAGAAACTACAAACCAGAACATAAAAGGTTATATTCGCCTGTCGCCATTTGATCCAAAAAACTTTGATTATGTCTATGATATCTATAAAGCATTAACAGATAAAATAACTGTGGACGGTATTTTGTATCATGACGATATTACCTTGAATGACTATGAAGATAGTTCATCCTCTGCCATGCAAGTATATAAATACTGGGGATTTAAAGATGCTGAAAAAATATTACGTCATCCTCAACATCCAGAACAAATGAAGTTTGCTAAAGCTAAAACCGCCTATTTAGATAATCTTGCTTTAAAATTGAGTAATAAGCTTAAAATCACCAATCCATCACTCAAATTTGCCCGAAACTCTTATGCGCCTGTGATGTTGAATCCTGAAAGCGAGAAATGGTTTGCACAATCAACCTCAAGTACCCTACAGCATTATGATTATAATGCTGTTATGGCTATGCCTTATATGGAAAAAGCCCCAGACCACTCCAAGTTCTATCTTAATTTGGTAGAAAAAGCACGGCAGTATGACCCTACTTTATCTCGGACCATTTTTGAAATTCAAACCATAGACTGGAATACACAGCACAAACTTTCAAATGAGGAGTTATTAGAAACTGTACATCTATTAAAAGAACAAGGAGTGCAGCATATTGGCTATTATCCAGAAGATCCTTTTATGCCACACCCACATGCAACGATTTTTAAGCCAAAGAAATTTTCATAGGCCTACCTTGTATATCGTACTGCTCTAATCTCCCCTCCTGATTATAGTACAGGGTCAATTGTTTGGCCTGTACCATTTCCAGTAGAGCATGCTTTTCAACATCAAAGCTATAAGCAATCTCCTGGAGTTCAACCGGTCTAGGTGCCGAACGCCGATCTACTCGATTGAATCGGATCCAGTTATAACACGCCCATAACAGCAAGCTTGAAAAAGCAATAATAATCAGTAGGGCCAGCTCAAGTAGCGTCATTCCCTGATAAGGTTTATGGTCTATTAACACATGATCAACAATCAGACTCGATTCAAACCACCATAAACCCAGGGAGGCCAATGGCATAAATAACCATATCCACGCCATCCAGCCTAATGCCATCAGGCTATAACCACTCGTTCGACCACTTACATATTCTGGAACATCGATATACTCCGGAATATCGAGTTTAGATTCTTTAACAGTTGCTGCGACACTGAGTTCAGAAAGTTCAACAGTTGTTGGGAGCTCCATATACTCGGCAATTTTAACCTGCGGCTTGGCAGGAATATTTTTATTGTTTTTCACCTTATTTTACCTCTGTTTCACCACGGAAGCCTCGGTCTGGACTGATCCACCGTGCACGGGTTTGGGTTTTAAAAATGGTCTTCGGCAACGATACAACGGTCGTTAACATAGTTAAAATCCAGAAAAATAGTGGGTACCAGATTACCCAGAAATAACTTCTGAACATTCGACCTTTATCATATCTACGGTCAATCCATAGACTGACCATGAACTGAATCAAACAGCTTG
The DNA here is from genome assembly GCF_002381195.1 of Acinetobacter sp. UBA3461. Lineage (NCBI taxonomy): Bacteria > Pseudomonadati > Pseudomonadota > Gammaproteobacteria > Moraxellales > Moraxellaceae > Acinetobacter > Acinetobacter sp. UBA3461. Next base: position 30,282 of record NZ_DFRO01000026.1, on the reverse strand, counting down.
CGCCGAGAATCACACCATACCACTGCGGCAACAGAGAATTGATATACCACTCTGGGGCCACAGGAAAGAACAAACCATAAAAGAACAAGACGAATACACCAAACATGGTATATGCCCATAACACGCTAATCACAGATTCCAGTGCAATCGGCCACATGCGGCGCAAACGCCATTTAAATATTTTAGGAATATACGCAAAGAGTACTTCAATACCACCTTGTGCCCAGCGTAATCGCTGCTGCCACAACCCTCTAAAAGTTTCGGGCATATAAATATAGGTGAGTGCTTGAGGGACATACTGCACATCCCAATGATCAAACTGCAAACGCCATGACACATCAATATCTTCGGTAATCATGTCATCACGCCAGTAACCAATACGATCCAGAGCAGTTTTTCTAAATCCGGCACAGACACCAGAGACAGTGAAAATGCGACCATAAGTACGTTGTGCCCGCTTAATCAATCCGATAATAGAAGAAAATTCTCCAACCTGAACTTTGCCTAGTATGCTGGAGCGATTGATAATCCGCGGGTTACCCGTTACCGCTCCGACACGCGGGAACATGGTTAAATGATGCATCATCCAAAGTACACAATGTGGATGCATTAACGCATCGCCATCAATACAGATCAGGTACTCATAACCACTTACCATTGCGCCTGCACGTAGTGCATACGCTTTACCCTGGTTCTCGGCCAAATGTACTACACGTAATTTTGGATATTTTTCTGCCAGTTCATCCAGAATCTCTCCTGTCTGATCCGAACTACCATCATTAATCGCAATCACTTCAAATTTTGGATACTGACTTTGCATGGCATAACGAATGGTCTGCTTGACCTGTTCAGCCTCATTAAAACAGGGAATTAAAATACTACAACCTGCTTCTTTGGGTTCAGGTAATGCTTTCTGATTTAGTTCGCGTTTTATAAAAAACCAGATTCCGCCAGCAATCCACATCCAGGCCATAAACAATGGATAGAAAAAAGCAAAGCCAAAGATGACATCATGTAAACTGATACTATTAATCATTTACGTTCTCCCTGCTGAGCCTGAAAGGGATCACGATAAACGAAAGGATTACTGTTTAAGCTAATCGATGCATAAAGTCTTTGTTGAACCTGCCCGGCATTTTTAAAGTTATAATTTTCAAGCGAAATTTTCTGGATACCTTGTCTACGTAAATTCGCAATACTATTAGTAATCCATTGATCTTGTTCTGATTGACCTGCCAGATCAAAACCGATCATCAAACGTTGTTTTTGTACGGAGGTCAACTGCTGAATATTTTTGAGCAACTGGTTATGCTCAGCTTTGCTGGTTTTTTGATCCAAAACCAGATAGATATAGTCTGAATCATCTGCCAGGGTTTCAAATAAGGCCTTCAGCCCCATAGTTTTATGGGTATTTATTTTCAGTACTGCCAAATAGACATTACTGATATTGGCATAGTATTTGGCACGTCGACTCGTATTTTGTTTTAAGTTAATAACTCGCTCAATCTGTTTCTTACATTCAGCCGACCACTGTGTACTCTCTACAGCACAATTTAACTCTTGGCCAGCATCTATCACCAAGCCTTCCAGAATGCTGTTATATTTGAATATATCTTCAACCAGCTGGACCATATTATAGCCCTGATTCATCATACTGAGCGGTAACTCTGCATAAACACGCTGATACGTACGGGTACGTGCTTGCCATAAAGTACGGTTCAGTAAATCCTGTTGCATTTTTAACTGGCTGTTCGGGAAGTAAGCCACATCAACCGTGCCATTACCATCGAGATCGGCAACAGGTTTCAAGATCAGCTGATTGGTTTTCAGTGCATCTAACTGGTTGAGGAACTGACCGAGTTTTTCATCAGCCTGTTTTATACTGGGCTGTGCAAGATCTTTCAAATTAAACTGAATAAAGCTCTTCTGCTCCAGATAGGGTTGCTTGGTGTGATACAAAAACTCAGACATTGCCTCTCTAATTTCTGCCAGGTTCGGGTTATTCATAATCAAGGCACGCTGATAGGTTTTTACTGAATCAGCCAATGGCGCCATAGTGCCGAGGCTAAAAGACATGCTTAGTCCTGCCTGCTTAGCAATATCTTCTGTTTCCGCTGTTACAGCGCCATAGGGCCAGAAAATTGCATGAGTCGGTACTGACAATTCCTGTTCCAGAATGGCTTTAGAACGCTTTAAGTCTTCCAGCACACGCTGCTTATAAGCGAGGTCAGATTCATAACGTGCCTTTGTCAGATCATATATACGTGCAGTTGCAGCAGGCTGCATATTTCTTTGTGGATTCGAAATAACTCCATGATGCAGATTATGTGAATGCGATACAAACTCGACTAAGCCACTATTTTGCATTTCCCGCATCTGGTCCCAATTCATCAGATTATTTGCCCCATAGGACTCTATGGCATCTTTATGCCTGGTACCAATCCAGCTGGTTGGAATAGCAAAAACGGCATGTAATTTATATTGTTTTAATAAAGGAAATACTTGGGTATATCCACTTAGCGCCCCATCATCGAAAGTCAAAAGTACCGATTTTTCTGGTAATGGAATTTTTTTCTCACGGGCACGGCGGATATCTTCCAAAGAAATAGTTTTCCAGCCTTCATGTTTTAACCAAGCAAAGTATTGCGCCAAATATTCAGTACTAATTGCATATTGATCACGATCACCCTGACGTGCCACATCATTCCTGACATCATGAAAAGTGAGTGTTACGAACTGGTTTTCAGGCAGATCCATCGCTTTATTTTCAGCATGAGTATATGCCATAAAAAGAGTTAAGCATCCTAATAGAGCGAGTGTATTTTTTATTGTTTTCATTAGAATCTCCCTTCAAATCCAAAACTTGCTTCAAGTCTATTTTCATCTTCACCGTCATAAGGGTGTTGCCCATAGGACACCCCATAATTCAGGGACCAGGTTCTGGTGATTTGCCAGAGGTGTTGATATTTCGCCAAATAAATCAGGCCTGAGTCATAATCTTCCTGGTCAAATACACCAAGATTTAATGAAAAACGTTGAGTTAACGACTGATCATAACTACGCCAGGTTACCCAATCATGTTCCAGACCTGCTTCTGCACTCCAACTTGAAGATGGATTGAAATAGGAAGTTTCTACATCATCTTTATTCGATGCCCAAAATCCATATAAGTTCAGATGGGTTAAATGATGTGGAGCCTTAAAAATACGTTGCTTGAAATAGGTACCTAGTTCCTGACGCTCATTTCCGTCATCAATATCAGTAAACTGATAGCTCAATCCAGCCTTTGTAGATTCATGCTGTTGCCAGTTTAAGTCGAAACGATAAGACTGCCCTTCATGTTCATCCTGTATCTGCAATGGAATCTCTGCCTGGCTGTTATAAGCCAGACCATAATTCCAGTGATCACTTAACCAATGATTCCAGGTTATATTCACACCAAAGCGATCACCCTCGGTCGCTTGTGAAAGTGCTACAGTGGCATACTTGCGGTTATCGACCCATTCCAGTCCTACACCGATCCGCTGATCATCTCGCTTACCTTCTTCATACTCTCCACTACGGTACTGATGCTCCACAAAAGCCCGGTAATAATCCGAAAACCATGGGGTATTGAGTCGCGTCCAGCTTTGTTTCTCACGAGAACCATTCAAATTATTGACCAGATCTTGATCATCCGTTTCACTTTTCGCATAAAGACTATTATGTGAAATGGTAAACCGCTCACGATCTTTGAGCTCCTTATGACTACGTACTACCCCGGTATCAGTTCCTGCCCGCTCTAAAAGATCAGTATTGCTACTACGCCATGTCTGCACATCAAAGACAGCTTGCGCATTTTGCATGCTATTAATTCGGGTGGCTTGTGTTGATGGCTCTGTACCATTGAGCAAGGAAACCGTTGCCTGTGCTTGCAAAGGTTTTTCACGCCAACGCTGTATAGTCGCAAGATAATTGATGTAATTACGATTTCCTGGAGATTTATTTACCAGGTCCTGAAAATACAGTTCTGCCTTATCCAGCTGGTTTTTATAACTATAATGAAGACCTCTTAAGATCACATACTCATCACGGTCCATATGAATCGTACGGTCTACACCTTTAGCCTGACTATAGAAGAATATTGGTAAGCGCTGATCCATTTCCTTAATTACTTCATCAGCGGCTTTAAATTTTTCTTGTTCAATCAAGCTATAGTACAGACCTGCATAAACGTCATAGTCTACATAATTCTTTTCTTTAAACAGACTGCGGTACAATATTTCCGCCTGCTTTGGTTTATGATTGCGCAAATAGCTATCAGCTAGTGCATGTCTGGTATAGGCAGGCATCTGTTCTACCGGCTGATTGATTTTAGCCAGTTGGGCCAAAGCCTCAGTAGAACGTTGCCGTGCACTTAAGGCAAAAATATATTCATAATAAAATCTTTGACGTAACTCGGGATATTGGGCTAGCTCATTTTCATAAGCCTGCATTTCCGAAATCACCTGATCCAGCTCTGTATAGGCAATTTTGCCCTGATCCTTTTCACTTTGTACTTTATAGAAATCAATGGCATTACGAATATGTTGACTAAACTTGATCAGCTGTACTTCATGCTTGAGACGACTTTGCCCTTTACCCTGCTGCTGTAAATAACGGTTTGCACTGTCATAATCAGCACTGGCTGCCAAAGCCAGCACATACTGTTCCTGCACACTTTCCGAACGACTCATCGATAAAGCGCGAGTTGCGGTATTCAGTGCCTGTATAGGTTGTCTTAATAAGCGATAGGTATAAGCTAATTGTACCAGCTGATCAGCATTCAGCTGTTTCTGGTCAACTTTCCTGATTTGTTGCTCTGCCTGCTCCAACTGACCACTTTCCGCAAGCAACATGCCACGGTATAAATCCCATGGAATATCACTTGTGCTGTTTTTCTGAAATTTTGCTGCATATTGTTCAGCCAGCAAAAATTTACCCTGATCACGTAATAACATCACCAGAGGCAGTTGCCCATAGACTGGATATGTTGAAATTTTTAAGTGATTCAGATTGTAATCTTGCTGAATTAGGGGGGAATTATATTGTCGGCTTAACAAAATAAAGTCAGCCAGCAGGTTCATGTTCGCAGGGTCTGCGCGTACCATTTCTGCGAGTATTTTTAAACCTTTTTGGGTATCCCCAGACTTAATTTGCTTGACTACCTGATGCCTTTGCGTGTCTGTAATAGCTGCATATAAAGGATTCAAGCTGATTCCTGTAGCAAGCAACACATAGGCGATTGAGTAATAGTTATTGTTGTTTAGCATTGGCATTTGTCTTGTTATGTATTTTATTTATACAAACATTATAACAAAGTGCGATTTAGCTCACAATTTCATCCTGTCAGACCAAACTATTATGTATTTCTTCTAAAAAAAGCCCTCAATAAGAGGGCTTTATGTTGGATTTTTATTGTTTAGATTAACCCTTTATCCTTCAGCAACTGATACATGGTCGAACCAAGCTCAGCAGGACTACGGGTATAAGCCATGCCAGCACGTTCAAAGGCTGCAAATTTTTCTTCCGCGGTGCCTTTGCCACCTGAAATAATCGCACCTGCATGCCCCATACGTTTTCCTTTCGGTGCTGTCACACCCGCAATATAACCCACCACAGGCTTAGTTACATTAGACTGGATATATTCAGCAGCTTCTTCTTCAGCTGTACCACCAATCTCACCAATCATGATAATAGCTTCTGTTTCAGGGTCTTCTTCAAACAGTTTTAAGCAGTCAATCTGGTTCATACCCGGAATTGGATCACCACCAATACCGATACAAGTCGATTGACCTAGACCTAGTTTAGTCGTTTGCGATACAGCCTCATAAGTCAGAGTACCTGAACGAGAGATAATCCCGATCTTGCCTTTCTTATGGATATGGCCTGGCATAATTCCGATCTTGCATTCTTCAGGCGTAATAATACCCGGACAGTTTGGGCCAATCAGACGCGTGCCATTACCATTAATTTCCAGATAGCGCTTGGCTTTTAGCATGTCCAATGTTGGTACACCTTCAGTAATCACTACAATCAGCTCAATACCTGAGTCAACCGCTTCCACAATAGAGTCTAATACAAATGGTGCAGGTACATAAATTACAGAAGCATCGGCCTGGGTTTCTTTTACCGCTTCACGCATGGTATTAAATACTGGCAGATCCAGATGTGATTGACCACCTTTACCCGGTGTTACCCCACCGACCACTTTAGTACCGTAAGCAATTGCCTGCTCGGAATGAAAAGTTCCATTTTTACCAGTAAAGCCCTGAACTAAAACTTTGGTGTCTTTATTAATTAATACGCTCATTGTGATACTCCTTAAGCTTTCACTGCAGCAACAATTTTTTCTGCAGCATCGGCCAGGCCATTTGCAGAAATTAATTTCAAACCAGATTCATCCAGTAATTTGGCACCAAGCTCAGCATTGTTCCCTTCAAGGCGAACCACAACCGGCACAGTGACATTTACTTCTTGAACTGCTGCAATAATTGCTTCAGCGATCATATCGCAACGTACAATTCCACCAAAAATATTAATCAACACACCTTGTACAGAAGTATCTGCCAAAATAATTTTGAACGCCTCAATCACACGCTCTTTGGTTGCACCACCACCGACATCGAGGAAGTTAGCTGGCTGACCACCATAAAGCTTGATAATATCCATGGTGGCCATCGCAAGACCTGCACCATTGACCATACAACCAATATTACCTTCCAAGGCAACATAGTTCAGATCAAATTCAGAGGCTTTTAGCTCACGCTCATTCTCTTGTGATTTATCGCGTAGTGCCGCCACTTCAGGCAAACGATACAGAGCGTTCGAATCGATCCCTACTTTGGCATCGACACAAAGAATGTCGCCATTTTCACGGACTGATAGCGGATTGATTTCAAACAGGGCAAAATCATTTTCCACAAAGGCTTGATAAGCTGCAGTCATGACTTTAACAAATTGGTTGATTTGTCCATCTTTAAGGTTTAAAGCAAATGCAACTTCACGTGCCTGGAACGGCAATAAACCAACGAGTGGATCAACTTCAACTTTAATAATTTTTTCAGGCGTTTCTTCTGCCACTTTTTCAATTTCAACACCGCCTTCAGTCGATGCCATAAAGGTAATACGGCGAGTTGAACGGTCTACAACAGCACCCAGATAAAGTTCACGCTCTACCGGATAAACATCTTCAGAGACCAGAATACTGTTGACTGGTTGACCATTGGCATCGGTTTGATAAGTCACTAAACGTGAGCCAATAATTTGATTGGCATATTCAGCGGCTTCGTCGGCAGATTTAACTACCTTTACCCCACCCGCCTTACCACGCCCCCCGGCATGCACCTGTGCTTTTAATACGGCAAATTTTCCGCCCAGCTGTTGAAAAGCCTGCACGGTTTCTTCAGCATTTGTCGCAAGAATACCTTCCTGAACTGGCATGCCATATTTTTTTAATAACGCTTTTGCTTGATACTCATGTAAATTCATTGATTGACCTTTTACTACTTCTTTACTTTGTTATTACTGCGTCCAATATCCTGTGGCGCTGCAACATCGATATTGGAATTTATTAAAACGATGTTTTGATTCTTATCTTTATTTTTAGATGATTATTCATACAAAAACAACCACCAAATGTAAAAGAGCGGCCGGAGCCGCTCTTTTTTAGATTATTTACGCTTACGCTGGATCGCGTGAATTGCACGACCATCTACTGCCAGAGCAGCTTCATGTACAACTTCAGAGAAAGTTGGGTGACCAAAAGTCATCAACTGTAGGTCTTCTACTGAAGATACAAATTCAAGTGCGATCATACCTTGGTGAACGATGTCAGACGCAGCAGGTCCGATCACGTGCATACCAAGTAGGCGATCTGTTTTCGCATCAGCAACAAACTTCACGAAACCAGCATTTTCGCCAGCAGCCATTGCACGGCCGTTCGCAGCAAAACCGAATTGACCAGTTTTTACCTCAATGCCTTTTTCTTTCGCTTGCTCTTCTGTTAAACCTACCCATGCCGCTTCTGGGTGTGTGTAAATGACAGAAATGATCGTGTCGTAGTTGACTTGTGCAGCGTGACCGTGAATACGTTCAACTGCCATTACGCCTTCTTCCATTGCTTTATGTGCAAGCATTGGACCACGTACCAAGTCACCAATTGCGTATACGCCTTCAACAGAAGTTGCACACCAATCGTTGACTTCAACTAAACCACGTTCAGTCAATTTAATGCCTGAATCTTCAGCCAATAGACCTTCAGCATAAGCACGACGACCTACACAAACGATCAACTTGTCGAAAGTTTGAGTTTTGTCTTCGCCACCTTGAGTGTACTGAACAGTAACTTCACGGCCGTTAACTTCAGTACCAGATACTTTCGCACCAACACGGATATCCAGACCTTGTTTAGTCAATACTTTTTGGTAGTCTTTTGCCAATGCTTTATCAGCCATTGGTAAGAATGCATCCATTGCTTCAAATACAACAACTTCAGCACCCAGACGACGCCATACTGAACCAAGTTCAAGACCGATTACACCTGCACCAATTACACCTAAACGCTTAGGCACTTCCTGGAATTCAAGCGCGCCAGTAGAGTCAACAATAATGTCTTGATCTACAGGAGCAACAGGAATATTTACCGGCACAGAACCAGTTGCAAGAATCACGTACTTAGGTTCTAAAACTTGAGTTTCGCCTTCATGTGAAACAAACTCAACTTTTTTACCAGCAAGGAGTTTACCAGTACCTTTTAACCATTCAACGCCATTGCCTTTAAGCAGACCGTCGATACCCATGGTCAATTGGTTTACGATTTTATCTTTACGCGCAAGCATTTTAGACAAATCAAATGCGACTTCACCAGTCGTAATACCGTGATCATCTAAGTGATGAACAGTATCTTCATAACGGTGAGAAGAATCTAAAAGTGCCTTAGAAGGGATACAACCTACGTTTAAGCAAGTGCCGCCTAGAGAAGGTTTACCTTTGTGAATACGTTTTTCGATACACGCAACTTTAAAACCAAGTTGAGCTGCACGAATAGCAGCTTCATAGCCGCCTGGACCACCACCGATTACAACTAAATCAAACTGAGACATTTGTATCTCCAAAAACGAGTTCAAAGGATCGCTTCGAACTCGCTCTGATTATTCTTAAAAACTAAAATTATAGATCAAGGATAAGACGTGCTGGCTCTTCTAACAATTCTTTGATTGTTACAAGGAAACCTACAGCTTCTTTACCATCGATTAGACGGTGGTCATAAGAAAGCGCTAGGTACATCATTGGCAAGATTTCAACCTGACCATTCACTGCCATAGGACGTTCCTGGATTTTATGCATACCCAGAATCGCAGTTTGAGGCGTGTTCAAGATTGGAGTTGAAAGCAATGAACCGAATGTACCACCGTTGGTAATTGTGAAAGTACCACCAGTCATGTCTTCAATTGCAAGTTTACCTTCACGCGCCTTACCAGCATATGCACGGATACCATTTTCAACTTCAGCGTAGTTCATGCGGTCTGTATCACGAAGCACAGGAACCACTAGACCACGATCAGAAGAAACCGCTACACCGATGTCATAGTAACCGTGATAAACGATGTCGTCGCCATCGATAGATGCATTCACCGCTGGGTAGCGTTTAAGCGCTTCAGTTGCCGCTTTAACGAAGAATGACATGAAGCCTAGACGCGCACCATGACGTTTTTCAAACGCATCTTTGTACTGGTTACGCATTTCCATGATTGGTTTCATGTTGACTTCGTTGAACGTCGTCAGCATTGCTGTTTCTTGAGTTGCAGCAAGCAGACGTTCAGCAACACGTTTACGCAGACGAGTCATAGGTACACGTTTTTCAATACGCTCACCAACTGCAACGCTCAGCGGTGCAGCAGCAGGTGCTGCTGGTTTCGCTTGATGGTTTGCAACATCTTCTTTGGTGATGCGACCGCCACGACCTGTACCAGATACGTCAGATGCAGCAATACCAGATTCAGTTAAAGCTTTACGTACTGCAGGTGCCTGGTCAGCAACTTGAGTACGCTCAACGATCGGCGAATTACCCGCTTCAGTTTGTGCAGCAGCTTGCTCAACTTTCTCTTCAGATTGAACTGCTTGAGTTTGTGTAGCGCCAGAAACAGCACCTTCTTCAAATTGAGCAATCACTTCAGCAGAAAGCACTGTGTCGCCTTCATTTTTGACGATTGATGCAATTGTACCGTCAGCAGGAGCAACAACTTCTAAAACAACTTTATCAGTCTCAATATCACAGATCACTTCATCACGTGATACTGCTTCACCTGGTTGTTTGTGCCAAGTTGCGATCGTACCGTCCGCAACTGACTCTGGAAATACCGGTGCTTTAATTTCGGTTGCCATTACTTAGAATCTCCTGGATTATTCAGCATCGATCGCTAGAGCGTCGTTAACGAGCTGAGCTTGTTGTTTTGCATGCAAATATGGTGAACCACACGCCGGTGCAGCAGAAGCTTCACGGCCAGCGTAGCTAATACGAACCTGTTTACCAGACTTCATCACGTCATCATACAGACGTGGCGCGATGAACAGCCAAGCACCTTGGTTCTTCGGTTCTTCTTGAGCCCAAACCAGCTCTTTCAGGTTTGGATACTGAGCAAGAACTTCAGCAAGACGTGCTTCTGGGTACGGATACAATTGTTCAATACGAACGATCGCAGTATTGTTCAATTCTTTTTCACGACGTTTTTCAACTAGGTCGTAGTAAACCTTACCACCACAAAGTACCAGACGGGTTACGTCTGACTTGTTAATATTATCTACTTCATCGATCACAGTCTGGAATGTACCACTTGCAAGTTCATCAAGGTTAGACACAGCTAACTTATGACGCAGTAATGATTTCGGCGACATGATGATCATTGGCTTACGGATTGGGCGGATTGCCTGACGACGTAATGCATGGAAGATCTGTGCAGGTGTAGTTGGAGTCATCACTTGCATGTTGTCTTCTGCACATAACTGCAGGAAGCGCTCAAGACGTGCAGATGAATGCTCTGGACCTTGACCTTCGAAGCCGTGTGGCAGAAGCATAGTCAGACCACATACACGTTCCCACTTGGTTTCACCAGACGAGATGAACTGGTCGATCACAACCTGCGCACAGTTCGCGAAGTCACCAAACTGCGCTTCCCAGATGATCAAGCTCTTAGGAAGAGTCGTCGCATAGCCGTATTCAAATGCCAGCACTGCCATTTCAGACAATAAAGAGTCATAGATCGCAACGCGTGGCTGGTTCTCTTTGATATGGCAAAGTGGAATATAGGTTGAGCCATCTACCTGGTTATGCAGTTTTGCATGACGGTGTGAGAATGTACCACGACCTACGTCTTCACCCGTTAAGCGAACCAGGTAACCATCATCTAGAAGCGATGCATAGGCTAGAGTTTCAGCAGCACCCCAGTTCAGTGGCATTTCACCAGTCTGCATTTTCAGACGGTCATCAATCACTTTAGAAACCTGACGCTGCATGACGAAGCCTTCTGGAAGCTCACGCATTTTACGACCAAGTTCTTTAAGACGTTCTAGATCACAAGTTGTATCCCACTCGTCTGTGTAGTCGTGACCCAAGTACGGAGACCAGTCTACGAACATTTTCTTGTTCGGCTCTAATACCAAGGCATTGGCAACATGTTTACCTGCTTCAAGGTCTGAACGATAGTTTTCAACCATTTGATCCGCAGTTGCGCGGTCAAGGATGCCTTCTTGAACAAGTTTGTCAGCATACAAAGTACGAGTCGTCGCTTTCTTGTTGATGACTTGGTACATCATTGGCTGAGTTGCAGCTGGTTCATCCGCTTCGTTGTGACCACGACGACGGTAACAGAACATGTCGATAACAACGTCTTTACGGAAAGTATGACGGAAATCATGTGCAAGCTGAGCAACAAACAATACAGCTTCCGGATCATCACCATTGACATGGAAGATCGGTGCCTGAATCATTTTCGCGATGTCAGTACAGTATTCTGTAGAACGTGCATCGCGTGGATCAGAAGTGGTGAAACCAACCTGGTTGTTCACAACAATGTGCACTGTACCACCAACGGTGTAACCACGCGTTTGTGACATCTGGAAGGTTTCCTGGTTGACACCCTGACCTGCAAATGCTGCATCACCGTGAACGATGATTGGTAATACGTCATCACCACCAATGTCTTTACGACGTACCTGACGAGCACGTACTGAACCTTCAACTACAGGCCCAACGATTTCAAGATGTGATGGGTTAAACGCCAATGCCAAGTGTACTTCGCCACCTGGAGTCATCACGTTAGACGAGAAACCTTGGTGATACTTAACGTCACCAGAACCTTTCTTATGAAGAGACTTACCTTCGAATTCGCCAAACAGGTCAGCCGGGTTTTTACCCATGATGTTAACCAGAAGGTTCAGACGGCCACGGTGTGGCATACCGATTACAACTTCTTTACAACCAACAGAACCTGCACGTTGAATCACTGCATCAACCATCGGAATAAAAGACTCACCGCCTTCAACACCGAAACGTTTTGCACCAACGAATTTATTACCTAAGTATTTTTCTAAGCCTTCAGCTGCAGTCAAACGTTCAAGTACATGTTTTTTCTGTTGTGTGTTGAAACCAAACTGGCCACGTGCACCTTCAAGACGTTGTTGAATCCAACGTTTTTCCTTGGTGTCAACGATGTGCATGTATTCTGAACCAACAGTACCGCAGTATGTAGACTCTAATGCAGCAAGAATTTCAGCAAGCGTTGCTTCTTCTTTACCGATCGCAAGATTACCAGTATTGAATACTGTGTCTAAATCAGACTTGGTTAAACCATGTGCATCCAGTTCTAAGTCAAATGCTTGTTCGCGTTTTGCAAGACCTAATGGATCTAATTTAGCTTTCTGATGACCACGGTTACGATAAGCCGCAATGAGTTGTAATACGCCAATTTGACGACGCTCGTGATCAGAACTTACTGTCGCTTGAATGACAGGCTGAACACGGCTTGAATTACGACCTAACAGTAGGAATTGCTCACGTACATTGCTGTGTGGTTGGTCACCTTTAGGGAACTTACCGAAGTATTCCTGCCAGTCAGCACCCACTGAGTCTGGAGCGGTCAGATACTGCTCATAAAGTTCTTCAATATACGCTGCACTATCAGCGCTAAGTTCAGTGTCAAGACGCAGAGCGTCAGCAACTTCTTGCATTTGTGGACCCATTTCCTATTGCAAAAACATTTTCAGGATGCTTTTTAAGCAAAACCCAGGATTAGTAATGTCAAATTGGTAAGATGACATTAGTCCCCCATAAGGCATAAGCCATGAGGCGCTATCACCACACCAAGAGCAACTCTTGATATGTTTAATGAACAATAACGCCCCTCAGCGGCATCATCACTCATCGAATACCCGATAAAAACCGAGCAATTTTTTTTGCAAATCGACTTAGAAAAAACAAAGGCTTAAGCTATATTTTTTCTAAAGCGACTCTAACTTACCTTTATATACCAGTCGCAGGTTTTTCCGTGTTTAAAAAGTGTACATTAATCCTTACATTTTTTGGATATGGTCTTATGCTAAATGCTATCACGATCTTGACTAATCAATTGATTTTTTTGACGAGAAATGTGTGTTTTTTAGTCAAATACATCAACCAGAAATTACTCTAACATAGGGAGCTTTAAATGAAAAACACAATCTCCGTAGACTAAAGTCCTACATCCATCCACCATGCCACTGATAAACAAAAAGAGAGTAAATCTTCCAATCCACTCCCTTTGCAATCTTGCGTTATATAATAACATTATCGGGAATCTTTTTCAGGTCAGTTTTACATCTAAAAATCATAAATAAATCGAACTACATCATATTAGTGCACAAACCTGAGCAAAATGCTCTGAAATGATTCATCACCTTTTATGATTGCACCAGAGCTCCTGCTGATAACTTCTGCTTTTCAACTAGTCTCCCCTTTTCAGCGCCCCTATAAAGCAAAAAGCACACCAAGTGGTGTGCTTTTTTGACAAACTATTATTCGCAGTCTGAATTAGCCAGCCATATCTAGAAGCATGTTACGGATGTGACCGATTGCTTTCGTAGGGTTCAAGCCTTTAGGACATACAGATACACAGTTCATGATGCCTTTACAACGGAACAGCGAGAATGGGTCGTCAAGACGAGCCAAACGCTCTTGAGTTGCTGTATCACGTGAGTCAATGATGAAGCGGTAAGCATTCAACAATGCTGAAGGACCCAGGAACTTGTCAGGGTTCCACCAGAATGACGGACATGAAGTTGAACAGCATGCACAAAGAATACATTCATACAGACCATCAAGATGTTCACGTTCTTCAGGAGACTGCAGACGCTCTTTAGGCGGTGCAGGCTGATTGTTGATCAAGAACGGATGAATCTTGTTGTACTGATCGTAGAACTGATTCATGTCTACAACAAGGTCTTTAACTACTGGAAGACCTGGCAGTGGACGGATTGTGATTGTTTCTGGTAAATCATTCAGGTTCCACAGACATGCAAGACCGTTTTTACCATTGATGTTTACACCATCAGAACCACAAATACCTTCACGACATGAGCGACGGAACGTTAAAGATTCGTCTTGTACTTTTAATGCCAGAAGTGCATCAAGCAACATACGGTGCTTGTCAGTCAATTCCAGTTTAAAAGTTTGCATGTACGGTGCTGCATCCTTATCAGGATCGTAGCGGTAGATATTAAATGTACGAGTACCTCTACTCATCTTACTTCTCCGAATTAGAATGTACGTGGTTTAGGTGGAATTGCATCAACCGACAATGGACGGTAACGCACTGGTTTGTACTCAAGACGGTTGTCCGCAGAGAACCATAATGTGTGCTTCATCCACTCATCATCACGACGACCGTATGGGTATGCAGGATGGTCAGGAGACTCTTCAAAGTCTACTACCGTATGCGCACCACGGCATTCTTTACGCGCTGCAGCTGAAATTAGAGTCGCTTTAGCAACTTCATACAAGTTTTCAACTTCAAGTGCTTCAATACGTGCTGTGTTGAATACTTTAGATTTGTCTTTCAAGTGAATGTTGCGCACGCGCGGTTCAATTGCAAGAATCTGTTTCACACCTTCTTCAAGAAGTGCAGATGTACGGAATACACCAGCGTGGTCTTGAACGATATCACGAATCGCATCAGCAACTTCTTGAGCATTTTCACCCGTAGTTGATTCGTCAAGTTTACGAATACGTGCAACAGTTTGCTCAAGTACAGTGGTAGGAAGCGGTTCATATTCATCACCGTGATGTTTAGTCACATAATCGATGATATGCTGACCAGCAGCCTTACCAAATACAACCAAGTCAAGTAGTGAGTTTGTACCTAGACGGTTTGCACCATGTACAGATACACAAGAACATTCACCAATCGCATAGAAACCTTTCACTGGTTTAGTGAAGTTACGGCCTTCTTGGTTAGTAGAGTATGTATCAGTGTTCTTGTCGTAGTGAGTAACCAGTGCTTCAGTTTCCGGAGACTCTGGAACAACAACCTGACCATGAATATTCGTAGGAATACCACCCATTTGGTAATGGATTGTTGGCACTACCGGAATTGGCTCTTTGGTGATATCAACGTTCGCGAATTTCTTACCAATCTCAAATACAGATGGAAGACGTTTCATGATCGTATCCGCACCCAGGTGCGTCATATCAAGAAGGATATAATCACCTTTAGGACCACAGCCACGACCTTCTTTGATCTCTTGGTCCATAGAACGTGATACGAAGTCACGTGGTGCCAAGTCTTTTAAAGTTGGAGCATAACGTTCCATGAACGGTTCGCCATCTTTGTTACGAAGGATTGCACCTTCACCACGACAACCTTCAGTTAGCAATACGCCTGCGCCCGCAACACCTGTAGGGTGGAACTGCCAGAATTCCATATCTTGTAATGGAATACCTGCACGAGCTGCCATACCAAGACCGTCACCAGTATTGATATACGCGTTAGTAGATGCACGGTAAACACGACCCGCACCACCAGTAGCAAATAGAGTAGCTTTCGCCTGGAATACTGCAATTTTACCAGTTTCCTGATCGATAGCAGTTACACCAAGTACATCGCCAGCTTCGTTACGGATCAAATCAAGTGCGATCCATTCTACGAAGAATTGTGTACCCATTTTCACGTTGCTTTGATAAAGCGTATGAAGAAGTGCGTGACCTGTACGGTCAGCTGCAGCACATGCACGAGGAACCGCTTTTTCACCGTAGTTTGCAGAGTGACCACCGAATGGACGTTGGTAAATCGTACCGTCTGCGTTACGGTCAAATGGCATACCTAAATGTTCTAATTCGTATACCACTTGAGGTGCTTCACGCGTCATAAACTCGATCGCGTCCTGGTCACCCAACCAGTCAGAACCCTTAACTGTGTCATAGAAGTGGTAGTGCCAGTTATCTTCTTGCATATTACCAAGAGATGCACCAATACCACCCTGTGCCGCAACAGTGTGTGAACGTGTCGGGAATACTTTAGTCAGTACAGCAACTTTTAAACCAGCTTGAGCAAGTTGGTAAGATGCACGCATACCTGAACCACCGCCACCCACGATGACAGCATCGAAAGTTTCATGTGGAATATTTGTGTAATCTTCTTTAGGGTTAATTGCGCCCATGATCTCTTCCTATCAAGCCCAGAAAATCTGGATTGCCCAGATTGCGTATGCTAATACAGCGATAATCACTGCTGAAGTCAATACAATGCGTAAACCTGATGCTGATGGACCCATTTGACGAGTAGTCACATAGTCAGTGAAAACCTGCCACATGCCAATCCATGCGTGTGCAACAAGAGAGAATACGGCCAATAAAGACAAAATCTTCATTGGTGTAGTCATCATAAAGCCGTACCACTGTTCAAAGTTGAAGCCACCATTCAGTAGAATCCAACCCAAAACGATACCAGTATACACAGCTAGAACCACTGCACTCACACGTTGAAGAAACCAATCGCGAGAACCTGAACCCG
This sequence comes from Acinetobacter sp. UBA3461, assembly GCF_002381195.1. NCBI lineage: Bacteria > Pseudomonadati > Pseudomonadota > Gammaproteobacteria > Moraxellales > Moraxellaceae > Acinetobacter > Acinetobacter sp. UBA3461. Next base: position 13,222 of record NZ_DFRO01000026.1, on the reverse strand, counting down.
TTAAACCAGTAGCACTTTTCATTAGAGTACGATCCATACAAATGCTGCAACAATACCGATCGCAGACAAGATTAATGAAATAGTAGCTGCAGTACGGCCGCTTTGCAGTTCTTCTGCAACGCCAACATCTGCAAGTAAGTGCTTAATACCAGTAAACGTATGATAAATTAAGCCGGCTACAAATACCCATACAACAAAACGCACGATGAAACCATTAAAGATTTCTTGCACTTGAGCAAAACCTTCAGGCGAAGACAATGACTTGTCTAAAATCCATAAAAGGACCGGTACGAGTAAGAATACGATCACACCAGAAAGACGGTGTAGAATTGATGCAATAGCCACAGGTGATTTTAAGTTTACTTCTAAAACTTGACCCATGGACAAATTGACAGGTCTGTTGCTTTTCACAGCGGGCATCCTGTAGTTAAAAACTCCATCCGGAGTTTGTTGGAATTAATTCGAAGGAAAGCTGGCATTGATTAGACAAATACATGCCTAAACGTAAAACGACACTGAATTATAAAACGCTCACTATCAAAATACAAACAACTCTCATAAGCTTTTTGGCTAAAAACCCTTTAAATAAGAATCATTAACAATAAGATTAATCTGCAATAATTTTATAATTGCCTTCTAATCAATACTTATATATATGTTTTTAAATAATAAAGCCGATTAATTTAGTCCTATATGGATATATATTAGAAACATCTGTTCTTTAGACTAAAGGTGAAGATTCAAGCACTTAGCGCTCGATTGAAAATATCACTCAAACTATACAGAACCCTCTATTTTTTAAAGATTTATGATAGGCCAAACGGTGAATACAAAACTATCTTTATAATAGTTGAATGAATATGTCACTTAGGCAGATAAAACACATTTCAGTACCGATCTATACTATTCAACTTAAAAATGTGAAACAGGTCTCCAAATAAATCGAATTAGTATGATTTAATCGAGCAAAAATAAGTCATTTTTTAATCAAACAGACATTTTGAAATATTCTATTAAGTGCTTTTATTTATAAAACCTGACAAAAACTGACAACCCTTGAAAAAGCTGTAAGTAGTGAAATTTATATAGTTTTAGCCACTTTATCGTTATAAACCTAATCATTTTAAACATTTTTTTACGATTAAAAGATGATGATTATTGCTGCAAACAATGCATTTTTTTCTGCACCTTCTACATGTTTTATCTTATTATAGCGCGTTGATGCTGTGATTTTAATAAAGCTTTTTATACAGAGATTATGTGACTAAGCCGCTGTGTAACGTCATTTTTTATCCATAAGTATAATTGACAAAATTTCAGTACTCACTAATCTTATAGCAAATTTTTGATCCGTCCGTTTTGTACATTAAAAGATTGATAGACAACTCGGATAAACATTCACCAGGACAGGAGATCTATTGAATGTCTGAAGCAACTGGCAAAAAAGCCGTTTTACAGCTTGATGGCAAACAAATTGAACTACCAATTTACAGCGGCACATTGGGCCCAGATGTAATCGACGTTAAAGATGTGTTGGCTGCAGGTCACTTTACTTTTGATCCTGGTTTCGTATCTACAGCTGCGTGTGAATCTAAAATCACTTTCATCGACGGTGGTAAAGGCGTTCTTTTACACCGTGGCTACCCAATCGACCAGTTAGCGACTAAAGCAGACTACCTTGAAACTTGCTACCTTCTTCTAAATGGCGAGCTTCCTACTGCTGAACAAAAAGTTGAATTTGATGCTAAAGTTCGTAACCACACGATGGTTCATGACCAAGTTAGCCGCTTCTTCAATGGCTTCCGTCGTGACGCGCATCCTATGGCGATCATGTGTGGTGTTGTTGGTGCGCTTTCTGCGTTCTATCACAACAGCCTTGACATCGAAAACATCGACCATCGTGAAATCACTGCGATTCGCTTGATCGCTAAAGTGCCTACACTGGCTGCTTGGACTTACAAATACACAGTAGGTCAACCGTTCGTTTACCCACGTAACGATTTGACTTATGCAGAAAACTTCCTGTACATGATGTTTGCTACTCCTGCAGACCGTGACTACAAAGTTGACCCGATTCTTGCGAAAGCAATGGACCGTATCTTCACGCTTCATGCTGACCACGAACAAAACGCATCTACTTCTACAGTACGTCTTGCTGGTTCTACTGGCGCTAACCCGTATGCATGTATCGCTGCTGGTATCGCGGCGCTATGGGGCCCTGCTCACGGTGGTGCAAACGAAGCTGTTCTTAAGATGCTGGATGAAATCGGCACTGTAGAGAACGTTGCTCCGTTCATGGAAAAAGTAAAAACTAAAGAAGTTAAACTAATGGGCTTCGGTCACCGAGTTTACAAAAACTTCGATCCACGTGCGAAAGTAATGAAAGAGACTTGCGACGAAGTGTTAACAGCACTTGGTATCAACGATCCACAACTTGCTTTGGCTATGGAACTTGAACGTATCGCGCTTTCTGACGAATACTTCATCAAACGTAACCTTTACCCGAACGTAGACTTCTACTCAGGTATCATCCTTAAAGCGATTGGTATCCCGACAGAAATGTTTACTGTAATTTTCGCTCTTGCACGTACAGTGGGCTGGATCAGCCACTGGTTAGAAATGCACAGCGCATCTTACAAGATCGGTCGTCCTCGTCAGCTTTATACTGGCGAAACTCAACGCGATATCGTTCGTTAATTCGAATCGCGTCGAAAGACCCAAGAAACCGCCCTTTCGGGCGGTTTTTTATGGACAATAAAAATATAAGCACAGCAGTAGTAAATAAAAAGTTGAGATTATTGTCTTAAATAGAATGATAAAGATGCTTACAAATCCAAGCCTATAACCCCGTTATAATCAGGTCATCCTGGCTATTCATAAATACTATGCCCTACCGTTTTTTATTCCTGTTGTTAAGACTAATCCGATTTCCACAATTTAAATGCCGTCAGCTGACTGTAGGCGAAATCCAGATGTGTCGTTCAGTGTTTGGAGACCGGATTGATTACGGCAAGGTGCATGTTATGAACCATCCTTTCCTGCCTTGGCAACCCAAGCATATTCTGATGGCACCTAGTGGCTATATTCATGTACGCAATGCGCTTTTTAAAGATGACTATTCCAAAGAGACTGCAAGTTATCGTGCAGTGTTTATTCATGAGATGACGCATATTTTCCAGTATCAGCATGGCATTAATGTGGTATTGCGTGGCGCGATATTACAGACGGCTTATTTTTTGAGTTTTGGCCGCTATAATCCTTATCAATACTCCTATATTCCCGGCAAGTCTTTCTGGACCTACAATATTGAGCAGCAAGGTGATATTGCACGTGATATTTATCTTCAAAAGCTGCCAAATATCATTCAGGAAACGGATTAGAGAGTAGTATATTAAAATCTTTATATATAAATCTTTTCGCCCTGGTCAGGCAGATTCGATACAAAACAATATGTGATCCTTTTATTTTTAATCATCCAGTTGCATTTCAACAATAAATCTATGCAAACAACGCTAGCATCTGCTTCAAATTTCGATAGAATAACTCTTGTATGATATTTTATTTCCAAAAATGAGATTAGGTATCAAGCTTTTATTATTGTGTTTATGTTTCCCGCCATTTGGCATTATGTAAGTACCAGATTGCATTCGGCTAAATAACTATAATTTTAAACAATAGCCGATTAGTGCAAAAAATCTATCAGGATTAGGATTTAGTTGGAATGAAAAGTTTTAAAATTGCCCTTGCTCAATTCTCTCCACATGTTGGCAATATCGATGCAAATACGCAAAAAATGATCGAACAGGCCAATCTGGCTAAAAAAGACAATGCTGACCTGATTATCTTTCCAGAACTTTCGACTCTGGGCTACCCTGCAGATGACTTGATTCTGCGTCCAAGCTTGACTAAACGCACCCAACAGGCATTTGATCAACTGGCACAAGTCAAAGATATCGTAATGGTCTTTGGCTTTGTCAACCAGACTGAAGATGGCCAGCGTTTTAACTCTGCTGCAGTGATGAAAGACGGTCAGGTATTGGGAATTTATAACAAGCAGACTTTACCAAACTATGCTGTGTTTGATGAGAAGCGTTATTTTAATGAAGGTCATCAACACCTGGTATTTGAATACCTCGGTCATAAATTTGGAGTACTGATCTGTGAAGATGTATGGTCTCTGAATGTTGTTCAACAGCTGGCTCAGCTGAATGTTGATACTGTGGTGGTACTGAACTCTTCTCCATATGAAGTCGGTAAGCCACAGCACCGTATTGAAACCATGGCAGCTTTGGTTAAACAGCTCAATATCAACCTGGTATATTGCAACCAGGTCGGCGGTCATGATGATCTTGTTTTTGACGGTACGAGTTTCGTACTGAATAAATCTGGTGAAGTTGCGCTGCAAGCAGCAAGTTTCCAGGAAAATCTATCTATTGCTGAATATGATGCAACTAACCTTGCGTTTAGCAAAACCAGCATTACCCCTACTCTTGACACCATGGCAGAGATCTATCAAAGCCTGGTCATGGCAACACGCGATTATGTACAACGTTCTGGTTTCCCGGGTGTAATTCTAGGTCTGTCTGGTGGCATTGATTCTGCCTTGACACTTGCGATTGCTGTAGATGCCATCGGTGCAGATAAAGTACAAGCGGTAATGATGCCTTATACCTATACGGCTCAGATCAGTGTGGAAGATGCAGCTGAACAGGCGAAAACACTGGGCGTGACTTTTGGTATTGCCGAGATCAACCCGATCGTAAATGGCTTCCTGCAAACCCTGTATCCGTTCTTCGGTGATGCTCCAGTGGATGCAACTGAAGAAAATCTGCAGGCTCGTTCACGTGGCACACTATTGATGGCTTTGTCGAATAAATTTGGCAACCTGGTACTATCGACGGGCAATAAATCAGAAGTAGCTGTGGGTTATTGCACTCTGTACGGTGACATGGTTGGTGGCTTCTCAGTACTGAAAGATGTGTATAAGACTATTGTGTTTGAACTGGCGAAATACCGTAACAGTATTGCAGACAAACCCGTGATTCCTGAGCGTGTGATTACCCGTCCACCTTCGGCAGAATTACGCCCAGATCAGGTTGATCAGGATTCATTACCTCCATATGAAGTATTGGATGCAATCCTTTACTCTTATATCGAAGAAGACATGAGTCAGGATGACATCATTGAGAAAGGCTTTGAGGAAGAAGTGGTAAAACGTGTGATTCGTCTAGTTGACGTGAATGAATATAAACGTCGTCAAGGTGCGATAGGTCCTCGTATCAGCTCACGTGCTTTCAGCCGCGAACGTCGCTACCCAATCGTAAATGGATGGAAAGCGGGTATCTGATTTAACCCTGTTTATTCAGAAAAACGCCCAAGTCCGCTTAGGCGTTTTTTTATTGGTAGTGATTTAAGATAAATGTATAACTCAAATATATTAATAAGTTGGCGCTGGAAAATTTAAATTAACAAGAATAGTGCAACAATTTTATAGGCTTAAATATATTTATTTGACACAAAAAAAGAGACCAAGCTGAGAGCTTGGTCTATAAAAATGGTGGCTATGACGAGACTTGAACTTGTGACCCCCGCATTATGAGTGCGGTGCTCTAACCAACTGAGCTACATAGCCGTAAACTGTGTGCGCATTATCGTAACTTCCGCATTCCTCGTCAAGCATTTTAACTCACAAATGTTCAGTCTTTAGGCAAATGCGTGTATTTGCATCAAACTTTAACCAAAATCAGTTTTTATTATGTATTTCACGTATTAATATGAATTTTAAAACCGTTTTAAGTTACTCAGATATGATTAAAACTAAAATTTTCTTGACCATTTCTACAGCACTCAGCCTGAGTGCCTGCCAATTGATTTCACCACTGATGGTAGATTATAACGGTGTACGCCGTGATGTCGCACATTGGATTAATAATCATCAACTTATGAGTATGCAAAAAAAACGAAGTTTGGTTCAACTGAGTAAAGCACAGCAAAAACTGAAGCATTTTGCTGAATATGATGCAACTGAACAAATGAAAGTTACTCAAGAAAACCAAATCGCCCTGCATTGTGCACGCATACACATTACAGAATCCAAAATCTCCCAACTCCAACAACAAATTTATGGATCAGCCAATGTCTCTATTCAACAACAGTATCAACGGCTCGCACCAAAACTTAAAATAGACACGACACAAATTCAATGTGAATAATGCAGATGATCTATTAGGTGCGACCTTAGTCTGACAGCTTGAAGCATTTAAAATACAAATGAATCTATATTTTATTATTTTTAATATAAAACAATAATTTATAAAAAATATTTTTACTAAAACATTATTTAACCATATGGATTTACTTGGTTTTATTTTAACCTGATTAGCGTTATTATTTAAAAAATACCATGCCCGACGGATCATAGGCATTGTTTAAAATTTTTATAATACCCATAAATACATGTGGAGAATGACCATGGCTTTTCAACATATTTTAGTTCCAATTGATGGTTCAGAAACGGCTTATGCTGCGGTAGATCAGGCAGTACAACTGGCGAAAACTTTTAACGGTAAAATCACTGTAGTTCAGGTGATGACCTTAGACCCTTATATTGCGGCTGAATACATTACCGCAGCACAAACCAATGATTTAATTGAACGTGCACGTACTGCAATCCAGCAAAACCTGGATGAAGCGAAAAAACGTTTTGAAACAGCTGGTGTACAGGTAGATACCCAGTTGCTGGAAGGTCAGGTGGTAAATACCGAGATTGCCAAAGCAGCAAAAACTTTAGGTGCCGACCTGATTGTGATTGGATCACATGGCCGTACCGGGTTCAAGAAATTCTTCCTTGGCAGTGTAGCTCAAAGCATTCTAGGACAGTCCGATGTTCCAGTGCTTGTGGTTCGTGGTCAGGCATAAATTATTATTTTATCCTCTTCAAAATACCTCATGTACACATGGGGTATTTTTATTGGATGCTGCCATCCCATTGGTAGAGTTTCAGATTAGTTTTACCTTTAATAATTGCAACACCTTCTTCCAGTAATTTACCTGCCTGAATATTCATCCCCTGCTCATCCAGTTTTTGCACACTGATTTTACCTTGCGAACTAACGACGCGATGCCAAGGCAGATCAGATACTTCATCCATCTCTCTCAGTACTCGTCCAACCAGACGTGCATGTCGTGGCAATCCTGCAAGCTGGGCCAGCTGACCATAGCTGGCAACTTTCCCTCGAGGGATTAATGCAATCACACCAAGAATCATTCGAGCAAGTTCATCACTGGGTTTGGCTGGCATTTTCAATATATCCATTTAAGCTGCTTTGATCATAATATTTGGATTCAAACTCACCAAGTTAATATCTAGGAAATAAAAAAGACAATCCAAAAATTCTCTTTTTTAAATCAAAAGTATTTTAGAAGTTATCCGGACTTTCCAGACGTTTCACTTCATGCACTTTTTCAGGATTATGCACTGCTGCTACGCCATCTTCATCTTTTTCATCAATCAGGCTTTCAGGCTTATACACCGTAATAATTTCATTGCCATTTGCATCTTCACCGATAATATATTGGAAACCTTTACGGTTCATTTTATGGCACATCCGCTGATACCAGCCCTTCCAGCCTTCTTTCTCTTCATTCGGATTATAATAAAAGGCATTCATCACAGCTGGTAAACCCAGACCACAGACCACACCGGATAACAGCACCACAATAAAGGTATAACCGACCAGAATACTGCTGTACTCTTTTAGTTGCGGAACATTGGCAACAGCCAGAATCAAAGCTAAAGAAATCCCGCCACGGACACCACCCCAAGAGAGAATCGCAAGACTGCCGTTATAACGTTTTTTACGCAAATGTGGAAACATGGAAAAAGACAGGAAGTTTGCTGCGAAACGTACCCCATGCAGAATAATAAAAGCCACGATCCCGCCTAGAATCAGGCTAGTGCTTAAATCCAGAATAAACAGTTCAAGACCAATCAGGGTAAACAGGAAAGAATTAATAATTCCTTCAACCGTATGCCAGAAATGGTTTACATCGCCAATATCAGCATCTGCCAGAATTTCTTTCCATTTATTACCAACGATCAGGCCCCCAATCACACAGGCAATTGGTGCAGAAGCATGCGCTAGCAAGGCCACTAGATAAGAACCACAAGCCAGTAATGCCGTGGTTAGAATCAGGGATTCCATTTCATGTTTGCCGCGAAGAATGCGTAGGATTGCCCAACCAAATACCACGCCAATGAATACAGCCACCACAATTTCGTAGAGCAGTGTTTGCAGGACGCCCAATAAGGTAAAGTTCTCACCCTGTAATACATTCAAAAGCGTCATAAACAAGGCAATACACATCGCATCGTTAAATAGTGACTCACCTTCCAGTTTTACCATTAAGTGATGCGGTGCACGAACTGAACTGAGAACCCCTTTAATTCCGATCGGGTCCGTTGCACCTAATGCTGCGCCCAGTAATAGTAATACCAACAGATCAACATGCTTACCGATCAGGAACTGGTAACCATACAGGACTAGACCAAACAAGACTGCACAGATCACCAGCGCCAGACTGGCTAGAATTCCGATCGGACGCCAGTGATTGCGCAAATCGGAAACCTTAAATTTCAGCGCAGATGAGGTCAAAATAAAACAGATGACGCCGTTAATCAGAAAATCATAAAAATCGATATGCCGGACTGCATTTTCAATATTGGCAATATTGATACTGAAAAAAGGATTGCCCTGCAGCAGGCTCGCGCCCCATTGCAGGATAAATACAAAAATTGCAGAAACAATCGGAACACCAATCGCTTGAGGAAAACCTAGCACTCTTTTATTAAATAATGTCGTGGCAATAGATAATGCAAAAACAACGGTCAAAAGTTGCAAGAAAAAGAAATTGCCCATGGGTTCCCTTAAAGCGCGCCTCATTCCTGAAAATGAGTGATTTGGCTTATTTAAAAATAAAATATCAAATGAAAAAGCATTTCTGGATGAAATAATTTTAATCCTGTTTATTTTGCTATTTAGTTAAGTTTCTTTTCAATAGTTCCAAATGGTGGTTTATCATACAATTCTATCTTAGTACTTTGCTGTATTCTTTTACCAGTTCTTCTGAATCCTTCTCCCATGCATCAAACCGTTAAACTTGTTTTCCGTCTTTTTCTTGCTACTGTGATTTTTTTAGTCACGCTTGCATTGTGTTTTACCTGTTTTGCCAAAATTCAGGAGATCATGCAGGCCGAGCAGTATTATCAACAAGGCAAGTCATTTAACTTAACCAGCTCACCAGATCAGCAGTATGTTTTGCTGTCCAATAACCAGAAACCAGATCATGCCATTTTTGTTCTGATTGCAGGGAATGGTTATATTTCCAAAAGTAGTTGTACCCATTATACGGCGTTGTGTAGCGATGACTTTAATCAGTCTCATACCCGTCAGATTGATCAAGTGAAACTATTTAAGGCAGGTGAGTTTTCTTATATTCAACAGGTTAAATATAAAGATAGCCGCACTGGTCAGGTTTCAGAATTTTCCTATTCTGCTAATGAGATCCAGCAATTTTATCAGCAGGACATTGCTGGGCTGAAATATGTAGTCTTTGGTATTAGCTTATTTGCTTTAGCTGCTTTATTTGTCAGCTTCAAGCTGATCAGGAATTTTCAGCGATTTCTGAATAAATAAGTTTTTCTATGCTCAAGAAAAAGGAGCAACTGCTCCTTTTCGATTTCATCTGACACTTTAAATAGATTTAAATACCTTTAGGATATTAAATACCTTTATTAAAAGTATCGCAGTCTGCCATCTGACCAGATTTCAGACCAATATTAAACCATTGTACGCGCTGCGCACTAGTCCCATGAGTAAAGCTATCTGGCACCACATGTCCTTGGGCTTTTTTCTGTAAATAGTCATCACCAATCTTATGCGCTGCATCCATGGCTTCCTGTACATCACCCTGCTCCAGGAATTGAGTACGCTCATGATTATGATAAGCCCATACCCCCGCCAGACAGTCGGCTTGCAGCTCCTGATAGACTGACAGCTGATTCGCTTGCACCTTTGTGGCTTGCTGGCGTGCCTGCTGCACCTGAGAAGAAATACCCAGGATGGTCTGAATGTGATGTCCAACCTCATGTGCCACGACATATGCTTGAGCAAAGTCACCAGCCTGATCATTACGCGATAGCTCAGTTGAATTCTGCTCACCACTAATGCCCATCTGGCTACGCATATCCCTAAAGAAGGTCGTGTCGATATACACTTTCTGATCTGCCGGACAATAAAACGGTCCCATGGCGGATTGCGCCGCACCACAACCAGAATTCACCACACCGCTGAAGAGTACCAGTTTAGGGGGAGTGTACTGCTGATTCAGCTGCTGCTGGAACACCTGTGACCAGGTATCTTCTGTATCGGCAAGAACAGTTCCGACAAAGTCAATTGCTTCTTGCTGCTCTGGCGTTGGATTTTCCAGACCACGCGTTTCAGCACTGGAAACACCTTGTGTCACCTGCTTAGTGGCTTGATAAGCTTGTTGCGGATCTACACCAAAAAATTTCCAGGCAACAAAAGCCACAATCAGCCCCAGAATACTGATACCACCCGCTTTGGCACCTCCACCACGGCGGTCTTCAACATTGCTACTAACTCGACGACCTTTCCAGCGCATAGTAAGATTCCTTATAGTTTAATTTTGACTTACTTCTAGCCAACCAAAATTATGCCTGCTTTGATTTTGATCTGATCTTTTGAATGAAGCCAATAACAATGAAGACCAAGAGCCCTGCGATAAAACCAATGACTAAATTAATGAGTGTTGGCGTAACTGCACCTATAATACTGCCCATTGTAGGAATGTGCTCTACATACTCGACTGAATCTTCAGTGAAATGATGAAACCATGGAATGGCGTGAGCAATAATCCCGCCACCGACCAGGAACATGGCAATTGTTCCCACAATAGTTAAAGTTTTCATCAGTTTGGGTGCAAAAGCTAACAAGCCTCGTCCTGCACTTTGCTTGAAACTCGATGCCTGCTTGCTCAAGTGCAAACCTACATCATCAATTTTCACAATCATGGCAACAAAGCCATACACTCCGATGGTCATGGCCACAGCAATCGTCGAAAGCACCATCACCTTGGTGGAAAAAGCAGCCGCTGCAACAGTACCCAAGGAAATCACAACAATTTCAGCTGACAAAATAAAGTCAGTACGAATCGCACCTTTAATTTTATCTTTTTCAAATTTAACCAGATCCGTTTCGATTGCGTTTAATTCTGCCTGCGCAGCTTCTTCAGTTTTAGCTTTTCTATGTTTGAGACTATGCAGTACTTTTTCTACGCCTTCATAACACAGGAACAACCCACCAATCATCAATAAAGGATTAATCAACCATGGTGCAACCACACTGATCAGCAAGGCCAAAGGAACAAGAATGAGTTTATTGACAAAAGAACCTTTGGCAACGCTCCATACCACCGGAAGTTCACGTTCGGCACGTACACCGCTTACCTGTTGAGCATTGAGCGCCAGATCATCTCCCAAGACCCCGGCCGTTTTTTTTGCCGCCATTTTACTCATGACTGCAACATCATCTAGAACTGTGGCTATATCATCCAATAATATTAATAAGCTACTCGCCATTCTTGTTATTCCTTATAAATGTAAAAATATTCTAATCAAAAAGCAGCAGAAAGATTGTATTTACTTCTTTAATTTCAGAGATTTTTTATTACTGTGATTCATTGTGACTGACATTCAAAAACAGAATGCCGTACAATGTTGCGATCCTAAAAATTTGAATGTAGTACGACTACTGTTTTGGAATAAATAATGAGTAATCAAGATAATCGTCCAGTGATCTTGACTGGCGACCGTCCTACCGGACAACTTCACCTCGGTCACTTTGTTGGTTCATTACGCTCTCGCGTGGGTTTACAGGATTCTCACCATCAGCATCTTCTGCTGGCAGATGCACAGGCCTTGACAGACAATGCAGATAACTTCGAAAAAGTACGTCGTAACATCATTGAAGTTGCAACAGATTATCTTGCGGTAGGCATTGATCCGACTAAAACCACAATCTGCGTTCAGTCTTGCCTTCCTGCCCTCAATGAATTGACCATGCTTTACCTCAACTTCGTGACTGTTTCACGTCTTGAGCGTAACCCAACAATTAAGTCTGAAATTCAGATGCGTGGTTTTGAGCGTGATATTCCGGCGGGCTTCTTGTGCTATCCAGTGGCGCAGGCCGCGGACATTACTGCATTCAAAGCGACTGTGGTTCCAGTAGGTGAAGACCAGATCCCAATGATTGAACAGACTAACGAAATCGTGCGTCGTCTGAACCGTCAGGTAGGTCGTGAGCTACTTCCAGAATGTAAAGCCCTGCTATCTAACGTTGGCCGTTTACCAGGCTTTGATGGTAAGGCGAAAATGTCTAAATCTCTGGGCAATACCATTGTGCTAGATGCATCAGACAAAGATATCAAGAAAGCCGTTAACGCAATGTATACGGATCCGAACCACCTGCGTATTGAAGATCCAGGTCAGGTTGAAGGTAACGTGGTATTTACTTACCTGGATGCGTTCGATACCAACAAAGAAGAACTGGAAGAACTAAAAGCCCATTACCGCCGTGGTGGTTTGGGTGATGGTACAGTGAAAAAACGTCTTGAAGGTATTCTGAAAGAATTAATCGGTCCAATTCGTGAACGTCGTATGGAACTTTCTAAAGATCCTGACTACATTATGGATGTACTCAAGACTGGTACAGACAAATGCCGTGATATTACTCAAGCGACTTTGGATGAAGTTAAAACTGCCCTTGGCGTGTTCCGCTTCTAATGCTTGGATAAAGTTTGAAAAGCCCTTCACATGAAGGGCTTTTTTATTGAATTCCTACACATTTGATTCATAGTTGCTTTTTTCTGTCACACAAAGGTAGAAAAACTTACTTTAGTTAACAGCTCTTTACACGTTTACCAATGTAAAAATAACAAGCCAGTTTTAATATGAAAACATATTCAGGAAATAGCAAGAAACATTCTCCACAGTTTCATTTGCAACAAGTTTTTCCTTTTTCTACGCAATGACAACCCCAATCATTGCGTTTTTTTTGTCTGAAACTTTTATAAAAACTATTTTAGCTCACGCTGCTCTTTTACAATGTCTAGCTTATGTAGCAAAAAAACTAATAAAAAACCC